>SMWZ01000186.1 GCA_004356455.1 Deltaproteobacteria bacterium
ATCGCCCCTACTTCTTCGGCGATCAGCTCAGCCGCGCGGACCTCTCGGTCGGCGGCATGCTCCACACCGGTCTCTCGGGGCCCACACCCGAGTTCAACCAGCTGCTCTCCGAGCGACCCGCGCTGGCCCGACATCTCGAGCGCGTGCGGGAGGCCACAAAGCGCTAGAAAAGCGGAGTCGGGATGTCGCCCCAGCGCACGTGGGGCGGCGTGTTCTCGATGGCGATGATGCGCCGGCGCCTGGTATCCACCTTGACCAGCACGATCGGATCGCGTCCGTAGGCTTGTTTCACGATGTCTTCCCCCGTGGCCTCGGGGTGGTGGGTGCGGACCCGGGTGAAGAGCACCTTGTAGAGGCTGCGATCGAAGTCGCGCGGCTGGTAATGGCCGCGGGGGCCGTCAGGATCGGGCACCTCCATGGGAAGATCGGCAAGCTGCCAATCGAGCGGCACGACGTAGACGAGTAGCTTCCCACGCGCGCTCGCCGGACGCAGCTGCTTCGAGACTCGGCCGTCCGAGGTGGCCACCGTCAGCGCTGCCCGTAGCTCCTGCTCGTCGAGCACCGCGGGCGAGAGCACGGCCATGTTCTGGGTGAACAGGCTCGAGAGCTTCGATAGCGAGTAGTCACGCAGCCCATACCCGCCGGCAACGACCGCGCCCAGCACCCCCACATACAGCAGCAGGCCGGCGACGAATCTCCTGACTCCCGAAGCCGGCAGAAGACGCGACAGGTATTGGACCGGGGAGAAGCTCCCGACTCGGTCCTGGTAGGAGCGGTAGCTGGGGCCGAACTGCGCCAGACAGCGTTGCTCTTCCCAGCGCGCCAACAGGCCGTAGAGGAAGAGCATGGTGACGTAGGCGACGAGCACCAGGAAGCGCGGCCAGATCAGGAGCGTTCCAAGCCCGAGGATGGCCAGGCCCAGGTACTGCGGATGGCGGGTGAAGGCGTAGAGCCCGCCCGTGACGGCGCCTTTTCCGAGCAGCTTCGAGCCATAGACCTGAACGAAGCCGACGAGAAACACGAGCGCGCCCGCGACCACCAGAATTCCTCCCACGTGTAGGGTCTGATCGAGCCACGGACTCGACGTATGAGAGAAGTGCGGCAGGAAGAAGTCGGTCAGCCAGGCGGTCGCGCTTGAGCCGTGGAAGAGATTGAGCGAGGGACCGTAGGCAGAGTAGTAGTAGAGGGCGAATGGGCTGATCATGAAGAGAATTTCGAGCCCGACTCCCACATAGAGAACCCAGATCGCCGGCACCACGAACACCGCGACATCGGGCCGACCCGAGAGGCCTGCCAGCAGGTCGCTGCGGGGAGGAGCCGGACTCGTGGGCTGCGAGCTGTCGGATGCTTGGTCCCAGCGGACGCGATAGACGTGAATCGGCTCGGGGATGTTCTTGACGTACTGCTGACCGAGGTCCTCGTATGCTACGCGCAGCTTTCGCCGCACCTGCTCGTAGACACCGGTCGAGATGCAGATCCCGCCCGGCTCCGCCAGGCCCTCGAGGCGGGCAGCGATGTTGACCCCGTCCCCATAGATCCGGTCGCCCGTCATCATCACGTCGCCGAGATGCAATCCGATGCGGAACTCCATGCGGCGCTCGGGCAACACGTCGGCATTGAGTCTTTGAAGGGCGCGCTGCATCTCGACCGCGCAGCGGCTCGCATCGAACGCGCTCGGGAACTCGGCCAGCAGGTTATCCCCGGGCGAGTCCACTACACGTCCGCGGTACTGCTGGACCAGCCGCATCATCTGCCCGCGGTAGGAGGTGAGCGTCTGGAGGGTGCTCACCTCATCCGCAGCCATGAGGCGAGCGTAGCCCGCGACGTCAGCGCTCAGGATCGCAGCAAGCTTGCGGTCGATGCCCTGGGGATCCACGCAAGTTTCTCCACTGGAAAGCAGACGCCGGCCGCCAGGCTAGCGCATCGTTGCTAGATGGGTGCGGCCCCGACGCGAACAACCACGGTCATGCGGGCCCGCTGGCGCAGGATGACGAGCCGCCGCTCCTCGCCGACCACCGAGGTCATGATCCACTCGCGGATCTGATGGGGCTCCACAAAGGCAGCCTCCGGGGGACCGATGATGATGTCCTGCTCCAGGAGTCCAGCCTCCTCGGCAGGCGAATCGGGAATGACCTTGTTCACGTGTACAGCACCGCGCTCGAGATCGAGTCGCTCCCGGCGTCGGGGCTTTAGCGGAGAGAACTCGATTCCCAGCCAGCCAGGCAGGACGTTCTCCAGAAGCTCGCTCTCCTCGACCAAGGGCGGGAAAGGAGGAGGCAGGGCACGCGCCCTCGAGGTCGGATCCTGCCCGGTCGCGAAAGCCAGAGCTTCACAGGTCTCCAGGCCCTCGAACTCAGCGCGCAACGCTGCCTCGCCCCCACGCTCCAGGTAGACCCGGCCCGCGATCCGCGTGAGCAGAGCCCGGATTCTCAGAATGGCTCCGCGGCGCACGTCCATGCGGTAGCTCGCGGTCTTGGACTCGTCCGCGATGGTTTTCAGGGCGTGCAGGCGATCGCTTATGTCGAGGTCGAGGCGGGTGAAGGACACGAGGTCCGCGAGCAGAGCGCGCGTGAAACGCCGCTGCTCGTCAGGTTCCAGAGCGCTCAGGAATTTCGAGTCCATCTCGTCCTTCCAGGACGGATAGACCTCGAGAAACCTGCGCAGGTTCTCGCGCTTCAGGTCCAGCAGCGCCACCTCCCAACGGCGTGCGTAGCTCTTCAGCTGCTTGCCAAGCCCGGGGATCTCGCGTGCACGCTGGCTGAGCTCGCGCCGGGAACGGGGGCTGAACGACCCGAAGGCGTGGCCCATATGATCGATCTTGACGAACTCCGACGCGTACCGGGCTTCGTTCCGCATAGCCTCCTGCAGCAGCTCGTCGATGAAGTCGGCTGTCTCCAGCCCGCGTCGGGCCGCCTCCCTGCTCAGGATCCGCTCCAGAAACTGATCCGAGGTTCGATTAGGCACGTCCGGGGTGCGATCGGTCAGCAGCACCCTGCCATGCGCATCCGCCAGGTTGCCATGGATCCGGAGTGCCTCGAAGAAACGAAAAGAGTGGCCCACGTTGTGCTTACCCCGGTTTTCCGGATAGCAGCCATAGGCTGGCCGTTCCCTGCTCGAGGAGTAGTAGCCACAGACGTTGCCCGAGGTCCGGTCCGGCTCATCGAGGTCGTACATGGCATTGGCGAACGCGCCCGAGTAGCACTGCGACATCAGCGAGACGACCCGCACCTGCTCGGGCAGCGCGGCGATCAGGCCTTTGAACTCGTCCACGTAGAGCTCGTCGCCCCAGAGCACGATGGAGTTGTTGTGGACATCCTTGGGGTTCCTCTTGCCGTGGTCGGTGACATAGACAAACAGGGTGTCGCCCGGCTCGAGCTGCTGGCCCTCCTGCTCGACCCAGTTGACCAGCGCTTCCAGCGTCGCGGGTCGCATGCTCAGGTCCTCGAGCTTGGAGTTCTCGTAGCGAAGCCGCGGTGCGAGCTGGCGTCCGAGCGGCAAGCCTTCGATGAGCCAGAAGTCCGGATCCGCCTGCAGGTCGCGCACGGCAAGGTCGGGCTCCGGGTCGGAGCCGTCACTGGAGAAGACCACGATCCGCTGCTTGGGGATGCCGCTCGAGATGAGCAGCTGCGCCAGCTCGCGGACGTGCAGAAGATGGGACTGGTAGTTGATCGCCGGCCGCCCGCCCCCGTTGATGAGCAGGGCCCAGATTTTGGGCTGATTCGGGGCCGTCGTTGAGCGCGGCGCTTCCGAACGCACGCTTTCGAGCCAGGAGATCTCCGCGCGCACTTCGCGTGGCGCACGCGTTGGGGCATCGCCACACGCCACAGCCAGAGCACACAGCAACAGCAACGGGCCGGACCCGCCCGCAGATGCCCACCGTCGGCTAACGCCTCTCATGCGCCCTCCTTCGCCGTCAACGCGGGGTCGGGCGGCGGGGACCAGAGCATGTGGTAGTTCGAGAGCTCCACATAGCCCATGCGACGGTAGATCGCGTCCCCCATGGGACTGGCCTGGAGCGAGACCGCGCGTGCGCCCAGGTCGAACCCCGCGTTCGTCACCACGCGCGTGCAGGCTTCGCCGAGCCCGCGACCTCGGGCTCCGCTCACGCTGCTGACCCAGTAGATACCCGCGATCCCATGGCTGAGCAGTGCCAGGGCGGCGCACAGCGGCGTAGCTTCGATATAGCTCACCACGGCGATTACGTGGGGGGCTAAAAGGGTCGCGTCGTTCGAGAACACCGTGGCCGTCACCTCGGGCGGAATGCCATAGGTGGTCCAGGCTTCGGCCGCGACCTTCCGGAAATCCTCGACTCCGTCGGCATCGACCACGCGCCGGAGCTCCGCGCCCGACGGTACGGGAACCTGCTGCAGCGGCGCCTCGACCAGCATCGCCGGCATACGGAGAATGCTGGAGAGCCCCGCCTCGCGGGCGGCCTTTACGAGATCCGAGTTCTGGCCGTGCTGCGCGAGGGTGAGCGAGTAGCCGTGTCCACAGCGCGCGTAGAACTCGGCCGTACGCCGCATGAATTCACCGGCATCCAGGCTCGGCTCGGTCCGCACGGCATTGTTCAGGATCGGGTGCGCGAGCGGTCCCGCGGTGAGCAGCGAGCCGGCCTCCTCGACGATGCTTCCCCCCGATCCGCGCGCCCACTCGCGGGCCGACTCCGCCAGGTTGAGGTCTGAGAGATAGAGCAGCTCCTCACGGTCCATGCGCTAAGTGTACCTCTGGCGGCGACGTACCCGCTAAGATCAAGCGACGGTGGCAGAGCAGAGTCGATTCAACCTGAGACCGGTACGCCCGTACTCGCTGGAGCGCACGCTGGCGCGCTTCCAGCGTTTCCCTGAGGTGGTCGACCTCGTCGAGGACGGTACCTATCGTCGGCTGCTGCCCGTGGGACGGCGTCTACTGCTGGTTTCGGTGCGTCAGCTCGGCCCCCCTTCGCGCGCGCTGCTCGAGGTCCGCCTGCGCGGAAAAGACGCGGCAGCACGCGACGCCCGGAACGCGGCCACCCGGCTGGCGGAACGAGCCCTCGGCGCTCGCGCCGCGATCCCGGCCTTCTACCGGGCCCGCCGCAACGACCCACTGCTCGGTCCGGTGATCCGCAGCGCGCGCGGTCTGAGCGTCTCGGGCTATCCGGATCCCTGGGAGGCGCTGGTCACGGCGGTGCTCTCCCAGCAGGTGAACCTCGCGCTGGCTTACCGCATCCGGCGTGATCTGGCGCTGCGCTTCGGACGCCGCGCCCGCTTCGGGAGCGAGACGTACATCGCCTTTCCCCGCCCGGCGCGCGTGGCGCGCGAGACGCCCGCACGCTTGCGTCGCTTCGGACTCTCGCGGGCCAAGGCCGAGACCTTGCTCAGGCTGGCCCGGGCCTTCTCGCGGGGCGAGCTGGTGGAGGCCGAGCTGGAGCAGCTCCCCGACGAGGAGCTGATCGAGCGCCTCACCGCGCTCAAGGGGATCGGCCGCTGGACGGCCGAGATCACGCTCATGCGGGGATTTGCACGCCCGGACGCGTTCCCCGGAGGGGATCTCGGGGTGGTGAAGTACCTGGCCCAAGGTCTGCTCGGCCGCAAAGAGGTCGCCACGGAGCAGGAGATGCGAGCATTCGCCGAACGCTGGCGGCCGCACCGCGCGCTGGCGCTCACCTACGCCTACGCGGCGCTGGCGCGCCTGCGCGAGGCCGAGGCCTAGATGTCGTAATCCTCTCCGGGGTCGTCCCGCTCCTGTCGCAGCTTCATCTGGGGCGGGTCGACACGGACCATGGTATTGGGCTCTACCGAGCGCGTCAGCCAGGCGTTGCCACCGATGACGGCGCCCTTTCCGATTACAGTCTCCCCTCCTAGGATCGTGGCGTTCGGGTAGATCGTGACGTCGTCCTCCAGCGTCGGGTGGCGCTTCCTCCCCTTGTCCGAGCGTCCCTCCCGGTTCGAGAAGGCGCCCAGGGTGACACCGTGATAGAGCTTCACGCGATCCCCGATGACCGTGGTCTCACCGATCACGACGCCCGTGCCGTGATCGATGAAGAAGTGGCGACCGATCGAGGCCCCCGGGTGGATGTCGATGCCGGTGCGGCGATGGGCGTTCTCCGACATGATGCGGGCCGCTACCAGCTCATCCAGCTCGTAGAAAGGGTGTGCGATGCGATAGGTGGAGACGGCCAGCACCGAGGGGTAGGCCGCGATGACCTCGGCATACGTATTCGCTGCGGGATCGCCATGGAAGGCGGCCTCCACGTCCATGGCGATGCTGTGGCGAATCTCCGGCAGGCACTCGATCAGGTGGTTGGCCTTCTCCGGTCCAATCAGGCCACGCGCGAGCCCGTGGGCCACCTCGAGATCACACTCCAGCTCCTCGCTGGGTGTCTGGTCGAGAAGCACCTCACGCAGCTTCTCGAGCGCCTCGAGCACGCGTTCCGGATTCTGGCCCCGGTTCTTGCGCGCCTCGCTGACGGGATCGTTCTTGGCCCGCTGCTCCTTCAGCCGCTGCGCCACCGGCTGGATGTGGTTCGCCATCTCGGACACTCCTTACCCCCGCAATGGCTAGATTACGGCCCAGGGGCGGGAATTTCAAAACAGCGCTTGGATGCACGCAGCGCCTGCTTTGTTTCGACGCTGCGCCTCGGTTGACGAGAGCTGCCTGCGATCTGCATACTGCCGGCCTCCCCCGATTCCTCCGCTCGGAACATCGTTGGTCCAGTACAGCCATTCCAGGCTCTCGAGCTTCGAGAACTGCCCACAGCAGTTCGAGTACCGCTACATCCAGAAGATCGAGGTGGAGGGCGAGGGCATCGAGGCCTTCCTCGGGAAGCGGGTCCACGAAATCCTGGAGCGGCTCTACCACCACCTGGGAAGACATGGGCGGCCACCCAGCCTGTCCCAGGTCCAGAAGCGCTTCGCCCAGGACTGGGAGCTGCACTGGCACGACAAGATCAGAATCGTGCGCACGGAGCGAGAGCCTGGGCACTACCTGCAGCAGGGGGAGCGCTGCCTCGAGAACTATTACCGCAGCCACTATCCCTTCGAGGAGGGCCAGACGGTGGCGCTCGAGAAGCCGATCTCGTTTCAGCTGGATCCAGAGGGCCGCTACCGCATGCGTGGGATCATCGATCGTCTGACCCGGCAGAGCGACGGGACCTACGAGATCCACGACTACAAGACGAGTGGCTTCCTGCCGCCCCTCAGCCGGCTCGAGAAGGACCGCCAGCTCGCCCTGTATCAGATCGGGATCGAGCAGAGCTTTCCCGACAGCGAGCGCATCGAGCTGGTTTGGCACTACCTGGTCTTCAATAAGACCCTGCGCTTGCGCCGCACCCGGGAGCAGCTCGAGGACCTCGGCGCGCGCACGATCCAGCTGATCGACCAGATCGAGGCAAGCTCCAGCTACCCCGCCAATCCGGGGCCGCTCTGCCGCTGGTGCGATTACCGCGAGATCTGCCCCAGCGCCCTGCTGCCCGCTTCGGACGCTGGCAATGCATCGAGCGAGCGGACGCCGCCCCCTGAGCCGACCGGCTCCCTCCACGCCGTCCCGGCTACCCCCTCCCAGGCAACGACGCCGCGCCCGCCCGCCGAGGACGCAGTCCAGCTCTCGCTGCTCTAGTGCCCTGTTCCTGAAGTTCCGACGCGGTTCTGGCGTCCGAGGCGCCGCGCCCGCAAGGCGCGCGAACGAGGCGAATCCGTAGCTTCGGCGAGCGAGTGCAACGCCGCGAGCGTGGATGCAGCGGGCGTCGAGCATGCGAGCGAACTTCTGGCACAGGGCACTAGCCTGGATATCTCACCCGCTGGCCTACTGCGGCCGCCAATGGCCCACCAGCTCGGCCCGTGCTCAGCCCCGACGCCTCAGGCTGAACTTGGCTCCCACGCCTCCGATAGAGAGGAAATGCCCTCCTCTCCGCCCGGCGACGCTGACAGCCCCCGGCTCATCTGCCGCTGTCTCGGGGTGTCGAGCCTCCGCATCGCAGAGGCGATCCGCGCCCAGGGTCTGACCCAGGTCGCCGAGATCCAGCAGGCGCTCCAGGCCGGAACCGGCTGCTACACCTGCCACCCCGAGATCGAGGAGCTGCTGGCGGAGGCACGCGGCGAGCCCATCTCGGCGCAGCTGCGCAGCCAGAATCGGGCGCTCTGCCAGAGTGAGACCCAGCGCCAGATCGAGGGCGCGCTCTACGGGGGAATCGTGCCCAAGCTGCCAGCGGGCAGCCGCGTGGAGATCATCTGGGTGGAGGGGCTGCAGCTGGAGCTCCAGGTCACGCCCGAGCTCGAGGCGGAGCTGCGGGCGCTGATCACCGACAAGCTCAGGAAAGTCGTCTGCCCCGACCTCGAGGTCGTCTTCCGCCGCAGCCCCAGTCGTTAGAATAGGCGGCTCCACGCTACCGGAAAGGGGAGCCAATGCGAGTCGAACGAATCCCGACGCTGGGCGACAACTACACCTACCTCATCATCGACGAGGCCACAAACGAGGCCGCCGCGGTAGACGCGCCGGAAGCCGGGCCCGTGGTTGCACGCGTGGACGCGCTGGGGGTGAATCTGACCAAGGTGCTCTCCACGCACCATCACTGGGACCACAGCGCCGCCAACCCGGAGCTCGCGCAACGCTACCAGGCTCCCGTCTTCGGTCACGCCTCCGACGCGGAGCGTATCCCCGGCTTCACCAACGGGCTCGAGGAGGGCGATCGGATCAAAGTGGGCCAGCTCGAGGCCGAGGTGATCTTCATTCCAGCCCACACCCGCGGTCATATCGCCTACGTCTTCCCGGACGCGGTGTTCTGCGGCGACACGCTCTTCGCCGCAGGCTGCGGCCGGCTCTTCGAGGGCAATCCGAAGATGATGCACGAGGCGCTCAATCTGAAGCTCGGCCGTCTACCGGACGAGACCCGGGTCTATTGCGGCCACGAGTACACCGAGAGCAACCTGCGCTTCGCGCTCAGTGTCGAGCCGAACAACGCCGCCACCCAGAAGAAGATGGAGTGGGTGCGCGCCCGGCGAGCCAAGGTGGCTTCCGACTGGCACGACGCCACCGAGGCGGAGTTCTCGATCCCCTCCACGATCGGGGAGGAGAAGGCCACGAACCCCTTCATGCGCCTGGACTCTCCCGAGATCATCGAGAGCGTGCGCAAGGCTCACCCCGCCAGCGACCCCGACCCGGTCACCATCCTCGGCCACATCCGCGCGATGAAGGACAGCTTCTAGACTGGGAAATTCAGACTAGGGTTTCAGCGGCTCATCGACATCGATCCAGAGATCGTCGCCCTCGATGCGCACCGGGTAGCGCACCAGCGGCGTCTCCTCGACCTCGCCCGGTGCCAGGCCCGTCTGTACGTCGAACACCCAGCCATGGCCCGGACACATGATGGTCGAGTCCTCGAGCTCGCCGTCGCACAGGGGGTAGCCGGCGTGCGGGCAGACGTTGTCCATGGCGCAGTAGCCCTCGCCCACCCGATACAGGCCAATCTCCAGCTCGCCCACCCGCACGCGCAGACCACGGCTCTCGGGAATTTCAGTCACCGCTGCCACGCGCTTGAATGCCACGAACGTCTCCTGCGTCCCAATCTGCAGCATGCAGAAGCTGCTGCAGCGCCAAGGAGTTGACAAGCTCCGTCACCCGACCGACGCCACGCGTCCACAGGCGCCGCCTTGCGCAAAGCCCGCCATTACGGAGTTCCGGAGCGGTCACGAGGAGTTAGATACCCGGCCTGCAACGGTCCGAGCTTGGCACGCGTGATGCTAGACCAGTTAGCAACAGTTGAGACGCTGTCGAAGGGAGTTCGTTTCGTGGAACAGGCCGTTCGTACGCTCGAAAAGCTAAAAGCCACGTCCCAGAAAGCGCGGGTGACGACGCTGCTCGATCTCGTAGCGGCGGTGGCGGAGTCCGCGAAGACCGAGGCGGAGGTGGTCGCCACTGTCACCCACCTCATTAACTCGGGCCAGATCAAGCTGATCGGGAACTTCCTGGGAGCGGACGTTCGAGTCAGCTGACGCTACCCTCCCCCGTTCTTTTCGGGGGGACGCAACCAGATGTCCAAACCAAAGCAAGGGCTCCTCTTTGCCGCAAACTCCCGCTCGGCGGCCGCGCCGCGAGGGACCAAGGGCAAGCCCTTGAAACGCGCCGCGCGCGTTCGCAAGAGCGCCCCTCCGCGCGGGGGCAAGAAGAGGGAGCCTTCGCCGGTCTCGGCCGAGACCATGGCACACAGCCAGCGCGATATCTCGGTGTCCGAGTTCTTCGCCAAGAACCGACACCTGCTCGGCTTCGACAATCCCAGCAAGGCGCTGCTCACCACGATCAAGGAGCTGGTCGACAACTCGCTCGACGCGACGGACGAGGCCCGCATTCTGGCCGACGTGGAGATCCGGGTCGACCAGCTCGCCGAGGATCGCTTCCGTGTGACCTGTATCGACAACGGCCCCGGCATCGTTGCCAAGAACGTGCCGCTGGTTTTCGGGAAGCTGCTCTTCGGCTCTAAATTCCACCGGCTCAAGATGAGCCGCGGCCAGCAGGGAATCGGCGTGAGCGCGGCCGGTATGTACGGGCTGCTCACCACGGGCCACCCGGTGCGGGTGATCTCCCGGATCTCCCCGAAAAAGCCGGCCAACCTGTTCGAGATCGCGATCGACACCCAGAAGAACCAGCCGGCTATCAAACATCAAGACAGCGTGGAGTGGGACCGGGAGCGCGGGACCAGCGTGGAGATCGAGCTGGAGGCCCAATACCGCAAGGGGCAGCACTCGGTGGACAACTACATCCGCCAGATCTCCCTCGCCAACCCACATGCGACATTGCGCTACTTCCCCCCGCATCGCGATCGTGACGAAGACGTTATCGTCTACGAGCGGGTGACCGACGAGCTGCCGCCCGCGACGGCGGAGATCAAGCCGCATCCCTACGGCGTGGAGCTCGGGGTGCTGATGCAATGGCTGCGGGAGTCGAAGTCGCGCAACCTGCCCGGCTTCCTGGCCTCGGAGTTTAGCCGCGTCTCCAGCCGCCTGGCGCAGGAGATCGCGGAGAAGGCGGGCATCTCGCCCAAGACCCGGCCCGCCAACCTCAGCCGCTCCCAGGCAGAGACACTGCACAAGACGATCGCGGCGACCAAAATCATGTCGCCCCCGACCGACTGCATTGCGCCCATCGGGGAGGACCTGCTGGAAAAGGCTCTTCGGGCGATCCACCCCGCCGACTTCGCCACCGCCGTGACACGACGACCCGCGGTGTACCGCGGCAATCCCTTTTTGGTGGAGGTGGCGCTGGCCTACGGGGGCGAGCTCTCGGGCGAAGATCCGGCCACGGTCTACCGCTACGCCAACCGCGTCCCGCTCCAGTACCAGCAGGGCGCCTGTGCGATCACTCGCGCAACCACCACGACCGACTGGAAGAAGTACGGTCTACAGCAGCCCAGGGGGGCGCTGCCCATCGGCGCGCTCGTGATCATGGTCCACATAGCGAGCGTTTGGGTCCCCTTCACGTCCGAGTCGAAGGAGGCGATCGCGCACTATCCCGAGATCATCAAGGAGATCAAGCTCGGACTCCAGGACGTGGGGCGACGCCTGAACACGTTCCTTCGTCGCCGACGCCGGGAGCATGACGAGCTCAAGAAGCACAGCTATATCCAGAAGTACATTCCGCATGTCGCGATTGCTCTGCAGGAGATTCTGGAGCACTCGGACGCGGAGCGCGAGAACACCATCAAGATACTCACCGAGGTACTCGAACGGAGTCGGAAGCTCTAATGGCACAGCGCAAGAAGTCCACGCGCAAGGCGCCGCCCAAGTCCGTCAAAAAAACGGCACGCAAGGCACCCCCAAAAACCATCAAGAAGACGGCACGAAAGTCGGCTCCCAAGACCCACGCGCGCATCCACGCCACAGACGCCGAGACCATGGAGTCCATCACAAACACGGCGAAGCGCGTACACGGAACGATCCTAAAGCGCATGCGCCCGGACCTCAAGTTCCCGGTACGCGCGCTCTCCAATGTCTCCTACGATGAGAAACGCGGCTACCTCGAGATCGGCCGACAGAGCAAGGTGCGCACGCTCAGCGTGAACACGGTCAAGAACTTTGCCCAGACGCTGCGGATGATGGCGCTCTCGAAAGAACTGGTCGGGAACAACGACTTCGCCACCAAGCGGGAGGCCTACTACATCTCGAAGAACTGGGGGGAGGCGAAGTTCGACGAGCAGCCCGAGTCGGACAGCGTGATGGACGATATCGAGGCGCTCTTCAGCATCGACTCCGTCTCCCGCGAGCAGCTTCGCTTCTACCCGGAGGAGCACGGCGGCTCCGTATCGGGTCCGCTCATAGTGACCGACCGCGACAGCACGGGCCGTGAGGCGCGGATCGATTGCACGGCATTCGGCTCGGGATCCTATTCGATTCCCTCTTCCGTCGAGGAGCTCGGATTCGAGACCAGCGCGGACTTCATATTGCTCATCGAAACCGGTGGCATGTTCCAGCGCCTCCAGTCGCATCGTTTCTGGGAGCGCTCGAACTGCGTGCTGGTGGAGATGGGCGGGGTGCCGACACGGGCCGTACGCCGCTTCGTACGCCGACTGGCCGACGAGCAGGGCCTACCGGTCTACGCCTTTGTCGACTGCGATCCCTACGGAATCGCCAACATCTACCGCACCATCAAGGTGGGCTCGGGCTCGGCCGCACACATCAACAAGTTCTTCTGCGTGCCCAGCGCGAGGTTCCTGGGCGTCACCCCGCAGGACATCGTCGACTACGATCTGCCCACGCATCCGCTCAAGGAGGTCGACGTCAAGCGTGCGAAGGACGCGCTCAAGAACGACCCCTTCTTCAAAAGTCAGCCCAGGTGGCGCCAGGCCTTGGAGCAGCTCATCAAGATGGGTGTGCGCGCCGAGCAGCAGGCCCTGGCGAAGTGGGGCCTCAACTACGTGCTCGACGAGTACCTGCCACGGAAGCTCCAGAACCCGGATCAGTTCCTACCGTGACCAGCCGTCTGACTGCCCGGGTAGCGGCGAGCTTCGCCCGCCTGCCGGCACGGCACGCGACCGCGTGCGTGCCTCAGGGTGCCTCTGTCGACTCCAGAACCCGGATCACTTCGCTGAGCGCAAGCGTAACGTGGTAGACGCTGGTGGCGGGCATGTACTCGGAGAAGACCTCTCCGGCGCGGGTGATGTGGTCGTTCCAGCCGTGGTGGGTGGGATCCACATAGCGCGTAAAGCAATAGTCGAGCGCCTGCTGTAGACGCGCTCGCGTCTCAGCCTCGGGCTGCGCTTCGTAGCGCGCCACCAGCGCCTTGATGAGCTCCGTCTGCGGCCAGAGCCGCTTGGTGTCGCGCACGACCTCCCGTCGGCGGTTGATCTCGTCGAAGACGCCACCGTCGTCCGGATCGATCCCGCACTGGAAGCCGAAACGGAAGATCCGATCGGCATGGCCAAGCACTGCATCGCTCCCGCTCCGGGCGGCGTACCCGTGCAGCAGCCAGACCCACTCGAAGTGGTGGCCCGGCTCGAGCACCTGCCCCCGGGCATCCGGATAGGGCTTCCAGTCATCCGTGAAGTACTCGCCCAGGCAGCCCTGCTCCGCGTCCAGGAAGCGTTCCTCCAGCAAGCGGATGATAGCGTGCGCGTGCTCCAGGTAGCGAGGCTCTTCGGTGACCCCGTGGAGGGCCAGGAACGCCTCCAGCAGATGCATGTGCGGGTTCTGGCGCCGCACGGCACTGAGCGGCTCCCAGCTCTCGCTCGCGCTCTCGAGGAAACCACCGTGGACCGGGTCGGCCAGATGCTGCTCGAGCAGGTCGAGCGTGCGTGAAGCGATGCTCAGAGCCTCCTCATCCCGGGTGGCTCGGTAGTAGTAGGCCATGGCAAACAGCACGAAGGCGTGCGCGTAGCTGTCCTTGCGCCGGTCCCGGGGCTGACCGTCGAGCTCGGTCGTGAGAAAGAACCCGCCGTGGCGCGCGTCCCAGAGCCGAGCGTTCAGAAACTCGAAGCCGTGGGCGGCCGCCTCGCGCGCCCAGGCGGGAGCGCCCAGCAGCGCCGCCTGACTGAAGGCATAGATCTGGCGCGTCTGTGAGACCAGCCGTTTGTAGTCCCGGGGGCCGGGGCGCAGGCCCCGGGCGAGCTGCGGATGGAATCCTCCACGCTCGCGATCAATGCCGTGCTCGTACCAGAGGGGCAGGAGCTCCTCCAGCAGATGCTGCTTCAGCCCGGCGGGGCTCATGCAGCCAGCCCCGCCTTCCGGAAGCCGCTCGTCTCCTGAACTGGCCTTTCCCTAAGCGGGCAGGGGGGCAATCGAGTCGCGCGAATAGGCGCGGGCGGCCTCGGGCGGGCTCGCATCGAGCGCGCTGAGGGTCTCCTCGACCAGGGCGTGAACAGCCCGGCGACAACTGCCGCAGCTAGCGCCCGCCCCACAGGCGCGCGCCACCTCACGCCCACTGGATGCGCCCTCGCGCACCAGACGCCGGATC
This sequence comes from Deltaproteobacteria bacterium, assembly GCA_004356455.1. GTDB lineage: Bacteria > Myxococcota_A > UBA9160 > SZUA-336 > SZUA-336 > SMWZ01. The sequence goes on from SMWZ01000186.1 coordinate 14,416, forward strand.
TTCCGATCCGAGACCCCATTGCAGAAGCAGACCAGCATGCCCTGAGTTCTCCGCGCGAGCTTTCGGCGAGTTCCGGGGCCCGCGCTGAAAACTGATGGTGCGTCAGATGATATTGAATGTCAATACCATTTGAGGACGGGGCCTCAGGCGGAGTCCAAGCCCTTTTCCTGGCAGGCCCGGCAGTACCCGAAGAGGTGATGCCGGTGCCGGACCATCCGGTAGCCATGCTCTTCCGCGATCCTGAGCTGCCGCTTCTCGATCACATCGCACTCGAACTCGACGATCTCCCCGCAGCTCAGGCAGACCAGATGGTCATGGTGCGCTTGCGCCCGCTCATAGAGGGTGACGTCATCCCGGAGATGGATCGCGTTTGCGATGTCCGCATCGCATAGCAGCTTGAGCGTGCGATAAACAGTGGCCGCGCCGATCTCGGGGTTCACCTTCCGCACGCGCTCGTAGAGCTCTTCGCTGGTAAAGTGACCTTCCCCGGACAGGAAGGCCTTCATAATGGCTTCCCGCTGTCGGGTTTGTTTCAGACCGTGTTGCGCGAGGTACTCTGCCAGCCTCGCATGAGCACGCTTAGCGTTCGTGCCTGCAGATGCCACGGCGCCCACTCCAGATCACGAAGGGAGCATACCCGATCGCTCTGGTGGGGTCGATCTTCGTTCGGATCTGCGCGCTGCGAGCAAACGTCGTATCACAGGACCCAGGTCACGGTCGTCGATCAAACCCATCTTGACGAACGCGCGCCAGAGCTTCTCTCGAACCTCGCTCGCACGCGCGCAATCTTCAACGCTTCGCGCCAGGTGCTCGGCTTTCTCCGTGTCCAGGGCCCGCACGATTTGCCGCACGAGCGCAATGGAGAACGGAGTCATCGACAGCTCGCTGATGCCCATCCCGATCAGGATCGGCACAGCGACGGGGTTCGCCGCCAGCTCTCCGCATACGGAGCACCCGATGTCGGCCGCTCGCGCTACGTCACTGGTTCGCCTTATCTGCGCGAGCACCGCCGGGTGGAATGCGTCGTACGACGCCGCGATCCGCTCGTTCTCACGGTCCATCGCCAGCACGTACTGCACGAGATCGTTCGTGCCTATCGCAAAGAAGTCGACCACGGTCGCGATGTGATCCGCGATCGATACCGCCGCCGGCGTTTCGATCATTACGCCGAGCGGGGGCAGCTTCGAGAGTCCCAGCCGTTCACACTGCTCAGCCAGGATCGCGCGCGTCTGATCGAGCTCGTCCATCGAGGTGATCATGGGGATCAGGATGCGGATATTGCCTGGATCGTTCGCGCGCAGGATCGCCCGCAGCTGGCACGCAAACACATCCTCCCGGTCCAGCAAGAAACGGATGGATCGCCACCCAAGCTGAGGGTTGCGCTCTTGCACTCCCTCGCCCGGGAAGGCCTTGTCTCCGCCCATGTCGAAGGTGCGGATACTCACGGGATCGGGCGCAACCCGCTGCGCCACGTTTCGGTAAACACGGGTCTGCTCGTCCTCGTCCGGGAAACCTCGTGACGAGAGCGCCAGGATCTCGGTTCGGAACAGCCCCACCCCACGGGCTCCGTAGTGCTCAGCAAGCGCGAGATCGTTGAGCCCCCCGATGTTGGCGGAGAGCCGGATCTCGCGGCCGTCGAGCGTGCAGCTCGGAAGGTCTCGAAGCTCGTCCAGCCGCCCCCACAGCCGCCGGAACCCCTGAGCACGCTGCTGATACTCCTCCAGCACCTCCGGCGTCGGGTTCACGATGACCTCTCCGTCGAGCCCGTTCGCGATCACCCGGTCCGTGGGTCGAATGCGTTCGAGCAAATCGGGCAGGCCCGTGACGGCCGGGATCTCGAGCGAGCGGGCAAAGATGGAGGCGTGGCTGGCGGGTCCGCCGTGGGCGGTGATCATACCGGCGATCTTCTCCGTCTCGAGCAGTACGAAGTCGCTGGGCGAGATCCAATCGGCGACCACGATCACGCCATCGCGCAGAGGCGGGTTGTGCTGGCGCACGCCGACGAGCTCCTCGATCACACGGCCGATCACGTCGCGGATGTCGTCTGCCCGCTCCCGGATCGTCGGGTCCGGGGTGGCTGCAAAAATCGACGAATAGTCCTCGAGCACCTCCCTCAGGGCGCGTGCGCCGTCGCCGTGTTCGGCCACGTGGCGCTCGAGCCGCTGCCGGAAGGTCTGGTCCTCCAGGATCATGATGTGCGTCGTGAACACATCGGCGAAGTCCTCACCCAGGCGCTCGCCGACGGCCGTGCGCAGATCGCCGAGCTGACGAATCGTCTGACGAAGCGCGCTCTGAACCGCGCGCCACTCCCCTCGCCGCGACGCGGCGGGCTGATAGCGCAATGAGTCGAGGTCGAGCTGCGGGCGCTGCAGGTGGACCGGCCCCGCCGCGATTCCGGGCGAGCTCGCGATCCCGCGCAGTATCGTGCCCGCTGCGAAGGGCTCGGGCCGAGCCGCGGACCGCGGCTCGATATTTCCCTCGCGCGCGACCAATGCGATCAGGCGAGCGTTCATGATGATGGACGCCACCTGCGCCGAGATCGTCTCCAGCAGCTCGAGCTCCTCGGCCGAGAAGGTGCGCGGTCGGGCCGTCTGTACCGTCAGCACCCCCATGGGCATCCCGCGCATGATGAGCGGCACCGCCACCAGCGAGCGAAAACGCTCCTCGCCGGACTCGGGGAAGAGTCGAAAACGGTCGTCGCGCTGCCAGTCGGGGACGGCGATCGTCTCCCGGGACTCGAGGGCAGCACCCACGATTCCCTCTCCCACGCGCAGGCGGAGCTGGCCAACGCACTCCGGGCGAAGACCCCGGGTTGCTCGCAGCACGAGCGTGGAGCCGTCATCCTCGCTGAGGTAGATCGAGCAGCCCCCGGCGTGCATCCAGCGGGCCACCAGACGTACGACGTTCTCGAGGGTCTCCTCGAGGTCGTGGCTCCGCGTAAGGAGCCGACCCATATCCCTCAATAGCTCCGCAGCCCGCGACATGCGACTAACTGTAGCTCACCGCTGACGGGTTCTGGGCGAGGCTTACCTTGGACGTGCCATCCGATGCGGTCGGGACTAGCAACAGCAAGTGCCGCACAGCGGCATGCGCAGCGAGGCGAAGCCGAGCGTAGTGCGGGCAGGCGAGCTTTGCTCGCCGCTAACCCGCTATCGGGATGCCGACGAAGTCCGGCGTCCGCGGGCAGGCAAGGTTTGCTCGCCGATAACCCGCTACCGGGATGCCGACGAAGTCCGGCGTCCGCGGGCAGGCGAGCTTTGCTCGCCGATAACCCGCTAGTCGAGGAAAACTTGGCTTTTGTCCTCGAAGCTGAGTCCCAGTGCGAGAAGAATCTTGCGCTTGGTGTCCATTCGGCAGTTCATACCCTTCTCGACCGAGTGGATGGTACGCAGAGCCACCCTCGCCTTCTTCGCGAGCTGGGCCTGGGTCATCAGCTTGTTCTCTCGGAGTTCCCGAACACGGTTCCGTCTCCGTGCAGCCTGCAGGATCGATCCGTTAGCTTGCTCCATTCCGTGGAGCTCCTTCCCGTTCAAAGGCCCCCCTGCTCCCAGGGCACCGCTTATTGCGTAATCACCTCCCCGAATCGGGCCCAGCTCTGGATTTCTTTAGAGCCAGCCTGCGCTTAGACGCCCCCCGCGCGCCGGAACCTCACCCATTGCCCAGCGCAGGAGCGCACGATTTGCAAAGGTCTTGCCCCCGGAAGTGCCTGCCAGCTTCCGGTAGCTGAGGCGGGCTCGTGCCACCTGCAGATGGGGGCCCTTGGCGCCGATCAACGATGGACCCAGGCACGACGCGGACAAGGATGAGCGCGCCTGTCACGTGTGACGAGGAAAGATGCAAGCTGCTCTGAAGGCCAACTGGTGGCGCATGCTGCGGGCAGCGCTGCTTCTGGTCGCGATCGGCATCGGCGTAGCTGTCACGGTCACCGTCTCCTCGGGTCCGCATTTCATCGCGGGTGCGCTCACGCAGCTGCTCGGCCGAAGGGTCGAGATCGCCGGGCTCGAGCTCAGGCTGGGTCGCGCGTTGGAGATCGAGCTCACCGGGGTCCGGGCCTTCGCCGCAGATTCGACGGACGGGGATCCCATGCTCGAGGTCCCGCGCGCACGCGGGCGCCAGTCCTGGCCCAGGCTGCTCGCGGGGCAGTTCGTGCCGCTGGAGTGGACCCTCGAGCAGCCGCTACTACGGCTCCCCCTGACCGGGGAGCGCCAGGCTGGCATACAGCTCCAGCCCAGGTTGCCCCTGCTGAAACTCACCATCCAAGACGGCACCGTGGAGTGGCGCGCGGGTCAGGGCGAGCCCGTCCTGCTCGAGGGGATTCAGCTGCTGGCCCAACGATCGGCAGTCTTGGGCAGCCTTGTCGGGAGCCTGACGGCTGAGGTCTCGCGCGGCGGCGATCCGCTCGGTCGCGTGGCGCTCGATTTTCGCGGGCTGACGCAGGGTGTCGCGCTGGAGGGCGAGCTTCGAGCCCTCGAGCTTGCCGCCCTACCCCTTCCCGACCTCCTTCCGGACCTGCCGATATCCAGCGGCCGGGTGGACGGTCGGATCGCGCTGCAGATAGAGGAGGAAGGGATCGAGGGCGCGGTCGACTTTATCATCACCGACTTCCACATGGACCTGCCTCAGCTGAGCGGCCCCATCGCTCCCAGCGAGATGCGTCTGCGGGGCGAGGGAAGCTGGCGGAACGGCGAGCTCAGTCTGTACCCCCACGCCATCCGCCTCGACGATCTCGCCCTCACGGGCTCGCTGCACCTGCGCCCGGGACCGCGGGGCCGCGTGCGCGGCCGCCTGGTGCTGGATCCGTTTCGATTCGGCCGAGCGGGCGGGCGACTGCAGCTAATCCGCCTGCTGGGCCTGCGTCACCAAACCTGGAAAGGGGTGGACGAGCGCGCGGAGGACGGCTGGATCGATGATCTGGAGGTGAATTTCGACCTGCCCCTCGACGGCCTAGACGAGGCGCTCGCGTTCAGACGCAAGCTACGACCGGAGGAGCTCACGCTCGTCGCGCGCTTCCGGGACGGCGTTTACCGTCCCTACCCTGATGCGGCCCCGCTCGAGCACATCGTGGGCGAATTGCGCGTGATCGGAAACGTGCTCGAGTTGGATGGGTTGCGGATGACTCGCAGCGGTCATCCTCTGCCCAGCATTAACCTGCGCGTGGACGGCATGCATCGTCTGGCGCACCTGCCGCGCGCTGAACGCAACCCGCCGCCCGGTCCCGGAGAGCCGATCCCCGGGCTCGGCCCCGCTTTCACCGCACTCGCGGAAGGCCAGACGGGCGACGGCAAGGCGCCGGTGTTCCGCCTGAGCAACTTCCGGATCGGCTACACCGCGTTCCTGCTGCCCATTCGCAACCTGAACGGGCGGCTGAGCTTTCCGAAGGGGGGCGTGGTCATCGAAGACGCCACATGCGTCGTGGGCGGCGCACCCGCCCGCCTGCGGGCGGGCTGGGACCGCCGGACGAATCGGGTGTCTGCCGACATCACCTATGAAGATGGGAACGCGCCCCCGCCCACTGCGGACGATGGCAGCTGGATCGAGGGCCGCTTCGAGTCGGAGAGCGTCAGCTTCGGGACCTGGCTCGTTGAGGGCGTGGCAGGGCGCCTGCGCGCGCGGGGCGCGCAGGTGCAGTTCACTGAAGTCGAGGGTCAGCTCGGCCACGGCGACCTGCAGGCGCACGGCTCGGTCTCGCTAGCCGAGCCGAGCGGGGCGCCTTTCCGCTTCGAGATCGACATCAAGGGAGCGGACGCGGATATTTTGCGTGGCTATCTGCAGCTGGAGGAGGGCACGGTCACGGGTCGCGCCTTTGCGAGGGGAGAGCTCAGCGGACGGCTCGAACCGGGACGCCGCTTCCTCGAGCAGGCCGAGGTCGATCTCCTCACGCGCTTAGAGGACGGAACGCTCGAGCGCTTGCCCGCAACCATCGCGCTGGCCCGGCTCCCGTCGCTCCAGGGCGTGCGCGCGCTCTTTGGCCAGCCCCTGCCCTACGACACCATCAGCGCCCGCTTCAGGATCCAGGCGGGCGTGCTGCATACCGAGAACTTCTCGCTCCAGGGGCCCGAGCTCAGAATGCTGGCGGCGGGGGACATTGACCTGCTCTCGGAGGACCTGCAGGCGGATATGACGGTGGCGCTACTCTTCCTGCAAACCGTGGACTGGCTGATCGAGAAGCTCCCTATCCTGCGCGATCTGGTCCTGGGCAAGGACCGCAACCTGGTGGCGCTCTACTTCCGCCTCGAAGGTCCCTGGGAGGATCCCAAAGCTAGGCTGGTCACTCCGGCAGCGATTCAGGCCCCGACGGATTGGGCCGCGCGCATCATCGGGAGCGGGGTGGAGAGGCTGATCGACCTGTTCTCGATCGGCGAATCGCGAGCAAAGAGTCAAACGGATGACGACGCAGGCCAGACGCAAGATCAGTAGCCGCAAGGCCCTCAGGTCCAAGCTCGCGCGCCGCCAGGCCAGGGGCGAGCGAATCGTCTTCACCAGCGGCTGCTTCGACCTGCTTCACATCGGACATCTGCGCAGCCTGGAACAGGCACGTCATCTGGGCGATGTGCTGGTCGTGGGGGTGAATCGCGATCGACGTGTGCGCGAGCTCAAGGGTCAAGGCCGGCCTCTCGTGCCCGAAGCTCAGCGCGCCGAGCTGCTGGGGGGGCTGGAGTGCGTCGATCATGTCGTCCTGTTCGGGGAAGACACCGCGGGGCCGCTCATTCGAGCACTCAAGCCGGACATCGTATGTAAGGGTGGGGAGTACCGTGGCGCGCCCGTGCCGGAGCAGGAGGTGATCGACGGTCTGGGTGGACGCTTCGTTCTGCTGCGGCAGGTGCCCAGGGTGCGTAGCTCGAGCCTGATCAAGCGCGCCCAGCGCTGAGCTACAATCCCGGGCTTGAAGAGCAAGATCGAGCGCATCAGAAAAGAGATGGCGCGCGCGCTGGTCGGACAGCAGGGGCTCGTGGACGGCCTGCTGATCGCCCTGCTCTGCCACCAACACGTTCTGGTGGAGGGCGTCCCAGGTCTGGCCAAGACCACCGCAGTGCGTGCGTTCTCACGCGTGCTCGGGCTCAGCTTCCGCCGCATCCAGTTCACACCCGATCTACTGCCGGCGGACCTGCTCGGGACGCACGTGTACGAGCCCCAGCGCGGCGAGTTCCGCTTGCACCGCGGCCCCATCTTTCATCACCTCATCCTCGCAGACGAGATCAACCGAGCCCCAGCCAAGGTGCAGAGCGCACTCCTGGAGGCCATGGAGGAGCGACAGGTCACGCTGGCGGGAGAGACCCTCGCATTGCCCAAGCCGTTTCTGCTCATGGCCACACAGAACCCAATCGAGCAGGAGGGCGTGTATCCGCTCCCCGAGGCGCAGGTGGACCGCTTCATGCTCAAGCTTCGCGTCGACTACCCCTCGCACGAGGAGGAGGTGCAGATCGTACACCATCGCACCGCGCCGGAGGACCCGAAGCTGCCCATGCAGGTTCTCGACGCGAGCGAGATCGATGCCCTGCGGAGCTCCGTGCGCCGCGTCCACGTCGAGCCGACTCTGGTCGAGTACTCCGTCTGCCTGGTGGAAGCGAGTCGCAAGCCCGAGTCGGTTCAACTCGGCGGCTCGCCCCGCGCATCGATCTACCTGATCGAGGCAGCGCGCGCGCGCGCCTTCATCGAGCTGCGCGACTACGTGCTGCCCCAGGACATCAAGCGTGTCGCCCCCGACGTTCTGCGCCATCGCCTGCGCCTCACCTATGAGGCCGAGGCCCAAGGCCTGACACCGGACCAGGTCATCGACGACCTTCTGGGTCGGGTCCCCACCCCGTGAGAGCGCAAGCAGTCCGGGATGCCCGGGCGCTGCGTATCCGGGCCCATCGAGACACCTCGACCCTGCTCACCGGCGCGTACGTGAGCGCCTTTCGTGGCTCGGGTCTCACCTTCGAAGAGTTGCGCGACTACGTTCCCGGCGATGACGTGCGCCGGATCGAGTGGAACGCAACCGCGCGGCTCAACCGTCCGATCGTCAAGCGCATGCGCGAGGAGCGCGACCTCGTGCTGGCGCTGCTGGTCGACCAGTCGGATTCGCTGGACTTCGGTTTCGGCGGACACACCAAACGCGACGCTGTCCGGCGCGCGGCCGCAGCGCTTGCCGTGACCGCCGTTCGGGCTCAGGACCGCATCGCGCTCGCCACTTTCAGCGACGGCCTGCTGGAGGTGCTGCCGCCGGCCGGGGGACCGCTGCAGCTGCTGCGTGTTCTCAGCGCGCTGGAGGGCTCGAGCGCGGGCAGAGCCACGGATGCGCGGCCGGCCCTCGCCTGGGCCGCGGATACGCTGCCGCGCCACTCGATCGTCGTGGTCCTCTCGGATCTGCTCTTTCCCGATCCAGGCGAGGCGTTGCGTCGCTGCGCTCTCAAGCACGAGCTGTGCATGCTGCGAGTCGCGGACCCGGCCGATGACGCTTCGCGCCGCATGGCTCCGGTGCGCGTGCGATCCGCCGAGAGCGGCCGCAGGTCGGTCTGGGGGCGGCGTTCGAGACGTAAGCAGCCCGCGGCGCGCGGCCTGGGGGACACCCTGTTGCGGAGCCTACACGCCGATGTGGGCCGGCTCTGGACGGGCTCCCGTCTGATCCCGAGCCTGCAGCGCTTTCTCGAGGCGCGCACGCGAGGACCCGGATGAGAGCGGCGCACGTCCTGCTCTTGCTCGCGCTCTGCAGCGGCGCATGTGCACCGGAGGAGCCGAGACGCGGCATCGAGACCCGCGTCTCCCTGGACCGCACGACGGCCCTGGTCGGCGACCCCCTGGGCGTGACGATCGAGGTGGAGACACCTCCCGGGTACACGCTCGAGCAACCCGCGGCCCCCGCTAGCGAAGAAACATTCGTCAGCGAATCGATCGAGAAGCTGGATCCGATCCCGCTCGCGCGCGGCGTGCGGCACCACCTGCTCTGGACCCTGCGACCCCGGGTGCCGGGCGAGCACGCACTACCGATACTCGAGCTCCCGCTGGTTCAGCCGGATGGCGGCGTACGCCTGCTGCCGGTGGGAGGGATGCCGTTTCGCGTGCGCTCGGTGCGCGAGGAAGTGCCCGAGCAGCAGGTCTTCTTCGATATCCGTCCGGCACCCGAGTACACGCCGCTGCTTCCGCGCGCCGGCATGGCCGCGCTGCTGCTGAGCGCACTCGTCACGGCCGCGGTCTTCATTCACCGGCGGCAGAAGAGCAGGCAGACCGTGCCGGAGATTGATCTGGTCGAGCTTGCGCGCCGCACCGGCAAGCAGCTCGAGGCCGCGTTCGAGGAGCCCGATGTGCGCCGACTGGCCGACCGCCTCGCGGGCGCGCTCTGGCCCTTCATCGAACAGAGCTATGCGATCGACAGCGCGAGCTGTACTCCCGCGGACCTGCCGTCAGAGGTCGGCGAGCCACTGCGCCTCAGCCTGCACGCGCTGGAGAACGCCCGCTTTGAGAAGAACCCCGCCCGCGCACCGGTACTCGAGGCCGGGCGCGCGGCGCGGGCGGCGCTGAGCGATGTGGGCCGCTGAGTGGGAGGCTCTGCGCGCGGGCGCGGTCCAGCTGGAGGACGTCGGCCGGATCTGGCTCGCGCTGGGCGTCATAGCCGTGCTGGCGGCACTGGCCCTGCTCCGCGGCCCCGCACTGATTCGCGTTCCGGACGCCGGCGGCCGTGGCGAACGGCGGCTGTGGCTCGACGGCCCCTGGCTGCTGTCGCTGACGCTGCGGCTGGGAGCGCTTGGCCTGATCGGGCTCACGCTGGCGCGGCCCACCGGGCTCGTCCCCCAAAACCCCGCGGCGGGTCGAGGCATCGATCTCGTGATCGCCCTCGACGCGTCGGGCAGCATGCAGGCGCTCGATGCGATCCTGGACGGCCGGCGCGTCACGCGCCTCGAGCTGGCGCAGCAGGTCGTGTCCGACTTCATCCGCGAGCGCCGGGGAGATCGCATCGGGCTCGTGGTCTTCGGGCAACACGCCTTCACGCAGTGCCCTCTGACGGTGGATCACCGGTTGCTGCTGGAAACGCTGCAACGTATCGAGGTCGGGATCGCCGGCGACGCTACGGCCCTGGGCGAGGCCATCGGGCTCGGCGTGCGCCGACTGCGCGTCGCCGGGGGGCAAGCGGACGCGCGCCGGATCCTCATGCTCCTCACCGACGGACGCCACAACTCGGGCCGGCTCACACCCAAGACGGCCGCTGAGATCGCGCGCCTCGAGGGCGTTCGCATCTATGCCATCGGTGTCGGCACCAGCGGAAGCGTTCCTTTCGCGCGGGATCATCCCGGCGAGCCGCTGCGCTTCGAACGGGTGGATCTGGATCGGGAGACGCTGCAGGCGGTGGCTGCGATCAGTCGGGGCCGCTTCTTCCACGCCGCTCATCCCCAGGACCTGGCCACCATCGCCAGCACGATTGACCAGCTCGAGGCCCCACCCGGGCCGACGCCGCCGCGCTACCGCCGCACCTCGCTCTCCGCCCTCAGCCTCGTGGCGGCTCTGCTCCTGCTCGCGCTCGACGCGCTCACCGCTCAGGGCGTACTGCGGAGGTTGCCGTGACGCTCTGGCTCGCACTCGTCCTGGCCGGGATCGCCACGCTGAGCGGCACGTCGGCCTGGCGTAGCCACCGCGAGCTGCGTGCCTGGCTGGGTCGCGATGAGCTGGCTGCGAGACGCAGCCTGCGCGTTCTACTGTTCGTCTCCGCGAGTCTCTTGATTGCGTTCGCCTGGATGCGCCTGGCCCAGACCCCCGCGCGCTTCACCGGCGCGGGGTCTGACGTCGTGCTGCTGATAGATGTCTCGCGCAGTATGGACACGCGCGACACGCCACCCTCGCGACTTCGCCGCGCAACCCGGGTCGCTGAGCGCCTCGTACAGCATGTGTCCGGAACCCGGATCGCGCTCGTCCTGTTCGCAGGAGACGCCTTTGCCGCAGTTCCGCTGACTCACGATCGCGATGCACTAGAGACCTACCTGCACACACTCGACTCGGAGCTGATCTCGAGGCCCGGAAGCGACCTGGCACGCGCTCTGCGCGTGGCCGCAGACGTGTTCGACCCGCGCTCCGACCGCTCGCGCGCCCTGGTCCTACTCTCCGACGGTGAGCACGCGGGCGGTGATCTCGATGCTGCGCTGTCGTACGTGCGCAGACTGGGTGTGCGAGTGGTGACGGTGGGCTTCGGTACACCCGACGGTGACGTCGTGCCGGTCTCCGGCGGCGATCCGCTTGAGGACGCACGCGGTGAGACCGTCCGCTCGCGCCGTACGGATGCGCTGCTGGAACGCATCGCGCAAGGCACAGACGGAGTCTACTTCCGCGAGCAGGAGGACGACCCCCAGCCCCGAGACCTGCTCTCCTCGGCTCGAGCACCGGCTCGGAAGCCGGCCGTGAAAGGTGTGCGATCCGAGGGCCTGCTGCTGCTGGCCGCGGCGCTGCTGGGCACAGAAATCCTGCTCTCGACGCGCCGGAGAAAGGGATCGAGCTGCGGCCACTTCCGCGGCGCGGCCCTCGCCGCGCTCAGTGGGCTCGGGCTCAGCTGTGGCTCGGGCGACTGGATCGCAGCAGGCGATCGTTTGCTCGAAGCGCAGGAGGCCCGCAAGGCGCTCTCCATGTATCGCAAGGCCGAGCGCACGGCGGGAGCTGGGCCGCTCACGAGCATCCGCATCGGAAACGCACACTACCGGCTCAATGAAGACCGCAGATCCGCGGGGGCTTACCTGGAGGCCCTGCGCGGAGTAGACGTCGAAGATCACAGCGCACGCTTCGTGGCGAGCTTCAATCTGGGGAACACCTTCCTGAGACGCAGCCTCTATGCGGAAGCCCGCGACGCGTTCTGGGCCGCATTGCGCGAGCGGCCCGAAAACCTGGCCGCCAAGTTCAACTACGAGTGGGCGTACGAACGCGCGCAGACGGAGGTCGTGCCTCCCAGCCCGTCGGGGTCGGCACGACCACCGGAGATCCGCGCACAAAGCCACTCGCCGCCGGGCTCGCTCGCCCCGGACGCGACGGCACGGGAGCCGGCCGCAGCGCGTCGCGCAGGCCTGGAGCCGGCGGAGGCCCAGCGCTGGCTCGAATCCCTCGAGGAGAAGCTGGCCGAGCCGCTGCGGCGCGAGATCGAGCGCAGCCTGCCGCCGGGCGGACGTGGCCCGCGCCGGGTTCAGACCTGGTGAGGGCGTGGAGGCTGGCTCTGGTAGCGCTGGTCGCGCTGGCCCAGCCGGCACGCGGCGCCGAGCTGGAGGCGCGGGTCCAGATCGGTAAGGCCGAGGTCACGTTACACGAGCAGGTGCTACTGCGGGTGGAGGTCACGCACCCGCTCTGGGCGCGGCCGCGCTGGGAGCCACCCGTATTCGAAGGCTTCTGGTCGGAGCGGCTCTCCTCCGTGGGCGGACCGCTCGAGAAGCCGGACGGAAGCGAGGCGGTCCGCAGCACGACCTTCCGGCGCGCGCTCTTCCCCACGCGAACCGGCCGGCTCACGATCGGGCCCTCCCTTCTCCGCTACCGCGATCGGGCTGACCACGAGAAGACCCTCGAGCTGCCCGGCACAGAATTACGCGTGCTTCCGCTGCCGGAGCACGCGAGGCCCGAGGCGTTCCAGGGCATCGTGGGGCAGCTCCAGATCGAGACCGTGCTATCGAGCGAGGTGCTGGAGCTGGGTCAGAGTCTGTCGCTCAGCGTCGAGGTCTACGGCGCGGCCAATACCTGGGACGTTCCGCCCCCGGACCTCGAGGCCGCCCTGGGCGACCAAGTCGAGGTCTTTCCCAACCCCGCGCGCACGTTCGTGGGGGAGCAGGGTGACAAGCTCACGGCCCGGCGCAGCTTCGGCTTCGAGCTCGTGCCGAGAGAGACCGGCCGCCATCAGCTGCCCCAGCTCACGATCCACTATTTCGATCCGCAAACGCGCAGCTACCGGGTTGCACGCTCCCCGGCGGTGGCGTTTCGCGTGGTCGCCCGCGGAGCGCTGGGCCGACGCGCGCCCTGGCGGTCCAGCGCCGCCGCGCCCGCGCCCACACGAAGCCCCCCCTGGCTCGCGATCGCGTTGATCGTGGGCGGCGTGGGCACGCTCTGTGCGTGGGGCCTCGCGCGCTGGTGGCGGCGCATGCCCCGCACCTGGCAGGGACCGACACCGCCGCCGCCGCGGGCGCTTTTCGAGGGCGCGTGCGCCGCCTTCGGCACCGAGCGCTTCCCCAACCTGCTCGCGCAAGCGGTGAAAGCGCGCATCCATGTGCGCCATCAGCTGGACGCGCGCGCGCTCAGTAGCGAGGAGATCGCCGGGCGCATCGACGATGAGCAAGCGGTGGAGCTACTGCGGGATCTGGACCGGGTGCGGTTCGGCCGCAGCGAACGCGATACCCAGGCGCTACTCGACTCCACCCGTCGCTACCTGGAACTCTAGTGCTCTGTTCGGACACTAGAGATCCTCGGGATAGTTCACATTGCGCAGGGACCGCAGCTCTGGATCGATCTGGCGCAGGGTGGCTTCCGGAATCGCGAGCGTCTCCACATCATCGAGCAAAGACTGCAGAGAGAGCTCCCCCCCCTCGATGCGACGCTCCAGCTCGGGCAGAAGCCGTGTCCGGTAGACCGCGAGCAGCGGCTCGTAGCCCTTTGCGCCCATGGGCGCCACGACATCCGGTCCGTTCCCGTGGGGCGCCAGCGCTAGCAGCGCGAGCACCAGCTTGACGTCGATTTCGGGCAGATCGCAGGCCGCGACCAGGACGGCGTCGCGCTCGCACGCTTGAAGTGCCGCATGCACCCCTACCATGGGGGCGCGCGCGGATCGAATGTCCTCGATGCAGGGCAGGCCCAGAGGCGGCTCGTCACCCGGGCGAATCACCAGCCGCACGCGCGTCAGGCAGCTAGAGAGCACGTTCGCTACGCGCTCGACCAGCGGAACGCCGTTCCACTCGAGCCGGGCTTTGTCGCGACCCATGCGCCTCGATGCGCCGCCCACGAGGATGGCGCCTTCGATATGGTCCAGCTTCAAAATCCGGGCTCCGTCCGCAGGTCGTCGCGTGCCAGGAGCTGGACCTGAACCTCCGTCCCCGCCTCGACGTGTGTGGTCTCCTCCGGCACAATTGCCAGCCCGTCCGCTCGCACCATCGAGAGCAGGATGGCGGAGCTCTGATTCCCTGTGGGGAAGGCGTAGCGCTGACCCTCTCGCTCCTGCAGCATGACGCGCACGAAGTGCGTACGCCCGGGCGGCTTGTTGTAGTCCTCCGCGAGCAGAGCAGACTCGACGGGTCGGAACACGCGCTCGTATCGCATCATGCGCAGCAGCGCAGGACGCACGAACTGCTCAAAGGTCACCAGCGTCGAGACCGGGTTTCCCGGAAGTCCGAACACCGGACGATCCTGCAGCATGGCGAAAACAAGCGGCGCACCAGGCCGCATACGCACGCGCCAGAGCTGCATGGAGCCGCCGAGCTGCCCCAGCACCAGCTTGATCCAGTCGCGGTCTCCAACCGAGACCCCGCCGGTCGAGATGACGACGTCGCAGGCGAGCGCGCGGCGGAACTGTTCGCTGAGCGCCGCGGGCTCGTCGGGGACAATACCCAGGTAGACCGGCTCAGCGCCCACGCCACGGAGCGCGGCCTGGAGCGCGTAGCTGTTGGAGCTCGCGATCCGGCCGTCGTCCGTGAGACGATCCGGCTCGACCAGCTCGTCGCCCGTGGCCAGGATGGCTACTCGAGGGCGGGTCGTGACCTGCACCGTGGTGCGTCCGATCGCTGCCAACATCCCGATGTGCGCGGGAGTCAGGACCGCGCCCGGGGAGGCGATCAACGTGCCCTGTCGAACGTCGGAGCCCGCACGACGAACGTTCTCACCGAACTCGACCGATGCTCGCACGACCACACGGTTGCCCGAGTACTCGGTGTTCTCCTGCATCACGACCGCATCCGCACCTTCGGGAATCGCCGCACCGGTCATGATGCGCGCGGCCTCGCCGGGCGCGAGCTTGCGCTCGCTGCGACGGCCCGCCGGCAGATCCTCGACCACGCGCAGCTCCGCCGGGACCTCACGGGTGTCCTCTGCGCGCAGGGCGAAGCCGTCCATGCCCGAGTTATCCAGCGGCGGGATCCAGCGCTCCGAGCGCACCTCCTCACACAGCACGCGGCCCTGGGCAGCGCCGGTGCTCACGGTCTCCGCCACCAGCTGGCGCACGGTGCCCAGGATGATGTCACGGGCCTCCGCAACGCTGACCTGGGTGCGTTCGGCCCTTGGCTCGGACTCGCGCATAGCCCCTCCTCCAGCTAATCTGCCTAGATTCTAGGCAGCAGGGTCACCCCGCAACCCCGCTCCCTTTGGAATTCGGCTGTATTGAGCATGATGCAACCCCAGGTCACAGAAACCCAGTCCGTCGTGCGCAAGCTCGTCGTGGGCCCGCGCACGCTCGAGCGGAATCTGGTGCTCGCCCCCATGGCGGGGGTCTCGAATCTACCCTTCCGGCTAATCGCCCGGGAGGCAGGAGCCGCCCTGGTCTTCACCGAGACCGTTTCGGCCACCGGTCTGGTGCGAGGCGGCGCCAAGAGCTGGCGCCTGGTGGAGAGCACGCCGCGGGAGCAGCCCCTGGCCTATCAGCTCTTTGGCGCCGAGGTCGAGACGCTGGCCGAGGCCACCCGCATGCTCGCCGACCGGGGCGCGGCCTTCATCGACCTCAACCTGGGTTGCCCGGTGAAGAAGTTCATTTGCAGGGGGGCGGGATCTGCGCTGATGAAGACCCCCGCGCGTGTGGCGCCGATCGTCGCCGCCATGCGCGCCGCCATTCCCCACGGCGTGCTGTCGGTCAAGATGCGACTCGGCTGGAACTCCGAGTCGATCACCGCGCCCGAGGTCGCGTGCGTGGCTCAGGAGGAAGGCGCGGATTTCGTGAGCGTGCACGGTCGCACCCGCACACAGCAGTACTCCGGCGAGGCCGATCGGGCCCGCATCGCGGAGGTCGTGAGCGCGGTGCGCATTCCGGTGCTCGCGAACGGTGACATCACCCAGGCGCAGCAAGCGCTGGACATGCTGAGGCAGACGGGCGCCGCCGGCGTGATGATCGGGCGTGGAGCGATGAGCAATCCCTGGATCTTCTCGCAGGTGGTCGAGCTGGCCGAGGGGCGCCCGCTGCCGCGGCCCTCTCCTGAGCAGCGGGCAAGCTTGGTCGAGCGACACATGGGATTGATGATCGACTACTTCGGTGCCTCGCATCAGACGGTGCACCTGCTGAAGAAGTACCTGTGCGCATACGCCAGCGGGATTCCCGGCGCAAGCCGCTTCCGCGATCACATCAATCACTCTCACGAGCTGGACCGCGTGGTCGAGGATGCCACCCGGTTCTTCGGGACCGCGGCTTGACCCAATCGAGCGACAAACTCCGCGCGATCCTCGACTCGATCCAGGTCGGGGTCGTTGCCATCGATGCAGATGGGCGCGTCGAGCTTCAGAACGCGGAGGCCAGCCGCATCCTGGGCGTTTCGGCCAAGGCTACGCGCGGCCGCAAGCTCGAGGACTGCCTCAGCCCGGAGCACCCTGTGCTCGCGTTGCTGGCGCGGGCCTGCGAGCAGCAACGCGAGCTGTCCTCCCACGCCTGCGCCCTGCCCCAGCGTTCGGGCGGGGAGGCCCAGATCGCGGATCTGACCGCGTCGCCAATGGGAGTCGGCGACCGGATCGAGGGGGCGGTACTCACGCTACGGGATCGCACGATCGGACGCGAGCTCGAAACACTCGTCGACCAGCGCGCGCGTAGCGAGCTCTTTGCGCACCTCGCCGCGGGATTCGCGCACGAGGTGCGTAACCCGCTGGGCGGGATCCGCGGCTCTTCCGAGCTGCTGCTGGGCAAGCTCGACGATCCGGCGCTGCGACGTTATCCCGAGCTGATCCGCGATGAGACCGATCGCATTCTGCGCCTGCTCGATGATCTGGCCGAATTCACGCGCGGGGGAGACCTGCGCCTGCAGCCGGTAAACCTGCACCAACTGCTCGACAACCTGATCCAGCTGCACGGCCAGGACGCGAGCTGGAAGGGCCTCGAAGTGGTACGCGAGTACGATCCGAGCATCCCCGAGCTGGAGCTGGACCGGGATCGCATGATGCAGGTCTTCCTCAACCTGGTGCGCAACGCAGTGCAGGCCATGGAAGGCAAGGGGCGACTCGTGCTGCGCACGCGCGTGGATGCCGAGTTTCATATCTCGGCCACCACGGAGCGTCCCGCCCGCATGGTCCGCATCGAGGTCGAAGACAGCGGCCCCGGCATTCCGGAGGAGGACCTGCCCCATATCTTCACGCCTTTCTTCACGCGCCGCGAGCAGGGGACTGGCCTGGGCCTCTCGGTCTCACAGCACTGGGTGGTGCGACACGGGGGGCAGCTGCGGGCGTTCAACCTGCCCGATGGCGGAGCCCGCATGCGCGTCCAGCTTCCCGTGCGGAGGGGAAAGTGAGTCGGATCCTGATCGCGGACGACGAGAGCTCGATTCGCTTCGTACTGCGAGAGGCGCTCGAAGGGACGGGAAACGAGGTCGAGGAGGCCCGCGACGGGGAGGAGGCCCGGCGGCGGCTCGCGAGCGAACGCTTCGACCTCGCGTTTCTCGACATCCGAATGCCCGCCGGATCGGGTCTCGATCTGCTGGACGAGCTCAAGGCACGTGACCCCGACGGTCCACTGGTGATCATCATGACCGCGCAGAACACCTTCGAGAACGCGATCGAGGCTATGAAGCGCGGCGCGTTCGACTACCTGACCAAGCCCTTCGACCTGACCCAGGTGGAGGCGCTGGTCGAGAAGGCTCGGCGTGTGCGAGGCCTCAGGAGCGAGGTCGTGCGGCTGCGGCGCGAGGTGGGTGGGCTCTTTCGCAGCGGTGAGGCCCTGATCGGGCAGAGCGCCACCATGGTCGAGACCTACAAAATCATCGGCCGCGTCGCGATGAGCGATGCGAGCGTGCTCATTCTCGGCGAGAGCGGCACCGGCAAGGAGCTGGTTGCGCGCGCGCTCCATTACCATAGCCGGCGTTGCGACGCCCCCTTCGTCGCGGTGAACATGTCGGCCATCCCCTCGGAGCTGATCGAGGCGGAACTCTTTGGGCACGAGCGTGGCGCCTTCACCGGGGCCACCCACGCGCGCCCGGGGCGCTTCCGCGAGGCCGAGGGCGGCACACTCCTGCTCGACGAAATCGGCGATCTGTCGCGGTCGTTGCAGGCGAAGCTGCTGCGCGTGCTCCAGGAGCGGGAGGTGACGCCGGTGGGCGGAAATGGAGCGATCCCCATCGACGTGCGCATCCTGTCGGCCACCCACCACGATCTGGAGAAGGCAATCAGTGAGGGGCACTTCCGCGAGGACTTCTACTTTCGGCTCAACGTGGTACCGATTCGCATCGCGCCGCTGCGCGAGCGGACGGAGGACATCCCTCTGCTCGTCGAGCATTTCGTGGAGCGTTTTTCACGCGAGCTGGGCGTACCGAAGCGCTGGCCCACCGCGGGAGCGCTGAGGCTGTTGTCCGGGCACAGCTGGCCCGGAAACGTGCGCGAGCTCGAGAATGTGATCAAGCGCGCGCTGGTACTAGCGGCGGGCGACCTGATCACCGAAGAAGACGTCCAAGGCGCCACCGAGCTTGCGCACCCGACGCCGACGGATTGGACACGTCTGGTGCGGGACGAGCTGGCCGAGACGCTCGACGGGCCCGCCAGCCCCACCGCACAGGGACCGTACTGGCATTTCGTGGAGCGACTGGAGCGAGTGGTCATTACAGAGGCCTTGCAGCGCTCGGGCGGGAACCAGATCCAGGCGGCGCGCCTGCTGGGCATCAACCGCAACACCTTGCGCCGGAAGATCGTGGAGCTCGAGATCGAACCCGGCGAGACTGAGAGCGGCTCGGATTGACCCCGGACGCAGCAGCGAAGCTGGCCGGAATCTACCCTCTTGCCGACGACGACCCGCGCCGCCGCCACGATATACGCACAGTGGTGGAGGCCGCTCTGGCCGGCGGCGCCACCTGCCTGCAGCTACGGCTGAAGCATACCCTCGACCGGGAAGCCCTCGGACTCTGCCGCTGGGCCGTCGACCAGGCCCACAAGTGGGGAGCGCTGCTGATCGTGAACGACCGGCTGGACCTGGCCGACCTGGCCCGCGCGGACGGCGTGCATCTGGGTCAGGACGATCTCGCACCCGAACGGATTCCGCCGGAGCTGCGTCGTCGCTTGCTGGTGGGCCTCTCGACCCATACGCCGGAGCAGGTCAACGAGAGCCGTGAGCGACCGGCCGACTACATCGCGTTCGGCCCGGTCTTCGCTACGGCGTCCAAGGACTCCGAGTACGAAGCGCGCGGTATCGACGCCCTGGCGCAGGCGGTGGAGCGTGCGGGACGGCCCGTGGTCGCGATCGGCGGCATCGCGGAGCGGAATCTCTCCCAGGTGCGCATGGCGGGAGCGCGTGCCGCGGCCGTGATCTCGGCCATCGCGAACGCAGACGACCCAGCCGAGGCGACCCGGCGATTGATCGAGAAGTTCAGCTCTCCCCCGGGAGGCTAGCCCCATGGAACGAGCCATCGGGGTCCTCGGCATCGAGGTCCTCGTCCTACTGGCGTGGCTGGCAGCGACGAACCGGCGTGGCGTACGCTGGG
Source organism: Deltaproteobacteria bacterium (assembly GCA_004356455.1). GTDB lineage: Bacteria > Myxococcota_A > UBA9160 > SZUA-336 > SZUA-336 > SMWZ01. The sequence goes on from SMWZ01000186.1 coordinate 33,987, forward strand.
CGCCCGTCTTCACCGCCCTCGGGCTGCAGCTCGTGATTGCGCTCATGGCCCTACGCACGCCCTTCGGTGCGTGGATTATCGATGCAGCCAACGGCCTGGCCGTGGCCTTCCTGGGCTACGCGGATCGCGGCATCGATTTCGTCTTTGGGCGCTGGCCGGACGAGGTGCTCGGCGCGGACGGCAGGCCGCTGCGCCTGCCCTTCGTGTTCGCCTTGCGCGTGCTCCCCATCATCATCTTCATGGCCAGCGTCTTCTCGATCCTCTACCACCTCGGCAGCCTGCAGCACGTCGTGAACAGGCTCGCGCAACCACTGCACCGCCTTTTGCGGATCAGCAGCGCCGAATCTCTCGCCACGATCGGGAACATCTTCGTCGGCATGATCGAGGCGCCGCTTTTGATTCGGCCCTGCATCGAGCGGATGACGCGCAGCGAGCTCTTCTGCGGGCTCGCTCGCGATCTTGCTCGGAGGCCTGATATCGCGCGCGACGGCATTCGGGCCATCTACGCCGGCTCCAGCGCCACCTTCATGACCGGTGCCATCGCCGGCCTCTTGCTCTGAAGGAGAACTGCATGACAACCCCACTCTGGTGTCTCTTGGGATTCGCCTGCTGGACCGTGCTGCTCGCGCTGTCGGTCGGGCTCTGGCGCGTGGGGCTGGTGTTCGCGAGCAAGGTGGCCGCCAACGCGTTCCCCAGCGGTACCCAGCACGGTAGCGATCCCTACTGGCGCCTGAATCGAGCGCACCTGAACGCCGCCGAGAATTTGCCGCTGATGGCGTCGGTGGTTCTGGTGGGGACCTTCGCGGGCGTCTCGACGCCCCTCTTCGCAACGCTGGCTCAGGTTTACCTGGCTGCGCGCATGGTGCAGTCGCTGGTCCATATCACCTCCAATGCGATCATGGTCGTCAACCTGCGCTTCACGGCGCTGATCGTGCAGTTCGTCTGCTTCGGCTGGATGGCGGGTGAGATCATCCGGAGCAGCGGAGCCTCCATCGGCTGAGCGCAGCTTGGCGAATGTCCTCTCCCGCGATAGCATGGGGCCTCTTCATTCCCGAGGAGCGCCTCACATGGCTGGACCCAAGCAGCGTGAATACGTCGTGGCCGCGGTGGGAGCGACCGGTGCTGTGGGTGAGGTTCTCCTGCGCGTGCTCGAGGAGCGCCGCTTTCCCGTGGGGGAGCTGCGGCCCCTCGCCAGCGAGCGCTCCGTCGGAAGCCGTGTGCGCTTCCGCGATCAGGAGCTCGCAGTAGAGCTCGCCCGGCCGCAGGCCTTCGACGGGGCCGACTTCGTCTTCTTCGCCGCCACGGGCTCACTCTCCAAGGAGCTCGCTCCCGAGGCCGTCCGCCGCGGCGCGATCGTAATCGACAAGTCGAGCACCTGGCGTCTGCAGGACGAGGTGCCCCTCGTGGTGCCCGAGATCAATGGCGCGGCGGTGGAGAAGCACTCGGGCATCATCGCCTGCCCCAACTGCACCACCATCGGCTTCGTGATGGCGCTCGAGCCGCTACATCGTGCGGCCGGCCTCAAGAGCGTCGTCGTCACGACACTACAGGCCGTGAGCGGCGCCGGCCGCCCCGGGATCGACGAGCTCAAGGCACAGCTCGCCGCTCCCACGCGTGCCGAGGCTCCCGAGCCGACCGTGTTCAAGGCGCCGATCGCGCACAACGTGGTGCCGCTCTGCGAGCACTTCCTGGAGAACGGCTACTCCAGCGAGGAGATGAAGCTGCTGCACGAGACGCGCAAGATCATGGGTCTGGCGAACCTCGAGGTCAGCATGTCCTGTGTTCGCGTGCCCGTCCCCGTCGGGCATGCGGCTACGATGCTGGTGGAGACCGAGCGCACGCTGAGCCCCGAGGCTGCGCGCGCGGCGCTGGCCGCCTTTCCCGGCGTCGAGCTGATCGACGACCCGAGCACGAACCGCTTCCCCACCCCGGCAGATGTCGAGGGCCGGGACGAGGTCCTGGTGGGTCGCGTGCGCCGGGATCTCGGAAGCGATCGGATCTGGCTCTGGCAGGTCTCCGACAACCTGCGCAAGGGCGCCGCCACCAACGCCGTGCAGATCGCCGAGGAGGTCCTGCGCCGCGGGCTCTGCGAGTAGCTAGTGTCCTGATTCGGAAGTTCGCTCGCATTCTCGGCGACCGATGCGTCCGCGCTCCCGGAACAGAACACTAGCTCTCCGAGAACTTCGCCTCCGGCAGGGGACCGACGTAGCGTGAACCAGGTCGGATGAGGCGACCGGTGGCGCGTTGCTCATCGAAATGCGCCAGCCAACCCGCCACCCGGGAGGTCGCGAAGGTGGCGCTGAACAGCTCCCGCGGCAGACCGATCGCATCCAGCAGAACGGCGGTATAGAACTCGACGTTGACGGCCAGGCGTCGCTCGGGGTAGCGCCTGGCGAGCGCGGCCTCGGCGGCCTTCTCCAGCGCGCGCGCGAGGGGCAGGCGATCGTGCTCCAGG
>SMWZ01000024.1 GCA_004356455.1 Deltaproteobacteria bacterium
TACCCGGGTAGCGGCCGGCAAAGCCGGCCTGCCGGGACGGCGCGTGACTTCGCACGCGCCTGAGTGCGCGCACTGCTACGCAGCTCTGCGGGCCTTGCAGGTCCAGCGCGTTATTGCTGGATTCGTGTGGCCGACGGACCCTGGTGTTCCCGGGACCCGCTGGCGCTGCCCCCGTAGAGCGGGAGGGGGCTACCGCCTCTGCGGAGCGGGTTGCTTGTGCGAGCGCGGAGACCCCAGTGTTTGCGTAGGATTGTCAGGCTTGGGTCGGGGTCGCGAGCTCGCGGGACTTCATCCAAGGCATACGGCCGTGCGGCCCGGCCGGTTACAGGTCCGGTTGCGCGCCGGCTTACGCATCCGACCGAGTTCTGGCAAGCTGGGTCGGATGTCGAGCACTGAGCTGGCCAGGCTGGATGCGATCGCGCAGGCCGAGCTCGTGCGGCGAGGGGAGGTGACGCCGCTCGAGCTGGTGGACGCCGCGATCGAGCGGATCGAGAAGCTCAACCCCGAGCTCAACGCGGTGATCACACCGCTCTACGAGAAGGCCCGCGCGGCGGCCCGCCACCCGAATCTCCCGCAGGGTCCGTTTCGCGGGGTGCCCTTTCTGGTCAAGGACGCCGTCTGCCATACGGCGGGCGATCCCTATCACTGCGGGATGCGCTTCCTGCGCGACCTCGGATGGGTCGAGCAGGAGGACACGTACCTGGCCGCCCGCTTCCGCACCGCGGGCTTCGTGTTCGTCGGCAAGAGCAACACGCCGGAGCTGGCGTTCTCTCCCACCACTGAGCCCCTCGCCTACGGCCCGACGCGAAACCCTTGGGACCCGCGCCGCTCGCCGAGTGGCTCGAGCGGGGGCTCTGCCGCCGCGGTGGCCTCCGGCATGGTGGCGGTCGCTCATGGCAACGACATGGGTGGCTCGATTCGCATGCCGGCCAGTGCCTGTGGGCTGGTGGGCCTCAAGCCCACGCGCGCGCGCACGACGCTGGGCCCGCAGCTGGGCGAGTTTTGGTGGGAGCTCACGCACGAGCACGTACTGACGCGGAGCGTACGCGACAGCGCCGCGGTGCTGGACGCGATCTCGGGTCCGGCGGTCGGCGATCCCTACAGCGCTCCGCCGCCCGAGCGCCCGTTTCTCGACGAGGTCGGTCGACCGCCCGGGTCGCTGCGCATCGGCCTATGCACCCGAGTTCCGGGCACCGGAGACGAGCCTCACCCCGACTGTCGCGCGGCGGCTGAGAACGCCGCGCATCTGCTCGAGGATCTGGGTCACGCGGTCGAGCCCAGCGGGCCCATGGTGCTTGAGCGGGCGGAAGATTTCGCAGGAGCGGGCCTGGTGATGATGGTGTCGATTGCGCGGGAGCTCGACCGCTGGAGCGCACGTACCGGGCGCACCATCGGCCAGCACGACGTCGAGCCCACCAACTGGTGGGCCGCGCAGATCGGCCGCGCAGTAAGCGCCCCCCAGTACGTCGAGGCCACGGAGCAGCTCCATCGCGCCGCGCGCGCGCTGGCCGCCTGGTGGGAGGAGGGGTTCGACGTGCTGGTGACGCCGATGCTCAGCCAGCCGCCACCCCTGCTGGGACCGCTCGGACCCGAGGGAGGCGACCCCGCCCAGGTGCTCGCGCGCTGGGGTGCGTTCGCTCCCTACGCGATCCCTTTCAACGTCTCAGGCCAGCCCGCCATCTCGCTCCCGCTGTACTGGAACGACGACGGGCTGCCCATCGGCGTGCAGCTCGTGGCCGCGTACGGCCGTGAGGACGTGCTGATCCAGCTCGCGTCTCAGCTCGAGGCCGCCCTTCCCTGGAGGGATCGCCTTCCGCCGCTTCACTGCGGCTAGACACTAAAGCTCGGACTCGAAGACCTCGGGGACTGAGGACGCGGCGTCGAAGCCCAGGGTCGAGATGAAGGTGGCGTGTAGCAGATGCCGTCCCAGGTCGCGCGTGGAGCCGTACTCGAGGTCGCCGAGTAGGGGGTGTCCCAGGTGAGACAGCGTGGCGCGGATCTGGTGCATGACGCCGGTCAGCGGCCGCACCTCGACCAGGGTCGTATCGCCGATCTCGCGCACGGGGCTTAGCTGTGTCACCGCTTCGCGACCGCCACTGGCGACCACGCGCATGCGCCTTCCGCGGTGGGCCAGCTGCAGCGCGATCTCCAGGGTTCCACGGTACGCGCCGTGTACGCGGGCCAGGTAGCGTTTCTGGACGCGGCGCTTGGCGAACTCCACGCGCACGCGCCGCCAGACGTCGGCGCTCGTCGCGAAGAGCAGCACTCCGGAGGTGTGCGTATCGAGCCGGTGGAGCACGCCCGAACGCAGCCCCCCGTCACCCACCCCACTCAGCTCGGGGTAGCGGGCGAGCAGCGCGTTGAGCGCGGTCTTGGTCTCTTCGAAATCGAGCGGGTGGGTCGGCAGGCCGGCCGGCTTCTCGACCGCCAGCAGCCCCTCGCCCTCGCGTAGCACGTGGACGGGAACCTCCGGGGCCGCCCGTGGCCCGTCCTGGGGATCGTGGAAGGGCAGGATCTCGACGCGGTCGCCCGCGTTCAGGATCACTCCCTTGCGAGGCATGCAGCCCCCGAGGCGGATCCGCTTGAGCCCCAGCAGCCGACGTACGTATCCGCGCGAGATTCCCAGCAGCTGTGCCAGGTAGAGGTCGAGGCGCTGGCCGCTCTGCGCCTTGGGAATCACGATCGAGCGCCGGGGTGTCACGGGGGCATGATGGCATCTCTGCGGAGGCCTGACATAATCCCGAGGTCGCGGTGATCGAGGGGTGAGCGCGTGTCCGTGCTGCAGCAGCTGGGAATCTCGCCCGACCAGCGGGTGATCGTCGTGCACGTGGATGACATAGGCATGTGTGCGGCGGCCAATGAGGGGGCGCTACGCGCGCTCGCGGGAAGCGCCACCTGCGGCAGCATCATGGTGCCCTGCCCCGCGTTCGAGCAGATTGCACGCATTGCGCGCGAGCGGCCCGAGCTCGATCTCGGCGTTCATCTCACGCTGAACGCCGAGTACGAGACGTACCGCTGGGGACCGGTCCATGAAGAGGTGGCCGGGTTGGTCTCGCCGGACGGGGGCATGTGGCGTACCACGCGCGAGACCGTCGACAACGCGAGTGCCGAGGAGGTTGAGCGTGAGCTGAGGAGCCAGATCGACCGGGCACTCGACGCGGGGATCGACGTTACCCACCTGGATAGCCACATGGGCACGGTCTTCGATCTCAAGTTCATCGAGGTCTACCTGCGGCTCGCGCGGGACTATCGCTTGCCGTGCTTCATCCCGCGCGTGCGCAGGGAGGTGCTCGAGGCGCGTGGTTTGCTCGAAGGCCTGGAAGGTTACGTCGAGCTGTTGGAGGCGGCGGAGTCTGATGGCCTTCCGATCTTCGACCACTTCGACTCCAACTCGCTGCACTTCGAGCCCGGCACCGGGGCGGAGCACAACCGCAGCCGGGTGGAGGGACTCGGCCCGGGCCTCTCCTACCTGATCACCCACTGCGCCGTCGGGGGCGCGGAGCTCGAAGCGATCACCGACGATTGGCGGCAACGCGACGAGGAGCATCGGCTCTACTCCGATGGCACCCTGGCGCGCGTATTCGCTCAGCCGGACGTTCGCACCATCGGCATGCGGCCGCTGCGCGAGCTCTTGCGCTCAGAGCGATCCGGCTGACGACACGACCCGCACGTCGCGCTTGGTCAGGGCCTCAAGCAGGAGCGCGGGGTTGAGCGCCTCCCGCTGCGCGAGCACCCCAGCGGGCAGAGCGCCCGCGAGAACACGCTGCGTCAGGGCGCCCGCGGCCGCCGCTGCGACGCTGAGCAGATCGGAGCTCTGGAGCGTCAGGCGCTCCTGGGGAGAGCCCTTCCCCTCGGCGTCGTAGCCCTCGGCCACGAGGGCGAATTCGAGCTCGTGGTCGCGCTGCAGCACCTGCTGAACCCCGCGTACGAGCACTCCCTGATCGGGCTCGAGGTAGACCAGGTGGTCGACGCAGTGCGCCTCCGCGAAGCCGTCCAGGTCGAGCGAGCGGGCGGGGCGCACCCAGCGCGCTCCGATCGGCTCGGGGAAGTGCCAGCGCGAGCGGCGCCAGCGCTCACTGAGTGCGGCTCTCCCATTCGAAGCCAGCTTTCCCGCCCGCCGCAGCTCGCGCTGGTCCGCCTTCGCTAGCTCGGTCTCACTCCAGGGGCCGGTGGATGCGATCCGGATCTCGTGCAGGCTCGGGAAGCGCCGCATCAGCAGCTCCGCCAGCACGCCGGGCAGGCCGGGAATGGCTCCGGCCTGGAGGATGACGGGGACCTGGCTACGCCAGGCCTCCTGCTGCAGGCGCAAGCTCACTCTCTCCTCCAGCAGCGAGGGGCTGAGGGAGATGAAAGGGACGCGGGTCTGGATGGCACTGTCGAGCACGGCGAGCCACGATCCACCGGAGCAGATGAGTACCGCGGCTGCGCCCGGGATCAGCGTTTGGAGCGTGCGCGGATCCTCAGCATTCGCGTACGCGGGCCGCGCCCGGTGCCCGAAGCGCGACGCCACACGCTCGGCCCGCTGAATGTTTCGGCCCGCCACCACGATGCGTGCGCGGGTGGTGTCCACCAGCTCGCTCACGCATTTCTGGCCCAGGCGGCCGTACCCCCCGAGCACGATGACCTCTTGCACGCGCGGCAGTTTAGGGGATTCGGCTCTGCCTGCGCCGGAGATATTCTCGAATTTCACGTCTGTGGCTGCGGTCGGGGGATGGTGGCCAGCGAATGATCCTCGGTAGTGGGGTAGCCGGCATCACTCGGGATCACTAGCAGGCGCCGGCCATCGCGCTCCTCGAGCACGGGCAGCACGGGCAGCACGGGACGGCCGAGTGAGGCCGCGAGCGCCTGCTCCGTGTTGCGGAAGCCGCTGATCGTCTCGAGGTTACAGGCGGTGGGGAAGATGATCTGGCGCTGGCCTCTTCGCATCTGGTCCAGCGCGTCCTCGGGTCGGATCCAGATATGGGACGAGGCCTCAACGCCGTCGTGGCGCGCCAGCTGGCCCGGCGGAGCGAGTGCGCTGAAGAAGACGGTATCGAAACGCCACGGCACCACCTCGGGCGTAATCCAGTGGCCGTGGACCGTCAGACATTCGGCGGCCAGCTCCAGCTCGTTGCGCTCGATGATGTCTGCGAACGCCAGGCCGCCGCTCTGCACCTCGAGGCGGTGGCGAAGCAGCGGTTCCAGCTCCTCGTGATCGAGCAGACCGGATCCGCCGCGTTTTCGTGCGAACAGAATGCCCGACTCTTCGAAGGTCTCGCGAATGGCCGCGACCAGGAAAGTCGCCACGCGATCGGGGTCCAGGTGCGCAACCTTGTGGCGCGGGTCATGGCCGGTGAACCCGCTCAGGCGCTCGGTGAGAGCCTGATCCCCGTCCTCGACGCGCCCGCCGGGAAACACGTACAGGTCCGGTAGCAGCTTGCTCTTGGCGTGCCGCTCGAGCATCAGGACCTCGGGCGAAATGCTTCCCTCCCTCAGCAGGATTACGGTTGCGGCAGGTACGGGTGTACGCGGCATACTCGATGATAGTAGCGTGTGTGCCCGCGGCGGGCTTGGAACGCTACCCCCGGATGCACTAGCATCGCAGTGTGTCGCCGAACGACGTAACGCTGCGCGAAATCCACTCCGCGCGCGAGGTCCTCGTCGTGGATGATATTGCAGACGAGGGCCGTACGCTCGAGGCGGTCCTGCAGGTCGTGCGCAGCGGAGAGCCCCACAACCTGCGCGTGGCGGTGCTGGTGAGCAAGCACGGACAGCGTAAGATCAACGTTCCCATCGATTACGTTGGCTTCGAGCTGAAGGATGGCTGGGTGGTTGGAGTGGGGATGGATCTCGACGACCGCTTTCGGAATCTCGACTATCTCGCGATCGTTGAGAGCCCGCAGTAGGCGCAAGCGATGTTCGGGCGCAGAGCGGACGGGGTGCGGGTACGTGAGCTCTCGACCCTCCGGCGCTTCATGCCGTTCATCTCGCCTCAGCGCAATCAGTCCCTCGTCTACTTTTCACAGGAGGTGGACGTGGAGCCCGCGCTCGAGCTGCTGGACCTGTTCAATCGGGACCGACCGAGTGAGCGCCGGCTCACGCTCTTCCATCTGCTGCTGCGTGCGCTGGTGCGGGTGCTCGACGAGCGACCGCGTCTGAACCGCTTCGTGGCGGGAGGACGGCTCTGGCAGCGGGACGACATCTGGATCACGTTCGGCGCCAAGAAACGGCTGGACGAGCAGGCGCCGCTGGTGACGGTGAAGCTGAAGCTGGATCCGCAGGCGTCGCTGGAGACCATGCTGGATCAGGTCCACGCGGCGCTGCAGGAGCGTCGCAGCGAGCGCAAGGACGGCGCGGAGCGGGAGATGGAGTGGCTGCTACGCCTGCCAAGCCCGCTGCTGCGGCTGGGGATCGGCTGCGTGCGCGCGCTCGATGCGCTGGGGCTGCTGCCCGCCGCGATGCTCCGCTCCGACCCCATGTACGCGTCCGTGTTCGTGGCCAACCTGGGCTCGGTGGGGCTCGACGCCGGCTACCACCACCTGTGGGAGTACGGGACGATTCCCATCTTCTGCGTGCTGGGCCGGGTGCGCGCGGGCGCGGACGGCCGCCGGCGGGTGGTGCTGAAGTACACCTACGACGAGCGCACCGAGGACGGGCTTTACTGTGCACGCAGCCTCGAGATCCTGCGCGAGCTGCTCGAGAAGCCGAGTCTGCTGCTCTAGCCTGGATATCTCACCAGGTGGCCTACTGCGGCCGCCAATTGCACGTCATCTCGGCCCGTGCTCGGCCTCGGCTCCTCAACGTATTGTCCAATACGTTTCCGGTGCCTCGGCCTGCGCGCGGCCCGATCTGACGCACACTTGGCGCCCTCGCTACGGCAACCTGGTGAGAAATCCAGGCTA
>SMWZ01000187.1 GCA_004356455.1 Deltaproteobacteria bacterium
CCTCGATAAGGGGAGTGTCTCTGCACCCGCTGCCTTCGCAAACGTATCACGCAGACGCGCGCTGTTGCGTACGATGTCGAACTCATCCTCGATCAGCCGCCGAGCCCGGGCCGCCAGCTGGCAACGCAGCGCGGGCCTCTCCAGCAGCCGCTCGATCTCTGCGGCGAGCGCGCGCGGGGCGTGTTGAGGCACGATCAGCCCCGTCTCCTCGTGCCGCAGCAGCTCGGGGATCCCGGTTACGTCCGTGGAGATGCATGGGGTTCCGAGCGCCATCCCCTCGAGCAGGACCGTGGGCATGCCATCGCGGTTCCCATCAGAACCGACCACACAGGGGGCGGCCAACACGGATGCGCCTGCCACCTGTGCTGCAACCTCGCGCAGCGGTTGCGGTCCGGCGAGCTCCACCAGTGACTCGAGGCCGTGTTTTTGAATCTGGCGACGCAGGTCGGCTTCGAGCTCACCGGCCCCGATGATGCAACACGAGAATGGCCTACCGCGATCCATCAGCAAAGCACAGGCCTCGATCAGATCCGAAAAACCCTTCTTTTCGATGAGCCGACCCACTCCCACGATCCGAGGCGGGCGGACGCGCGGCTCCGTGTAAGGGAAACGCTCAAGGGGCAATCCGTTGTAGATCCGCTCCACGTGGGTCGAAACGGAGCCGAAATTTTCTCGCAGGAACTCGAGGTTGAAATCGCTGACCGTGATGACCGTGGCCGCATCGGCCAGCTTCCGTCGCATATCTTCGGGCTCGACACTCTCATGGAAAATGTCCTTGGCGTGCGCGGTGAAGCTGTACGGAAGATCGGCAAAGACGGCAGCGAGACGCGTGACCGAGGTGGATACGGTCGCGAAGTGTGCGTGCAGATGGCTGATATCCCTTCGCTGAGCTTCAGTCGCGAGCGTGACCGCCTGCGACACATCGCGGGCATCTTCGCCGCGAGCCAGCTCGAGCTTGCCCCAGAAGCCGGGCAGAACCTCCGCGGCGGCTTCCAGGCCGGACCAGAGCTCAGCGGCTTTCCCGCCTCCACTCGCTATGTACGTGACCGGCGCTCTGACCCGGGAGATCGCGTCTTGAAAGCGCTCGTCGCTCGGAGGACGCAGCGAGAAGATCTCGACCTCCAGTCCCGCGGCTTCGTGCGCGATGATCTCGTTCACAATGAAGGTTTCCGAGTACCTCGGATAGCGCTTGACGACGTAGGCCACCCGCATGCGCGCTCTCCTCAAGAGGCAGGCAGAGCCGAGATGTTTGGCTCTGCCCGTGCAGCATCAGATCGCAGCAGCTCTTCCAGCAAGTCAGGAAGGCGATCGAGCGCCTTGAAGTCGATCCGGTCGCCGGCGTTCGGGGGTGGCCCGGCGTCCTGACTCAGCCATTCGCTGATGGCGCGCGGGGAGACCGCATCCGGATGTAGCATGTCGATCAGCTCCATCTTTCTGAACAGCTCGGCCCGGATCAGCTGCTCGCGGCGGGGCACCACGCGCGGTACGACGAGCGCGCGCTTATTGTATGAGAGCAGCTCGAGCACGGTGTTATAGCCGCCCATCGATACGATCCGCTGAGCGCGCTGAACGAGCAGGGCCGGTTCGAGAACAAAATCGATCACTCGAAGATCGGAGCGGGCCCGGGCCAGGTGACTCAGCTCTTCCTGGACCTGCGGAGGTAGGTACGGCCCCGTCAGAATCATCCCGGTCGCCCCAGGAGGGAACTCCGCGAGCGCAAACGACTGAGCAAGCCGCTCGCCATCCTGGCCCCCCCCCAGCAGACACAGCACGAGCGGGCCCTTGGCGTCGGCCAGCGTCACCGCCAGCTGGGCCGCGGCCTTGGCGTTCGGGACATCGAGCCGGGCCTTCTGATCCAGGTAGCCGATGTAGCGTGCCTTGGCCGCCACGTCGGCGGCAAGCCGGTCGTCGCGCACCCGATCGTAGACAGCTTTGTCTCCGTAGACCCAGATCTGATCGTAGTAAGCACGTATGACCTCGTCGTTCATGGCCAGGCCCCACTCGCGATGTACCGCATCCGGGTCGTCCGCGATATCGCGCAGCCCGAGCACGCAGCGGGTACGTCCCCGCGAGCGCAACATCCGAAGCGCCGGCTCGAGCTCGCGCACGGCTCCGCGCGGGACGTTATCAACGATGAGAACCGCGGGATCGAACTCCTCGAGCGCGGCGCGGATCACGCTTGCGCGCAGATTGATCAGCTTCGAAAGGGAGACTCCGAGCCGGCGAGAGCCGTAGGTGCCGTCCACGCTCTTCTTCAGCGCCGGAAGGGTCAGACAATCGACGCGCGGGGGCGTCATGAACCACTGAGCCTCGTGCACGCCGGCGATCATCAGAACATCGGCTTCGAGCGGCGGGGCGGCGAGCGCCTGGGCCACCAGCAGGTTCCGGCGCAGATGACCGAGCCCCATCGTGTCGTGAGAGTAGAGCGCGACCCGCGGCCGCTGCAGACGCGGACCGGCGCCTGCGCTGCCAGGTTCGCGCCCGTCCTCCGCTGCCTCTACGAACAGCCGCTCGACCGCCTGCGCGAGATGGTCGAGATCCAGGGGCTTCTCCAGAAAGTGACGCACCCCGAACTCGGCATAGCCAGCGCGATACGGGCTCGCGCTGATGACCAGTACGCATTCGGGCCTTACGCTCTGCAGCAGTGCGAGCCCGTTCCCATCGGGCAAGCCGACGTCGAGCACGAAGGCGTCGAAGCTCTGCCGCCCGATCTGCGCTCTCCCCTCGGCCAGGCTGCCCGCGCAGGTGACCCGGACACCGCTCTCTTCGAGGAACCCAGCCAGCACCTGACGCAGCCGAGCATCGTCCTCCACCAACAGAAGATGGCGCTTGGGTCGCGAGCTCTGGAGCAATGCATCAGACACGGACAGCCCTTCCCTCCTCCGACACTGCACTAGGGATGGCAAGAAGTATGCCCCGCCCGGACCTCCTCAGGAGCCTGGGAGGCCTCGTTCCCGGGTGATATCGCCCAGGATCGGGCTAAACCACACATAATCTCGAGAACCGCGTAAGATCCATGGGGCATGGCAACGCTTCTGATCGTGGATGACGAGCGGGTTCTGACCCGGGAGCTCAGCCGCTCCCTCGCCGCGGAAGGACACGAGGTACGCACCGCGGGGACCGGCGCCGAGGCCATCGAGGCCAATCGCCTTTGCCCGCCCGACCTGGTGCTGCTGGACCTGCGCCTCCCTGATCGCTCGGGAATCGAGGTCATGCGCGAGCTGCGCGGGCTCGACCCGGGGCTTCCAGTGGTGCTGATGACGGCCCACGGTTCCGTGCGCGACGCCGTGAAGGCCATGCACGAGGGGGCTACGGACTACCTCCAGAAGCCTCTCGACCTGGACGAGGTAGGTCTGCTCGTCCAGCGCATCCTGACTCAGCGCCGTCGGGATCGTGAGCTGGACTACCTTCGCGATCGCGAGCGGCACCAGGGTGTGGTGGGCCGGGACCCCCGACTGCTCAAGGTCTTCGCCTACGCCGAGCGCCTGCGTGATGCACGCCTCTCCCCTGGAAAACGGCCCACGATCCTGTTCATAGGCGAGACGGGAACGGGTAAGGGCGTGCTCGCGCGCGCCGTCCACGAGGTGCTGGGGGGTGGACCCTTCATCGAGTTCAACTGCCCCGCGATGCCGGCCACCCTGGTCGAGGCCGAGCTCTTCGGGCACGAGCGCGGGTCCTTCACCGATGCACGGTCCTCGCGTCCCGGGCTCTTCGAGGCTGCGGAAGGTGGCACCCTGTTCCTGGACGAGATCGGCGAGCTCACCCTCGAGATCCAGGCAAAGCTCCTAAAGGTGATCGATGAGAAGCGCGTACGACGCCTCGGCTCCAACAGTGAGCGGACCGTCGACGTACACATCATGGCGGCTACCAACCGTGACCTCGAGACTGCGGCGGCTCAGGGCAGATTTCGGGAGGATCTGCTCCATCGCCTGCGCGTTCTCGAGATCGAGGTACCGCCGCTGCGTGAGCGACTGGAGGACCTGCGGATGCTGGCGCGGTTCTTCTCGTCCGAGCTCGGCAACCAGTACCACAGCCATCCCGTGCGGCTCTCGGTCGAGGCCGAAGAATACCTGGTCCGCTATCCCTGGCCCGGAAACGTGCGCGAGCTGCGCAACGTAATCGAGCGCGCGGTGCTGCTGGAGCCCTCGGAGGAGCTCCCAGCGAGGGCCTTCGCGGGGCTCATGCCTGCGAGCCGTGAGGGGGCCACGAGTCAGTTCACACTGCCGGAGGGGGGGATCGATCTCCAGGCCGTGGAGCGGGGGCTGCTCGCGCAGGCGCTCGAACGCACGGGGGGAAACCGCACCCGGGCCGCGGCGCTGCTCGGGCTCACCCGCTACGCGTTTCGCTACCGCCTGGAGAAGTTCCAGCTCGACTGACGTAGCCTACGGCGCCCTGGCGTTGAGTTGCTTGGCCTCGTTCCGGGTCACATGGGCCTGAGAGAAGCTCTGCTCAAAGCAGGCGGCGTTTGGATCGCTGCTGCTGAGCTGAGCGATCAGCGGCCCGTCCGAACCCAGCGGCAGTGTGGGCAGCGGCAGGTTCCCGTCCTTGCCCTGGATCAGGATCTTGGACTTCCCAGCCGCGCCGCCCTTGAGGATCAGCTTCTTCACCCCGTCGGAGCTCAGCCCGCGGTCGCCGTACCTGTAGCCCTTGGTGCCGAGGGCCCTCCAGCACGGCTTGCCCGAGCAGGTTCCGCCCGCCGGCACCTGCATAGCGACGACCACGGACGGCGTGGCGCCCGCGTAGACGCAGAACTTGTAGACTGCGCCGTTCGAGCTGAGCGGGTCACCGAAGTCCGCCTGGGTCAGGCTGGGACCCTTGAACCACTTCCACTGGATTTTGTCCTTGGGTCCGGGACCGTTCGCACCCTGATCCTTAATCTGGAGCTGGGACTTGCCAGAGGCGGCCGGAGGCAGGCAGCCCACCAGCGGCGTGGCCGAACACACCGTTGTGGTTACCGTAACTTTACAGTCGTTCCCGCAACCGTCGCCGTTGATTCCGTTGCCGTCGTCACACTCCTCCCCAGCATCGACGACGCTGTCTCCACACACCGTGCAGTCGCCACGACACAGGTTGCCATTGCCCCCCACCGAGGATCCGGGCGGATCGCAGGTCTCGGGCGCAGTGACCACACTATCCCCGCAGATCGGGGGCGCACCCGCGGTGCAGTCACCCTCGCAGCCGTCCCCGCCGACTGCATTGCCATCGTCGCACTCCTCGAACGGGTCGAGGATGCTGTTGCCACAGGCCCATACGGGTGCACTCACCAGCGTCGGCACCTGGCAGGTCGGGCAGATCGACGGCTCCACGATCACGTGAACCTCGTCCACCACCATCGCATGACAGAAGACATTCCTCTTGCTCGCGACCACGCGACCCGAACCGTTGGCCAGAACCGGGATCATCAAGATTCGATGATCCACGGTCAGCAGCTCCGGCCGGCCCGTGCCGATGGTTCGGGTCGCCCCCACGGCCACGTTCAAGATCTCGCCGTTCCCCGCCACTATGGAGTTCACCAGCACTCCGTCCTTGTCGAAGACCTCGAGGCCGATATTGGCCGCCACCGTGTCCAGGTTGGTGCAGGCGACCACCGTCTCGAGATTGTCTTTCTTGATCACCCTAGGCAGCAGACCCACCACTTGCGCCGTCTTTCCATCACTGAAGATCGGCAGCGGCGTGTCCAACATTCCCGCCAGCCCGAGCGAGGGGAATCCCAGCAGCGCCCAGCAACCCATCGCCAGGCCCCAGCGCGCGGTGAGCCGCCGGACTTGGGTCCTCCCCTGCCTACCCCGGCCGTCCATCGCGGCTCGCCTTAGGGCACGCGGATCAGCGGCAGATGGGCGAGGACCGGGGGCGGACAGGTTGGGCACAGCAGCGGACCCACGATGGCGTGAACCTCGTCCACCTGCAGCGAAGCCCCGGCCAGGGCTCTTCCGATCTTCCTCATCGTCATCCCTCCTATCGGGCTTGCCAGGCAATACGTTCAAAAGCAGGAGAC
Organism: Deltaproteobacteria bacterium; assembly: GCA_004356455.1. Lineage (GTDB taxonomy): Bacteria > Myxococcota_A > UBA9160 > SZUA-336 > SZUA-336 > SMWZ01. The sequence goes on from SMWZ01000187.1 coordinate 5,996, forward strand.
ACCCGTCGCCCCACCGCACGTTCCCTCCGGCCTGAGCCCACACCTGAGCTGAAAGACAGGCTGCAGGAAGGCCGACACACGGCTCACCTGGTCTGCGTCCGTGGCGCTGTAGAACCCATCGAGCGGTGCGCCGATCTCGTCCCGCAGGGAGACACAGTCGAAGCGGAAGAAAGCGGCACAGTCGTTGATGGCCGCTGCGTCGGTCGCGCTGTGGAATCCGTCTCCATCGAAGTCCCCGCACAGGCACTCGTCCGGAATGCCCGAGAAGCCACTGATGACGAGCGGCAGCGTGTTGGCGAAGTGCACACACGGATCCTCGGCGTCACAGATCGTATCCCCGTCCGTGTCTCCTCCCTTGCCGAAGCACGGGTCTTCCGAGGCGCAGCTGGCCGAGCAGCCGTCCCCCCCCTCCAGGTTTCCATCATCGCACTGCTCGAACGGGTCGACGATGCTGTTGCCGCAGGACCAGACCGGTGCGCTCACCAGGCTCGGCACCGGGCAGGTCGGGCAGATCGACGGCTCCACGATCGCATGCAGCTGGTCCACCAGCAGCGCCGCGCAGAAGACCTTCGCCTCACTGGCAACGACACGGCCCGAGCCGTTCCGCAGGTCCGGAAGCAGGGTCATCTTGTGGTCCTCCGTCAGCAATGCCGTTGCAGCCGTGCCGATGGTCCGGGTCGCTCCCACGGCCACGTTCAAGATCGCTCCGTTGCCCGCATTGACCGAGTTCACCAGCACACCGTCTTTGTCGAACACCTCCAGGCCGATGTTGGCCACCACCGTGTCCAGGTTGGTGCAGACAACCACCGTCTCGAGATTGTGGTTCTTGATCACCCTCGGCAGCAGACCCACCACCTGCGAGGCCTTCCCATCGCTGAAGGTCGGCAACGGCGTGTCCAACATTCCCGCCAGACCGCGCGAGGGAAATCCCAGCAGCGCGCAGAGACCCAGCGCCAGCCCCCACCCCGCGCTGAGCCGCCGGACCTGGATCTTCCCCTGCCTGCGCCGGCCATCCACCACAGCTCGCCTTAGGGCACGCGGATCAGCGGCAAATGAGCGACGACCGGGGGCGGACAGGTTGGGCAGAGCAACGGATCCACAATTGCGTGAACCTCGTCCAGCAGCAGCGCGCTGCAGGAGATCGTCTTCGACGTTGCCACAACCCGCCCCGAACCG
>SMWZ01000188.1 GCA_004356455.1 Deltaproteobacteria bacterium
CGGCTCTCCGGTTGTTCCGCATCGCTCAAACCCAGCAGCCGCAGCAGGGATCTCATGGGGCGTTATGAGAACCGAACCGGCGCGCGCTGTAAACCGCCCCCGAGCGCGCGACCGCCGGGCGCCCGCTCGACACCGCCGCAGGGGGCTGTCAGGATATGGGCCGCGGCGCCGCTCACGCTGCGCGCCCGTCAGGAGGAAAAGCGGTGGCCGATCTGGAGGGATTTCGCGAAGAGACCCGAAGCTGGCTCGAGGAGCACTGTCCGGCCTCGAAGCGCGGCCCTCAGGCCGATACGGAGGAGGTCTGGGGCGGCCGTCGAGTCAGCTACAAGAACCCGGACTCGAAGCTCTGGTTGGAGCGCATGTCCGCCCGGGGTTGGACCGCTCCGACCTGGCCCAAGGAGTACGCTGGAGGCGGGCTCTCCCAGGATGAGGCCAAGATCCTGCAGCAGGAGATGCAGCGTCTGCGCTGCCGGTTACCGCTGATAAGCTTCGGGATCTCGATGCTGGGCCCTGTGCTGCTCGAGTTTGGCAACGAGGAGCAGAAACGCGAGTATCTACCCAAGATCGTGCGGGGTGAAACTCGCTGGTGTCAGGGTTACAGCGAGCCAGGAGCGGGATCTGATCTTGCCAGCCTGCAGATGCGGGCCGTGCTGGATGGGGACGAGTACGTCGTTAACGGCCAGAAGATCTGGACCTCCTACGCAGACAAGTCCGACTGGATTTTCTGTCTGGTTCGGACCGGTCCCGATACTCCCAAGCACGACGGCATCAGCTTTCTCCTGATCGACATGGCTTCCCCGGGAGTCTCGACGACGCCGATCCGGCTGATCAGCGGCTACTCACCCTTCTGCCAGACCTTTCTCGAGGACGTGCGCGTGCCCAAGCAGAACCTGGTGGGGCCGCTGAACGGTGGCTGGACGATCGCCAAACGCTTGCTCCAGTTCGAACGCTCGGTGATCTCGGAGGGCTTCGGAGTCAGCCCCCGCAAGCGCTCTCTGGAGGAGCTGGCGCGCCGCTACCTGGACTGTCCCTCGGGCACGCTGCCCGACTCGCTGCTGCGGAGTCGTGTGGCCCAGCAGATCATGGAAGACGAGTGCTTCAGGCTGACCCTGAAACGTTCGGCGGAGGAGACGAAAGCGGGCCAGGGACCGGGCCCAGCATCCTCGATGTTCAAGTATTACGGCACGGAGCTGAATAAACAGAAATACGAGCTCATGCTTTCGCTGCTCGGGATGCAAGGCCTGGGCTGGGAGGGCGAAGGCTTCGAGCCCGAAGAGCTCGTGATCACGCGCGAGTGGCTACGCTCGAAAGGGAATTCGATCGAGGGCGGCACCTCCGAGATCCAGCTCAATATCATCGCCAAGCGCGTGCTCGGCCTGCCGGACTAGGCCGGACCTATGTCCCTCGTGCTGACCGAAGAGCAGGAGCTTCTACAAGAGACCGCGCGGGAGTTCGTGAAGCAGCGTTCGCCGCTTGCGAAGCTGCGGGAGCTGCGCGATACGCAGGACCCCGTAGGGTTCTCGCGCGAGCTCTGGAAGGAGATGGCGGAGCTGGGCTGGGTAGGAATCGTCTTCCCCGAGGAGTACGGGGGGGCGGGCCTCGGCTACGCGGAGCTGGGCCTTGTGCTCGAGGAGTGTGGCGGTCAGCTCGTCGCGGAGCCCTTTCTCTCGACGGTTCTGCTTGGCGGGAACGCGGTGCTCCTGGCGGGGAACGAGACCCAGCGTAAGGACGTACTTCCCGCGGTCTGTGGCGGGGAACGGATTCTCGCACTGGCGCATCAGGAGACCCACCGCCACGATCCGTATCGCGTAACGCTGCGCGCCGAAGCCAGTGGCGGGGGGTATCGCCTCTCCGGGGAAAAGGCGTTCGTACTGGATGGCCATGTTGCCGACCAGCTCGTGGTTGTTGCGCGTACCTCGGAGCAGGTGCAATCACGTGAGGGCCTCTCGCTCTTCCTGGTAGACGCGGATGCGAAGGGCGTGATTAGGACGCCCATGCATATGGTTGATAGCCGCAACGCGGCACGTATTCGCTTCGAGGGACTCGAGCTGGATCGCAGCGCGCTCCTGGGCGAGGTCGGCCGAGCCGCGGCCGTGCTCGATCGCGTGCTCGATCGAGCGACGGTCGGGCTGTGTGCGGAGATGCTGGGCGGGATTCAGGAGGCCTTCAAGCGTACGCTCGCGTTCCTGAAAGAGCGCGAGCAGTTTGGGGTGCCGATCGGATCCTTTCAGGCCCTCAAGCATCGTGCCGCGGAGATGTTCTGCCAGATCGAGCTGGCGCGGTCCGTGGTGCTGGAGGCGCTGCGCGCGCTGGATGAGGAGCGAGCGGATGCTCCTGAGCTGGCCAGCCTGGCCAAAGCTCGCTGCGCGGATACCTACTTCCTGGTCGGGAACGAAGCGATCCAGATGCACGGAGGCATCGGTGTAACCGATGAATCGGAAATCGGATTCTTCCTCAAGCGGGCGCGTGTGGCGCAGATGACGCTGGGTGACGCGGCCTACCACCGCGACCGCTTCGCACGCCTGCGCGGGTTCTAGCCCGACCTCGCCGAGCCCGACCCGCCCGCCTCGTACTCAGGCCCTCCTTCAGCGGCGTCGATATGAGGTTCGAGGGAGGAGCATGAAGAAACCGACGCTGCGCGGGGTGGTGCTCGGCTCGCTGCTGGCGGTGGGGTTGGTCCTCGTCCTCATCGGCGGCGCCATCGGGCACGTCGGGTATCAACGTGTGCTCGAGCGGATGGAGTCAGCCCGCGCGAAGTCCCTGGCGGCGGCTGCGGTCTATATCGGCGAGAGCGCCTCGGACGAAACCGAGAGGGTGCGGCTGTTCCGGGCGCTGGCCAGCGATGGGGACGCGGTCGGAATCGCGCTTCTGGGTGGCGATCCCGTGCGGGTGCTCGCGGGAACCCAGGCGGCCTGGGCCGGACAAGAAGCGCTGGCACTGGCAGAGCTCGATGCTACGGGTCGATTGCAGGAGTGGCTATTGGCGCCCCGCGATGCACCGATCCGCGATCGGAGCTTCGACCGCCATGTCTACGTTTACCCTGCGGGAAGCTCGGGACACAGGATTTTGGGGGAGACGCCCCGTTTCGCCCTGGTTCAGCTCGACTCGAGCGTGCTTCAGCGAGAGCTCTGGACGCGCTCGGCCAGCAGGGGCGTCTTTGCGCTGGGGCTGCTGGCTGCGCTCGCGCTGGTCACGCTCCGTGTGGTCCAGCGGCATACGGTCAACCCGCTGATCGCGATCCGTAGCGCGGTCGCCCGCCGGGCTTCCGGGGGCGACGGAGCTCAAGCGCCGTTGGAGTTCGCAACGCAGGAGTTCTCCGAGTTCGGACGTATGTTCGATGAGATGGTCCGCGATCAGAACCTGGCACACAGCGATTTGCAACGCTCCGAGGCCGAGCTGCGCCTGCTCGGTCGGGTCACGCGTATTGCTGACCGTATCGAGGATCTGGACGATGTGTTGCGCGAGTGCTGCGCCCAGATCTGTCGCTTCTTATGTTGGCCGATCGGACACATATACCTCGTGGACGAGCACGATCGCAGCCTGCTCCAGTCCAGCGGGATCTGGCATTTGTCCTCTCCGGAGCTGGCGCCCGATTTCGTCGAAGAGACGTCCGCGCTCTCCTTCAGAGAGGGTGAGGAGCTGCCGGGACGGGTGCTCGAGTGCAAGGAGCCTATCTGGGTCGGGGACTGCTGGGAGGAGGACTGGTTTACGCGCTCACGCCCGGGCGATGGCGTGGTACGAGCCGCAGTCGGCTTTCCGATCTTCCTGGCTCGAGACGTGATCGCGGTGCTCGAGCTCTTCGACCTGCGCCCCCGAGAGCGGGAGTCGTCGCGCACCGCCCTCATGCACAACATCGGCCTGACGATGGGCCAGGTTCTTCAGCGCGGCCAGCAGCATGAGCTCCTGGTACGTCGTAACCGCGAGCTGGTCGAGGCCATGCAGGACGCGGTCAGTGCCACGCAAGCGAAGAGTGCCTTTCTGGCGAACATGAGCCATGAGATGCGGACTCCGCTGACGGCCATCGTCGGCTATTCCGAGCTGCTTCCGGGTGCGAAAGGCGAGAAGGAGGCGCAGGAATACACCGACGCCATATTGCGCAACGGGAAGCTGCTGCTTCAGCTCATCAATGACATCCTGGACGTATCCAAAGTCGAAGCCGGTCGGCTCGAACTGGAGCACATCGAGTGTTCTCCGGCCGAGATCCTGCAGAGCGTCGTACGGCTGCTCGAGCCGCAAGCCCGGGAGAAGGGGCTGGAGCTGAAGGTGAGCTACGATGGTCGGGTTCCCGCCAGAGTCGTCACCGATCCTACGCGTCTGCACCAGGTGCTCGTCAACTTGATCGGCAATGCGATCAAGTTCACCCAGCGCGGTTACGTGAAGGTGACGGCCGGACTGAAGACGCCCACCGAGTCCAACCGTCCGTGTTTGGGTTTTGCGGTCGAGGACAGCGGCAACGGAATGAGCCAGGAGGATCTGGAGGTCATGTTCAGGCCCTTCGCCCAGGCCGACATTTCGACCACCCGCCGCTTCGGCGGTACGGGTCTGGGACTCTCGATCTCCAGGAGCCTGGTCGAGCTGCTTGGGGGCAAGCTGCGGGCGACGAGCGAGGAAGGCCGCGGAACTCGGTTCAGCTTCACCATCAAGACAGGTCCTTTGCAGGGGGTCGAGCTGCTGGATCATCCGAGCGTGCCCCGGCCCAGCGTCGAGCCGCGCTCCGTCGCGCCCGAGGGCACCCCGCTCGAGGGCATCCGCATCCTGCTCGCCGAGGACGGCGCCGATAACCAGAGGCTGATCACACGGATCCTGAGTGCGGCTGGAGCCAAGGTTGAGGTGGTAGAGAACGGCGCGCTCGCGAGCGAGCGCGCGCTGGCCGCCGCTTCCGCGGGCGAGCCCTTCGATCTGATCCTGATGGACATGCAGATGCCCGTCATGGACGGCTACGCTGCGACCCGGGGCCTGCGCCAGCAGGGCTACCGGGGCCGAATCGTCGCGGTCACAGCCAACGCCATGAAGGGCGACCGCGAGAGGTGTCTGGCTGCGGGCTGCGATGACTTTGTGAGCAAGCCGCTCAATCGCTCCCGTCTGATCTCGGTCGCCATCGAAGACCCCGAGGCCGCTTAGGAGCTGTGTAGGACTTCCTGCGCGGCGCGCATGCCTGAAGCGGCCGCCGCTCCGAAGCCCACCCCATCATAGCCGGCGCCGGCCAGGAACGGCCCGTCTGCATGCTCGAGGCGCTGGCGCAGCAGGCGAGTGCGATCGCGGTGGCGTCGATCGTAGAGCGGAATCCCGAGCGGGTAGCGCGCAAGGTCCAGCAGGCGAGGCAGCGCGGTGGCGCCGAGCAGCCGCCGCAGGACCGGGGCCAGCTCGCTGCTGATGCTGGCCTCCGGGGCCTCGCGCAGGGCGGGACCCACGAAGACGGTCAGCAGCAAAGTGCCGTCCGGTGCGCGTCCCGGGAAGAGCACGCTGGGGACAAGACACCCCAGCAGCGGGAGCCTCTCGCATGAGGGGACGAGAACTCCGAACCCATTGAAGCGTTCGGCGCACGCCGCGTCCTCGAGCGCGAAGTTGGCGAGCGCCTGCGGCGTGGAGCGGTAAGCTCGCAGCAGGCGTCGAGCCGCGGGAAGCTCGAGCAGCGCCCCGGCGCTCTCGGGAGGCACGGCCAGAATCAGCTGGCGGCTTGCGAGCTTTGTCTCGCCGGCGGACCCGACGAAGAGCTCGAACCCCTGGTCCCGCTGCACGACCCGTCGCACGGGTGTCTCGAGCTTCACGCGCTCGCCGAGCCGCGCGGCCAGCCGTTCGGGGATGGCCGCCAACCCCTCGTGAGTCGAGATCAGCTCCCGCCCTGTCGTCGCCTTGTCGCGACGCCGCAGAAGTCCGCTCGCCAGCAGGCGCGTGAGACTGCGCGAGCGCTGCATGCGATCGGACAGGTCCGGAAAGGCGGACTCGAAGCCCACACGCTCTGCGCTAGCGCCGAAGATGCCCAATGTCATCACGTCGGACAGCCGCTCGGCCAGGGTGGGCCCCAGGCGTTGCCGCACGAACTCCCGCACGCTGCGGGGTCCGGCTGGATGACGGCGGAACGGCTCGCCCAGGAGCTCGAGCCAGCCCCGCAGCGGGATCGGCTCCCCCCGCAGCAGGCTGCGCGGCCCGGGGGGCAGACGGATCAGCCGCCCGTTCGTCACCAGGTAGGGGGCGCCGCGCCGGGCCCGGAGCAGCTCGAGGCCGCTACGCAGGATGAGGGACTCGAGCTCCGGCGTGGTCCGCACCGTGTTCGGGCCGCGCTCGAGCAAGAACTCGCCTACGCGCCGCGTCTCGACGGGACCTCCTACGCGAGCTTCTGCCTCCAGTACGAGGACGTCGACTCCGCGGTCGGCGAGCTCCGTGGCGCAGGCGAGGCCGGCGATCCCCGCGCCCACGACCACGACATCGGCACCTGTCACACCGTCCTCGAAAACATGGGACGCTCGAGATCGGGCTCGGGCAGGTAGGCGTCGAAGCTCATCGCGATCACGCGCAGGAAAAGTCGTCCCAGCGGGGTCACGCGATAGTCTTCTCCGTCTGGCACGAGCAGCCCGTCCTCGACAAAGGGGGCCAGCCGCGGACGCAGATCCGGGATCCGCTCTGTCAGCGCCTCGCCGAAGGCGTTGGCGTAGGCGCGCTCGCTCACCTCGCCCTGGCACATGAGACGCTGGATGAGCCACTTGCGGCGCACGTCATCGGGCGTGAGGCGCCAGCCGCGCAGGGTGGCGAGATGTCCCTTCATCACCTGTTCGCGCCACGGCTCGGGCGCACGTACGGACTGCGCGTAGGCGTCGGCCAGCTCAGAGATCCCACTCGCGCCCAGGGCGATGAGGTCGACGCCGGCGCGGATGGTGTAGCCGTTGAAATTACGTCTGAGATCGCCCGAGGCCGCCGCAACGCAGAGCTCGTCCTGCGGCAGCGCGAAGTGATCCAACCCCAGAAAGCGATAGCCAGCCTCGCCCAGACGCTGGCTGGCCAGAAGCATGATGGCCAGCTTGCGTTCGGCCGAGGGTAGGTCCTTCTTCTCGAATCCGCGCTGGGCCTTCACGATCCAGGTCACGTGGGCGTAGCTGTAGAGCGCGATGCGATCGGGCCGGAGTGCGATTACCTGGTCCAGCGTCTCGCCGAAGGATGCCACGGTTTGAAAGGGGAGACCGTAGATCAGGTCGAAGTTGACACTCGCGTATCCCAGCGCGCGCGCATCGAGCGTGATCCGCTCGGTCTGCTCGCGTGACTGGACCCGATTGATGGCGCGCTGCACCCGGGGCGCAAAGTCCTGGACACCCAAGCTGATGCGGTTGAAGCCGTGCTCAGACAGCACCTCGAGCTGCGCGCGCGAAGTGACACGCGGGTCGACCTCGACGCTGCGCTCTGCGTTGGCGTCGGGCGGGAAGTGTGAGTCGACCACCCGACACATGCGTGCCAGCTCCTGCGGCGAGAGAAAAGTGGGTGTCCCGCCACCGACGGCTAGCTGCACGCAGCGCCGCTCCCCTCCGATGGCCGAGGCCAGCATCTCGGCTTCGCGCTCGAGCCCGTCGAGGTAGGGGCCCCCCACGGCATGGTCCTGTGTGATGGTCTTATTGCAGGCACAGAAGCTGCACAATCGCTCGCAGAAGGGGATGTGGATGTAGAGCGAGAGCTTACGGTTGCGCGCGCGCGCCAGGGCCTCGCGGAACTCGGACTCGTCAAAGTCCTCGGTCCAGACGGGCGCTGTGGGGTAACTGGTGTAACGCGGGCCGGGCTGGTCATACTTCGGGACGTAACGACGCACGTCGTCGAAATCGGGCAGCCGCAGCAAATCATCAAAGGCGAGCGTCACGGGGTCCCGTGCTTGGCCGCTTCCACGAACGCGGCCACACTCTCCACCGGCGTTGTGGGCAGCACGCCGTGGCCCAGGTTGAGAACGTGACCGCACGCCTTGCGGCCCGCACGGATCAAGCGCTCAACCTCCTTTCGGATCTCGGGCGCGGGTGCCAGCAAAGCGGCCGGATCGAGATTGCCCTGGAGCGCGACGCGCCCACCGATGCGCGCGGCGGCCTCCTGCAGGTCGACACGCCAGTCCAGCGACACCACGTCCGGCCCGAGAGCAGCGAGCTCTTCGATGAGATGGGTGGCCGCGCGCGCGAAAAGAATCAGCGGGGGGCGCGGGGATGGCAGCGCCGCCAGCACCTGACCCAGGGCCCGTCCCGCGAAACGACGGTAGCGCTGCGAGGAGAGCGTGCCGGCCCAGGTGTCGAAGATCTGCAGCACGTCGGCGCCCGCCTCGATCTGGAGCCGCAGGCTCTCGGTCGTGATCTCCGCCATGCGTTCGAGCATGCGGTCCAGCAGCGCGGGCTCGCGATACGAGAGTGCGTTGAGCACGGCAAGATCCCGCGAGAGCGTCGTCTCGCAGGCGTAAGCCGCGAGCGTCCAGGGGGCACCGGCGAATCCGATCACCGCGGTCTCGTCCCCCAGGACCGCTTTCAGAGCCCGGATCGTCTCGCAGGTCGGTGCCATGGCCTCGGCCACGCTGCCCTCGAGACGCGCCAGGTCGCGCTCGCTGCGGAGTGGATTCTCGACCCGGGGCCCAGGGCTGAAGTCGAGCTTGAGGCCCAGCCCCTGGAATGGCAGCAGGATGTCCGAGAAGACGATCACCGCGTCCATGCCGAAGCGCCGGTAGGGCTGGAGCGAGACCTCCAGCGCGAGCTCCGGATCACGGCACAGCTCGAGAAAGGCGGTCCGTGCGCGCAGCTCACGATACTCCGGCAGATAGCGACCCGCCTGCCGCATCAGCCACACCGGCGGACGATCCGTCGGCTCCCCGCGGCATGCACACAGCATGCGCTCCAGGCGCGTCATCTCAGGCGGCAGGCCCGCCCTGGCTGGCTCCGTTCCCACGACGGGCTCAAGCATAAGCTCAAAGGAGGTGTTCTGCCGAACGGTTGCGTGAGGATCGCGTCACATAGGGGTTTCCGTCGACGAAGAAGCGGTAGCGCAGCTCCGTTCCGCGGCTGAGACCGATGCGTGGGCTGGTGAGGATGCGGAGCTGGGGCTCGCTCGGGTCTGCCTCGATCCGCAGCGTGCCACGTAGTGCGGAGCGGCCGTTGTGCTCAAGGGTGATCCCGAAAGCCTGTGAGAGCTTGCCCGGCCCGTTTGTCAGCTCAAACCCGTCCCGGCCGCCGCGCGCCCGCCGCAGGCGCGCCTCCCCGTGAAGCGGCTCCACGGCGCGCAGCAGCACCGCCGCTCCATGGTCCCGCGGCTCGCAGACCACGTTCGTGCAAATGTGGAGCCCCATGCTGCGATACACGTAGAAGCGCCCCGGGGGTCCGAACATGGCCCGGTTGCGTGGCGTTGGGCCCCGGTGCGAGTGTGAGCCGGGATCCTGGCCGCCCCCGAGGTAGGCCTCGACCTCGACGATGCGTCCAGCCAGGCATCTGCCATCGATCCGATGCACGAGGCGGCAGCCCAGGAGGGCGGGCGCTACCTCGAGGCAGGAGCGGGCGAAGAACGCGCGCGTCAGGTAGGGCACGCCCACAGGCTCGCAGAGCGGGCCGCGCCGGGCCAGTGTTCTGTTTCTGAAGTTCCGACGCGGTTCTCGCGGCCGAGGCGCCGCGCTCGCAAGGCGCGCGAGCGAGGCGAATCCGTAGCTTCGGCGAGCGAGTGCAACGCCGCGAGCGTGGCTGCATCGGTCGCCGAGAATGCGAGCGAACTTTAGAAACAGGACACTAGCTGCCTGCCGTAGAATGGAGCGCGGCGGGGGTCCCGTCGTGCGCGTGGCCCAGCATGCCAGGAGAAGGAGATCGGCGATGAGTCCCAGCAAACGTTACGGCATGACGATCCCGTTCGAAGGGACCCCACTGCATGAGCAACGGGAATGGATCGAGGAGCTGGTGGAGCTCGGCTACACCGATCTCTGGTCAAGCGAGGCCGGCGGCACCGATGGCTTCACGCCCCTGGCCCTGGCGGCTGTCTGGGCTCCCTCGGCGCGGCTGGGGACTGCCATCGTGCCGGCCTTCACGCGCGGGCCCGGACTCATGGCCATGAGCGTCGCCTCTATGGCGGAGGCTGCACCGGGCCGCTTCGTGTTCGGCATCGGAACCTCGTCGAACATCATCGTCGAGGACTGGAACGGGGTCCCTTTCGAGAAGCCCTATCAGCGCACGCGCGACATGCTTCGCTTCCTGCGCAGAGCGCTGCGCGGCGAGAAGGTCACCGAGGAGTTCGAGACGTTCTCGGTGAAGGGGTTTCGTCTGGGGCGCATCCCCGAGCCCGCGCCTTCCATCATGGTCGCGGCCTTGCGCCCGGGCATGCTGCGCCTGGCGGGCCGCGAGAGCGACGGGGCGATCATCAACTGGCTCTCGGCCGACGACGTGAAGCGGGTCGTGCCCTATGTGCACGAGGGCGGTCCCGACAAGGAGATCGTGGCGCGTATCTTCGTCTGTCCCTCCGAGGATACGGAGCTGGTGCGCCGGCTCGGGCGCTTCGCCATCGCCGCCTATATGAACGTGCCCGTCTACGCGGCTTTCCACGAGTGGCTGGGCCGCGGCGAGCAGCTGGAGCCCATGTGGAGGCTATGGAAGCAGGGTGACCGCAGGGCGGCGGCCGCGGCGATCCCGGACGAGGTCGTGGACGAGATCCTGGTGCACGGCTCCCCCGCACAGTGTCGGGCCCACATTCAGCGCTACGTGGAGAACGGCGTCACCACTCCTGCGCTGGCCCTGCTTCCGTTCGGCTGCGACCCGCGCCAGGCCGCACGCGACCTGGCGCCCGCCGCCGGCTAAGCGAGCGGTGTCCCGCCTCACGGAGCTGGGCGCGCGCTGGCGGGGCGCTCGCCAGGTGGTGGTCCTCACCGGCGCGGGTCTCTCCACCGCTTCCGGCATCCCGGACTTCCGTTCCCCGGGCGGCCGCTGGGAGCGCTACCAGCCCACGCCGATCCAGGACTTTCTGGCGAGCGAGGCGGCGCGCGCGGACTACTGGCGCTACAAGGGCGAGACCTGGCAGCTGATCTCGAAGGCCGAGCCCAACCCGGCCCACCTCGCGCTGGCCGAGCTGGCACGAGCCGGCCGTATCGAGCTGCTCGTTACGCAGAACGTGGACGGTTTGCACGAGCGCAGTGAATTTCCGGGCGAGCGACTGGTGACGATCCATGGCACCGATGCGAAGGTCCTGTGCATGAGCTGCGGGCGTGAAGAGCCGCGCGCGCGGGCCCAGAGCGCGTGGGAGAGCGGGGCCCGCGTACCACGCTGCTTCTGCGGAGGCGCGTGGAAGCCGGCGACCATCTCGTTCGGCCAGAGCCTGATTGCGGAGGACCTGGAGCGATCCCTGCGCGCCGCCGCGGCCTGCGATCTCTTCGTGGCGGCCGGCACCTCGCTGGTGGTCGGTCCCATCAACCAGATGTTTGTGGAGGCGAAGCGTCCCGGCGCCGCCACGGCCATTCTGACGGCCTCCGCCACGCCCTTCGACGCTCAGGTGACCTTCAAGCTGAACGAGCCCGTGGAGCAGGTCCTGCCGCAGCTACGGGACCTGGTTCTCTCGCGGTCCTAGGTGCCTTAGCGCGTTATCGGCGAGCGAAGCTCGTCTGCGCGCGGGCGCCGGACTTCGTCGGCGTCCTAGCCTTCTCCCAGCGCGAAGCGGAGCAGCGCCTGCTGGAAGGCCTTGGGGTTGTCCAGCATCACAGAGTGACCCGCGCGCGGAATCAGCTCCAGCCGTCCGTTGGGCAGCACCTCTTCGACCATACGCTCCGCCGTGTCAGGGTCGAGGACGTCTGAAGCCGCGCCGCGGATGAGAAGGGCGGGGCAGGGCGTCCGTTCGAGGGCGCTCCATAGCGCGGAGGCCTCCTTGCGCGACCATGCCTGCATCTGCTCGGCGGACATTGCGCCGCGCGCGCGGCCGAAGCTCGGGTCGGTCTTGGGCTCGAAGCGTCCATCGGGGCGGCGGCGCAGCCAGTGCTTAGCCAGCCGCGAGAGGGTCGCGCGGTCTGCCTCGGGATAGCGTTGAGCGAGCACGTCTTCGAACGCCTCCAACGAGGGATAAGCGGGCTCGGCGGTCTGGGTTTCCAGCTGGATGCGCGTTACCCCCCGCGCGTCGAGCTCCGGACCGGCGTCCACGATCACGAGTCCCGCCATCCGCTCGGGGCTGCGGCCGGCGAAGCGCATCGCCACCCGACCCCCGAGGGAGTGACCCACCAGGGCCACCCGTTTGATCCCGAGTCCATCCAACACCGTCTCGACGTCACGCGCCATGGTCTCGTTGTCGTAGCGACCTTCGGGATCCCAGCTGGACTCACCGTGCCCGCGCTGATCGATGGCGAGGGTGCGGTAATAGGGCGCCAGAGCGGGTGCGAACTCGTCCCACACATGCGAATCGTTGTCGAAGCCGTGTAGAAAGAGCAGACATGGACCGTCGAGGCTCCACTGCCGCAGCTGCAGCGAGAGCCCATCGGCACCGCTGACGCTCATGTGGGTGGCCCCACCCTGGTTTGAAGCCGCCATATCCTCGCCTGATGAGTTTAGCACCCTGGTCGGATTCCCTCTGGATTCCAAGGAGTTATGTCTCGAGTGTGGCTCCGACGTGCGTGCCCCCTTCTCCCACGGGTGGCTTATACTTCCTCTAAGCCCAAGCAGGAGGGTTGGATGATGATGGTACGAGCACTCCTATTCCTTGGTTTCCCGAGCCTGCTTCTCATGGCTTGCGGGTCGGAGCCCGACGTGGCCGCGCCTCCCCCCGCGGCGGCAAAGCAGGCGATCGTCTCGCTCGAGGGCACCTACCGGGTCACCGGCTTTACCGTCGAGAAAGAGAGCGGCAGCCAGCGCGAGATAGCGGGCACCGTCATCCTGCGCCAGGACGGGGATCGCTACATCTCGACCTTCAATCTCACGACTCTCTTCCCCACGCCTGATGGCCCCTTGAAGAGCGACGTTATTGGCAGGGGGGAAGGAGCGATTGAGGGAAGAAGCCTGCGGGGGTCGGCGATCACCCAGATCATCATGGCCCAGGTGCCGGGCGTGGATGCGAAGTTCGCGTTCATCCCTCGCTTCGTGGGGCCGCGTCTTGTCTCCAGCACTGTCGCGCGGCTGGGCGAGGACGGCCTGCTCACGGTCGAGATCGAGAGCGAGCCGTCCGAGGGCCAGACTTACGCCGCCACCCGCACCACGGTGAGCGGCACCAGGATCGCCCCCGCGCCGGCTCCGAAGTCGGGAGCTAAGCCCTAGCAGGGCGGGCCAGCGTAGCTGGCTTCCCTCGCGGGGCGCGTACGCCGCGCCCCAGCGGATGCCTTAGCCCTGCCGCTGTCAGGCGACCCCCACGGGCCGCCTGCGCCGGGGCCATTTTTTGAGCAAACCGCGACCAATTCGAGACAAATTGGGAGCAGGATATTGCGCCTCCCTTGAGGGGTGGGTCCCGTGAGCCTGGCATCGAGCTTGCTCTCCATGGGACCGAAAGTGGGGCTGTGCATGACCAGCTACGAGTTTCGCTTCTGCCAACGAGCCGCCTTCGAACGGGCCTTTCTCGACGTGCTCTCGTGCGCCTATGTGGAGGATTGCCTGGTGGATCGCTCCGCGCTCAAGCTGCGCTTCTGGGCCAACGGCGAGCCCGAGGTGCAGCGGCTGTACGAGCGCATCAAGCTGCAGGGAGAGCTGGCCCCTCGTGCGGCCGAGCCATCCGCTCACTTACGAGCGGAGTAAACGCCGCCGCCGCAGTCCACGTCCTCGGAGGCCGCAGCCAGCCGAGAGCTCAACCTTCCGCGCGCGGCGAACCCGAGCCTCGCGCGATGGCGTCGTCGATCGCCCCGGTGAGCTCGGCCAGCTCGAACGGCTTGGCCAGCACGGGCCAGATCTCTGCGGCAGCGGCGTTCCGCTTCAGCGTTTCCGATGGATAGCCCGTGATGAGGATGACCTGAAGCTGGGGCAGGCCGGCCCGCAGCACCTGTGCCAGCTCGAACCCGTCGACGTTGACCGTGATGTACCAGTCCACGACCAGTACGTCGGGCCGGAACTCCACGCCCACGGTGTAGGCCTCGAAACGGCTGGTGGCGACCCTCACTTCGTGACCGCGACGGCGCACGGCGAGCTCGAGGAACTGGCTCAGGTCCACGTCGTCGTCGACAATCAGAATTTTAGCCATCCGGGCTCCGCGCGTAGCCTGACTCTACCCGACAGCCTCTCCCGGGTGAATCGGAAAGATCAATCCGAGGGCCGACACGGCCTCTAGTGCGATCCTACCGCGTCTCAGCGCCCTCGCGTGGTAAATTTCCCACGCAGCTCCCCCGGAAGCTGTCCTCGCGACCCGGCGGGGGGGTATAAATAGGGGGATGGCGAGCGACCGCGAGCGACCCGAGGGCGACGAGAGCTATTTCGATCCCGATTCGAAGGGCCCGAGGCGAGTGTTCGACGCCAGCCTGCTCGAGGAGCCACTGAGCGTCCTTCCCACCAAGCGTCTGCTCATCCTCTCGCCACAGGCCTCGGTGACCGAGGCCATGCGCGGCATGCAGGCGGAGCGAACGGGCTGTGCGCTGATCACAGAGGATGGCACCCGGGACACGCCTCTTAAAGGGATCTTCACCGAGCGCGATGTGCTGTTCCGCGTCGTTGATCGGGGGCAGAACCCGGCCACTCTCCCCCTGAGCGAGGTGATGACGGCCGACCCCGAGCGTTTGCCGGCCGAGGCCAGCGTCGCCTGGGTTCTCAACAAGATGGCGGTCGGGGGGTTCCGACACGTTCCGGTGGTGGATGAGAAGGATCACCCGGTCCTGCTGGTTTCGGTTCGCGATGTGGTGGCGTTTCTGGTGGAGTTCTTCCCGCGCGACGTGATGAACCTGCCTCCCGAGTACGACGCCAGCCGCACTCGCACCCGCGAGGGCGCCTAGTGCTCTGCAGAACACCCGCGTCCTCAGGGCGATAGAGGCCTTGGGCAGCCGACCGCTCAAATTCTGGGGCTGGGGCTACGAGGACGGCGGACCCAGCGAGGAGGGCATGCAACACCTCGCGGCCGCGCTGGCCTCCCGCTTCGGGCTGGAGGGGCTCGAGGTCGATCGCGCCCCCCGAGTCGAGGAGCTGGAGCTGCCGGCGCCCCGTGTGCCTGCGCCAACGGCTTTGAGGGAGATCCTGACGGACGCTACCTATGAGCGTGCGCGCCACAGCTACGGCCGCTCCTACCGAGACGTGGTGCGCGCTTTCCGCCGCAGCTTCCCGCATCCTCCCGACTGGGTGGCGCTTCCGCGTGGCGAGGAGGACGTGGCCCGGCTGCTCGACTGGTGCAGCTCCGCGCGGCTGGCTGCCGTGCCCTTCGGCGGCGGTTCGAGCGTGGTGGGAGGCGTGGAGTGCGCGCCGCGTGAAGGCTACGCAGGCACGATCTCGATCGATCTGGCGCGGCTGGACCGCGTGCTCGAGATCGACCGCAGCTCGCGGGCCGCGCGCATCCAGGCGGGTGTGCTTGGCCCCGCGCTCGAGGACCAGCTACGGCCGCACGGGCTCACGTTGAGACACTTTCCCCAGTCCTTCGAGTTCTCATCGCTCGGCGGCTGGATCGCCACGCGCTCCGGCGGCCACTTCGCGACCCGCTATACGCATATCGACGACTTCGTGGAGTCGCTGCGTGTGGTGACACCGACTGGGGTCGTGGAGTCTCGCCGCCTGCCGGGCTCGGGGGCGGGTCCGAGCCCCGATCGACTGTTTATCGGGTCCGAGGGAATCCTGGGGATCATCACCGAAGCCTGGATGCGCCTGCAGGACCGGCCCCGTTATCGTGCCAACGCCAGCGTGAGCTTCGCGAGCTTCGAGGCGGGCGTGGCCGCAACGCGCGCACTCTCACAGTCCGGGCTCGAGCCGGCCAACTGTCGCCTGCTGGACGCCCTCGAGGCCAGGACCCAGGCCGGGGCGTCAGGCGACGCGACCATCCTGCTGCTGGCGTTTGAGTCCGCGGACCATCCGCTCGATGCCTGGATCGAGCGGGCTGCGGAGCTATGTCAGGACCATGGCGGCGTCCTGCCCGAGGGCGCATTGCGCACGCGCACGGACGCCGGCGCGTCCCGCGAGGGTAGCGCCGGCGCCTGGCGCAGCGCCTTCATCGGCGCCCCTTACCTGCGCGACGCGATGGTGGCGATGGGCGTGTTCTCGGAGACCTTCGAGTCGGCGATCACCTGGGACCGCTTCGAGGACTTCCACGCGGGCGTGCTGGCGGCCGTGAACGACGCCTTGAAGCAGGTCTTCGGTCAAGGGACCGTCAGCTGCCGCTTCACCCACGTATATCCCGACGGTCCAGCGCCCTACTACACGATGCTGGCGCCGGCCTGCAAGGGCCGGGAGCTCGAGCAGTGGCAGGAGATCAAGAGGGCCGCCTCAGACGCCGTGCTGCGACTCGGCGGTACCATCACGCATCACCACGCGGTGGGGCGAGACCATCGCGAATGGTATGACCGCCAGCGCCCCGAGGGCTTCGCGCGCGCGCTGGCGGGCGCCAAGCAGGCGCTCGACCCGGCCGGGATCCTGAACCCGGGCGTGCTGATCGACCCCTCGGGGACGTAGGCTGGAGGACGCGGATCGGGTAGAGTCGGCCAGCCCGCCGGAGTGAGCTGAGGAGAGCCCATGGATTTCGAGCCCAGTGACAGGGTCAAGGCCCTGCAGCAGTCGGTCGAGCGCTTCATGCGCGAGCTGATCGAGCCAGCCGAGCCGGTGGCGGCGGAGCAGATCGAGGCCTCGGGTGATCCCCATCACATGCCGGAGATCGTGCGTGAGCTGCAACAGAAGGCGCGTGGGCTGGGGCTCTGGAATCTGTTCATGCCCGACGAGCGCTATGGTGCGGGCCTGGCGAATCTGGAGTATGCGCCGCTGTGCGAGATCATGGGGCGGAGTGCGATCGCCTCGCGCGTCTTCAACTGTGCGGCGCCCGATACCGGGAACATGGAGATTCTGGCGGAGTTCGGCAGCGACGAGCAGAAGAAGGAGTACCTCGAGCCGCTGCTCAACGCTGAGATTCGCAGCTGCTTCTCCATGACGGAGCCCGAGGTCTCGGGTGCCGATCCTACGGGTCTGCAGACCCTCGCCAAGCGGGATGGTGACGAGTACGTGATCAACGGCCACAAGTGGTTCACGTCCGGCGCGATCGGGGCCAAGTTCGCCATCCTCATGGCGGTCACCAACCCGGAGGCCGAGTCGCATGCGCGCACCAGCCAGATCCTGGTTCCTACGGACACTCCCGGTTTCAACATCGTGCGCGCGGTGTCGGTCATGGGGCACGTCGGAGACGGTGGCCACTGCGAGATCCGCTACGAGGATTGCCGGGTCCCCGTGGCGAACCGGCTGGGCGAGGAGGGAAGCGGCTTCGCGATCGCCCAGGCCCGCCTGGGACCGGGGCGTATTCATCACTGTATGCGCGCCATCGGTGCCGCGCAGCGCGCCTACGAGATCATGGTGCATCACGCGGCCCATCGGCGGGCGTTCGGAAGCACGCTGGGCGAGAAGCAGTTCGTGCAGGAGTTCATTGCCACCTCCATGATGGAGATCGAGCAGGCTCGCTTGCTCACGCTGTATGCGGCCTGGAAGATGGACGCCCTCGGCAAGAAGGCGGCGCGGCAGGAGATCTCGATGATCAAGGTCGTGGCGCCCAACATGTTCATGAACGTGCTGGACCGCGCCATCCAGGTTCTGGGCGCGCTCGGGGTCTCGGACGACACGCCGATTGCCGCCATGTGGCGGCAGGGACGCATGCTGCGCATCGCGGATGGGCCCGACGAGGTACACAAGATGGTGATCGCGCGGCGCGAGCTGAGAAAATACGCCTGAGGCGCGAAGGCGAGCGCTGACGCGGCGGGAGAACGAGTTTGGGGGGTGAGCTCGTAGTCGGCTTGGCCATGGTGCTGGGCCTGTACATGGCGTTCTCGATCGGGGCCAACGACGTGGCGAACGCCATGGGCACCTCCGTGGGCTCGCGTTCGTTGACGGTGTTGCAGGCGGTGCTGGTGGCCGCGGTGTTCGAGTTCCTGGGCGCCTTCCTGGTCGGCGGGCATGTCACGAAGACCATTCGCGGGGGCATCCTGGACCCTGTGATCATGGCGGGCGCGCCCGACGTCGTCGTGTACGGAATGCTTGCAGCGCTCACCGCCGCGGGAACCTGGCTGCTTGTGGCCTCACGCTTGGGCTGGCCTGTTTCCACCACGCATACGATCGTGGGTGCCATCGCGGGCTTCGGAGTGGTTGCCCTCGGACCGGAGGCCGTGCAGTGGGCCGAGCTGGGACGCATCGTGGTGTCGTGGGGCGTGTCCCCCCTGCTCTCGGGCACGCTTGCCTTCCTGATCTTTGTCCTGATCCGCCGTACGATCCTCGATCACGCCGACCCGGTGGCCCAGGTGCGGCGCTGGGGGCCGCTGTATGTGTTCGCCGTGGTCGCGGTGATTGGTCTCGTAACGCTGTTCAAGGGGCTCAAGAACCTGGACCTGGACTACACCTTCACGCAGGCGCTCGTGCGGACGGTCCTGCTCGGGCTGCTGGCGGCGGGCGTCACCGCGTTCTTCATGCGGCGGGTGCACGTCGCTCCGGAGGTCGAGGCCCGGTTTCACTATGCAACGGTGGAGCGGATGTTCGGCGTGCTCCAGATTCTGAGCGCGTGCGCTGTGGCCTTTGCCCATGGCTCGAACGATGTGGCCAACGCGATCGGTCCCGTGGCCGCCATTCTGAGCGTGGCCCGCACCGGGCTGGTCGAGGCGGCTGCACCGGTCCCCCCGGGGTTGCTCCTGGTCGGGGCGATCGGGATGGTGGCCGGACTGGCGACGCTCGGCTACCGGGTGATGGTGACAGTGGGCGAGAAGATCACCGAGCTCACTCCCACACGCGGGTACGCGGCCCAGTTCGCGGCCGCGGTCACCATCGTGCTCGCCAGCCGACTCGGGATCCCGATCTCGACCACCCACGTGCTGGTGGGCGCGGTGCTGGGCGTGGGTCTGGCCCGCGGCATCGGGGCCCTGGATTACCGCGTCGTGGGCACGATCGTGCTGAGCTGGATCGTCACCATCCCCGTGGGCGCCGGGCTTGCCATCTTCTTCTACTACTTCTACAAGGGACTATTGGCCCCGCTCGGAGGAGCGTGAAGTGTCCATTCTCGATCTCTTCGCCAAGTCGCCGTTCAAGCCGATGCAAGAGCACATGCACGCCGTGCTGGAGTGTGTGCGCCAGATGACGCCGCTCCTCGAGGCGGCCTGCAGTGACGACGCCGATGGTGTTAGGCGAGCGGAGCGCGTGATCGACGATCTGGAGTCGAAGGCCGACCGGCTCAAGAACGACCTGCGGGCCCACCTGCCGCGCCGGCTGCTGCTGCCGGTGGATCGGCGCGACCTGCTGGAGATCCTCGACCTCCAGGACACGATCGCGGATCGGGCCCAGGACATCGCGGGTCTGCTGGTGCAGCGCCCCATGCCCGTACCGGAGACGATGCGGCGACCCTTGCTCGAGCTCGGCCTCGCGGTGGAGCGCACCTGCAAACGGGCGGGCGAGGTGATCGACACCCTTGACGAGCTGGTCGAGATCGGGTTCCGGGGACGCGACGCGGATCGCGTCGAGCACATGATCGAGGAGCTGGGTGGCCTCGAAAGCGAGACCGATCGTCTTCAGAGTGAGCTGCTGCGCGAGCTCTTCCGGCTCGAGGACACGCTCTCGCCCGTCAGCGTGATGCTCTGGTACCGCATGATCGAGTGGATCGGAAATCTCGCCGATCACGCCGAGAAGGTCGGCAACCGCATCCGCCTGCTCATTGCGCACTGAGGCGATGAGTGACGGCCTGTACGTCTGTTTGCGCCTGATCCTCGATAACCGGTTCGACCTGATCTGGAGCTGAGGTAGGCCAGCATGTCCGAAACCAAGAGCCGCCGGCTTCCGATCGCTCAGATCAATCTTGTCGTGATGACGGCGATCGTCTTCTACCTCTACTTCGGGATCGCCTTCAACGCCGGTGGAATCATCCCGCGGTCCGACTCGGATTGGAGCGGATTTCTAGCCGCGATCGTCCCGACCGCATCGGCCATGCTCGTGTATCTGGGCTGGTTCGTTGTCCAGGTAGCGCTCGAGCGCTTCTTGCCGGCACGCATTGTTCAGGGAACGGCGCTTCCCGACGGATCGACGCTTAGCTATCGCATCAATGGCCTGCGCGCGCTGCTGCTGAGCCTGTTCGTCGTGGTCGCTGGCTACGCTGCGGGTTGGCTCGACCTCGCGCGCGTTTATTACGACTTCGGCGCCCTGCTCAGTGTGATGACGATATTCTCGTTTGCGCTCTCCCTGTTCATCTGGTGGTGGGGCAAGACCCGGCCGGGTGGTCCGGCCAAGGTCTCTGGCAACTTCGTGCGTGACTACTTCTATGGGACGGCACTGAATCCCCGGACACCGCCCGTCACAGGACTCGACTGGAAGTTTTTCTGCGAGTGCCGGCCGGGCCTGATCTTCTGGATCGTCCTCGATTTCGGGTTCGCCGCGGCCCAGTACGAGACCTATGGAGAGGTATCCCTGGCCATGTGGGCGGTCATCGCACTGCAGACCGGCTACGTCTTCAACAATTTCTGGAACGAGTCCTGGCTCTTGACGACGATCGACATCAAGCAGGAACGGTTCGGCTGGATGCTGGTCTTCGGTGACCTCGTGCTCGTACCGATGACCTATTGCCTCCAGGCCTTCTGGCTGGTGGATCACTTCCGCGATCCGTCCCCCCTCTACATTGGAGCGGTGCTGCTGCTCGGGATCGCCGGCTTCGTCGTCTTCATTGACTCGAACCTACAGAAGGCACGTTTCCGTCGAGATCCCGAGAGTTGCCGCATCTGGGGGCAGCCGGCTCGGTACATGGAGACCCAACGAGGCAGTCCGCTCCTGCTCTCGGGCTATTGGGGCATGGCCCGTCATGTGAACTACCTGGGCGACTGGGTGATCGCGCTTGCGTTTGGCCTCTGCGCCGGATTCGGCTCCATCATCCCGTACTTCTATCCGCTCTGGTTCGCACTCTTGCTGATCACCCGCGAGCAGCGCGACGCCAGGTGGTGCGCGAAGAAGTACGGTGCCGACTGGGACCGCTACAAGGAGCAAGTACCCTCTCGTATTATCCCGGGGATCTACTGATCGAGCGAGCGCTAGTAGGGCGCCGACGAACTCCGGCGCCCGCGCGCAGGCGAGCTCCGCTCGCCGATCCCGCGCTACTCCCGCTCGATCGCAACGTAGAGCGTACTGTCACCGCGCCGGATCAGTAGGACCACGTTGGTGTCGTCATCATCGATCGCCTGCTCCAGAACCTCGATCCTGTCTATCTCCCGCTGGTTCGCTTCGAGCACGATGTCGCCCCGGCGCAGACCCGCGTTGGCCGCAGGCCCGTCGGGATCGACGTTCTGAATGACCACGCCCCGGGTTTTGCCGGAGAGCCCGAGCTGCTCCGCGATCTGGGGTGTGAGGTTGCTCACCTCGAAGCCCCAGTCCAAGCTATGGCGCTCGTGTGAGGTGAGGGCGATCTCCTCAGCTTGATCCATCTTCTCGAGAACCGTCGTGAGCTTCTTGCGCTTTCCCTCGCGCATGACCACCAGCTCCGCCTTGGTTCCCGGCGGTGTGGAAGCGACGCGACGGGGCAGATCGTCATAGCTGTCGATTTTCGTGCCGTTGAACTCGATGATCACGTCTCCGCGCTCGAGCTTCGCCTTCTCGGCTGGGCTGTCCTCGAAGACCTGGGAGATCAGCGCACCTTCTGAGGAGTCGAGCCCGAACGACTCGGCCAGGGCGGGGGTGACACGCTGGATCTGGACTCCGAGCCAACCGCGAGTCACTGAGCCCGAGACGCGCAGCTGCGGCAGCAGCTCTTTGACCATGTTGATCGGAATCGCAAACCCGATCCCCTGGGCTGCTGCGTTGATAGCCGTATTGATTCCGATGACGCGACCGCCCATGTCGATCAGCGGTCCGCCTGAGTTTCCAGGGTTGATACTGGCATCGGTCTGGAGGAAGTCGTCGTAAGGGCCCGCATTGATATTTCGGCCTCGGGCCGAGAGGATGCCTACGGTCACGGTGTGGTCCAACCCGAAGGGGTTGCCGATCGCCATCACCCAGTCGCCCACCCGCAGAGTGTCGGAGTCGCCCAGCGGAGCCGTCGGCAGCGTCTTGTGGCCACTTACCTTGAGCAGCGCGAGGTCCGTCTTCGAGTCCAGGCCCACGATCTCGGCCGTGAGCTCCTTACCGTCCTCGAAGACCGCGACGAGCTTATCCGCGCCCTCCACCACGTGGTTGTTCGTCACGATATAACCGTCTTCCGAGATCACGAAGCCGGACCCGCTCGACTCGGCCCGGCGGCGCTTCCTTCGGTGCGGTCGTTTCTTACCGAAAAACTCCTCGAAAAAATCCTCCGGGGTGCCCATCCGAGATCCGGCCGTGCGTTCCGTCTGAATATTCACGACCGCGGGGGAGAATTGCTCGGCCAGGTCCGCGAACGAGTCGGGGCGACCGGAGGTGACGGGACCCGCGCTCTCGCTCCAGAACACCTTGTCCGAAGTGTCGGCCATGGCTTCGTTGGAGCGCAGCCCGACGTCGATGTGGAGGGTCTGCGACAGAAGCAGTACGGTGGCAGCGAGTGCGCAGACGGAGGTCAGGATAGCGCGACGTGTCATCGGATGATCCTCTGGGCAAGTGTACACAACGGTCGACCTGAGCGGGCACAGGGGTATTCGATGGGGGCCGCCAAAATCCGCACCGCTCTCCTCAGCTGCCGCCGGCGTTCGGCTCGCTGCCGGAGTCGACATGCTTGTCGGAGGTGCGCGGCACGATCAGCACGAAA
>SMWZ01000189.1 GCA_004356455.1 Deltaproteobacteria bacterium
ACGGCCGTGGCCTGGGACGCGCGCACGGGTGCGCCGCTCGCGCCTGCGGTCAGCTGGCAGGACCTACGCACGAGCGAGCGGGTTGAGGGCTTCCGCAAGCTGGGGATCCCGCTCAGCACCCTGGCTTCGGCGACGAAGTTCGAGTGGCTGCTCGAACACGATCCGGCGGTGCGCAAGGCAGCCTCGACCGGAGGTCTTCGCCTCGGCACGCCCGAGAGCTGGCTCACCAGCAAGCTCACCGGCGGCTCGGCCCATGTAACCGATCCCGGGAACGCCTCCTGCACCGCGCTGTATGACGTGGCCAACGGGCACTGGGCCGATCCGCTGCTGAAGCTCTTCAGTGTTCCCGCAGAGGTCCTGCCCGAGATCGTGGCCACGAGCGGTGTAGTCGGCGAGACGCCCGCTGCCCTGCTGGGCGCACCCGTTCCGGTCGCCGCGCGCGCGGGCGACCAGCAGGCTGCTGCGTTTGCGCAGGGCGTGCACGCAGCGGGCCAGGCCAAGCTCACCCTCGGCACCTCCGCCATGCTCGATCTTCACACGGGCACCGAGCTCGCGGAGCCGGGCCTCGGTGTATACCCGCTCGTGCTCTGGCGACTTGCCGACGGCACGCAGGCCTGCTGTCTAGAAGGGACGGTGATCACCGCGGGCGCCGCCGTGGACTGGCTGGTCGGGCTCGGACTGGCTTCGGACGCGGAAGCGGTCAACCGTCTGGCGAGCGAGGTCCCGACCTCCGAGGGTGTGACCTTTGTGCCGTCACTCCAGGGCCTGGGTACGCCGTTTCTGGATGCCGGAGCGACGGGCCTTCTGGGCGGGATGACGCGTGGTACGGGTGTCGCCCAGATCGCGCGCGCGGTGCTGGAAGGCGTGGCTCAGCGCTGTGTCGATGTGTGTGAGGCGCTCGGACTGGATGACGTCGCTATCCGTGTCGATGGTGGGCTCGCCCGCTCCGAGGTGCTGCTCCAGTCGCTGGCGGATCTCGGTGGACGCGAGGTGCAGCGTGCGGCGGAGACGGAGGCGACGGCTGTGGGAGCGGCACAGCTCGCGGGTCTGGCGACGGGTGTGTTCGCGAGCCCGGAAGCCTGTCAGTCGACGGTTGCGTCGACCACGTCCTTCGCTCCTGTCTGGGACCCGGCGCGTCGGGCACACGCCCGCGAGCGCTGGGGTCAGGTGCTGGCGCGCGCTCGCAGCGGCTGAGCGGTCAGCGCTCGAGCGGCCGCAGTGCGGCGCCGCAACGCCAGACCCACAGCACCAGCAGCGTTGCGATCGTTGCCAGACCCAGGCACAGGCCCCACCAGATACCCACCAGACCCGTACCGAGCCGAAAGGTGAGCCACCACGCCAGCGGCAGCGCCAGCACGTAGTACCCGATCCCGTTGAAGACGGCGGCCGCGCGGGTCCGGCCCATGCCGCGCAGCAGGCCGCCGCCGACCACCTGGGTCCCGTCGAAGACCTGGAACAGGGCCGCGATTGGAAGAATCCAGGCGCAAATCTCGATCACCGTTGGATCCGTCGTGTACAGCGCAGGCAGCCAGTGGCGTCCGAGTACGAACACCGCTGCGAACAGGGTCATCACCCCCGCGCCCATCGCAAAGGCGACCCAGCAGGCGCGACTGACGGCAGAGTCCTGCCCCGCGCCGATCAGGTTCCCCACCCGTGTAGAGGCGCCGATCGAGATGCCCAGCGGGGCCATGAACGAGAGGGAGGCCAGGTTCAGCACGATCGAGTGGCCGGCAAGCTGCGCCTCTCCCAGCCGTCCCGCCATCAGGGTTGATATCGAGAAGGCCCATACCTCGAGGAAGAGCTGACAGCCCAGCGGTAGACCGATGGCCAGCACCTGGCGCAGGCTCGGTAGATGGAAGCTGGCGCGGGTCCATGGCCCCCACGCTCCCAGGTGGAGGCGGAATCCTCGGACCCACGCGACGAGTCCGATCAGCAGCAGAACCCGGGTCACGGTCGTGGCGATGCCCGCACCCAGGAGCCCGAGGGCCGGAAAGCCGAGGTGGCCGAAGATCAGGACCCAGTTGAAGAACACATTGAAGAGATTGGCGATGAGTATGCTCCACATCGCGGGCGTGACGATGGTGCGACCCTGGAGGTACTGTCGCAGCGCGGTGTACACCATGAAGAAAGGGATTCCAGGAATCTGAACCCAGGTGTAGATCTGTGCCTGGCGCGCGAGTGTCTCCTCCTGCCCCGCCAGCAGGAGCACGGGGCTGGTCAGAGCCCAGAGCACAGCCAGCGGCAGACTCACCCCGAGCGCGATCACGATGCCGTGCTGGAGCGTGAGCCCGACCCGATGACCGTCTCCGGCGCCGTGAGCCTGGCTCACGATGGGATCCATGCCCAGCACCACGCCCATCCCGAAGAGCAGCGTGGCGAAGATCCAGAGATTGCCGAGCGCGGCGGCGGCGAGCTCTCGCACGCCGACATGCCCTAGCATCAGCGTATCGACGACGCCGAGCAACATCGTGCCCAGCTGCGTGATCATCACGGGTCCGGCCAGGCGCACCAGCGAGCGGATCTCTTGACGGATGGGAGACATGGACCCCCGGGGACCCGCGGGGGATGGGTGCGCGGGGACCTGCATAGATAGACCACCCGGTTCTCAAACGCGAAGTGCTACGCTGCCGGACCACATGCGTGAGACGAGTTCGGAAGCGAGGGGAATCGAGGTTCCGGTCCTCTGCATCGGCGCTTTCGTACTGGCGGGCTGGCTCGGCCTCGCCTGCGGTGAGCAGCCCCGGGGCGAGACGATCGAGCTGCTGGAGGCCGAGGTAGACGGGCCATCCGGGGCGGTACGCTTGCTTCCCGAGGACCTGCCGCGCTATCCGAACGCCACGCTGCTGGGCATGGACACCGAGACCTACGAGGAAGGGCTGACCGTCACGTTCGAATCCCCCGACTCTGTGGACCAGATCCGGGCCTTCTACGATCGGGAGCTGCCCGCGGCGGGCTGGGAGATCGAGGTCGCCCAGCGCATCTCGGACGCTTACATCGTTTTTGCCCACAAGGGCGACCTGGAGGCGAATATCGATGTGACGGAGGGCGGGGCGACCACGAGCATCGAGTGGTCTCTGTACCCCTACGAGGCGGAGTGAGGGGCGCGTCCCTCCAACCGCTGGCGATAGCGCGCATAGCGCACGAGCTGGGCGAGCGCGCGCACCGCGCGATGGCCCGAAGGATAGGCGACGCGACCTGATTCCTGGACCCCGAGCGGACCTGCGTTGCCATAAGCCCGGTCGGTGTAAACGAGGTCGGACGCGACCAGAATGGGCTTTCCGTGGCGCTCGCTGGCCTCGGCTGCAGCGAACGCATAGCGGCGGTCCTGTCGCTCGTGAAACTCCACCATGCGCTTGAGCCCGTGCTCTGGATAGAAGGCACCGCTCTTGAACGCGTTCGCTTGTGCGGCCTGGATGCCAATCCCCAGATAGACGATGGCGTCCACCTGGGGATGCGCTGCGATCCGCTCGAGTACCTCCGGGATCGTGTCTCGAGTTTCGCCGCCGGCGAGGTCGACCGGGTTCCCGCGGCTCCAGCGCGCCGGCACCATACGATCGATCTGCTCGCGCAGATCGTCGGGCAGGGGAATCAAGTCCAGTCCTGCCTTGATACAGGCGTCGGCGGTGAGGACGCCCCAGCCTCCGGCGACCGTAAAGACCAGCGTGCGCGGCCCACGCGGGAGCGGCTGCCCGGCGAAGGTGGCCGCCAGCTCGTAGGCCTCCTCCACGGTCTCGGCGCGCGCGATCCCGGCCTGGCGGCAGACGCCCGCCAGGATGCGCTCGTTCGAGGCCAACGCCCCCGTGTGGCTCGAGGCCGCACTCCGGCCGCGTTCGGTCACACCTCCGATCAGCACCACCAACGGTTTGCGCGCGCTGTGTGCACGGGCCACCTCGAGAAAGCGCCGCCCGTTCTCGACACCCTCGAGGTAGGCCAGGCTGACGCGGGTCTCGGGATCCTCCGCGAAGTACGCCAGGTAGTCGGCCAGCTCGAGCTGGGCGGAGTTACCGCAGGAGATGCCCTTCGAGAAGCCGACGCCCGTCAGCACGCCGTAGTTCATGAAGCTCGCACCGATGTTTCCGCTCTGGCTGACCATTGAGATCGGCCCGGGCGGTGGATAGGGCGGTGCGATCTGCGCACACATCGAGACCGGCGTCGAGACGATTCCCTGTCCGTTCGGCCCCGCGATAATGATCCCCAGCTCCTTTGCCAGGCCCACGAGTCGTTGCTCCAGGCGCCGACCCTCCTCACCCGCCTCGCCATAGCCTCCCGAGGCGACGAACGCGGCGCGCACACCCGCTCGGGCGCACTCGCGCAGCAGCTCCTCGTTCACAGCTGCAGGGGTACAAAGAAAGGCGAGATCTGCGCTGCCCGCGGGAACGTCTGCAATCCGCCGCCAGGTCGGCCGCCCGAGCACCTCGACCCCCTCCCGATTGATGGGGTAGAGCTCCCCCTTGAACCCGAAGCGCAGCAGGTTGTGATAGGTGACCGCTCCGAATTTTCCGGGATGCGCGGAGACCCCGGTGAGAATGATTCCCCGAGGATGGAAGAGGGGACGCAGCCGCTCCAGGATCGCGCTCACGCTGGGTTCGCGTCGAGCTCGACCAGCGCGTCCGCGACGACGGGATGACTTCCGGACACGATCAGCGGGTTGATATCGATCGAGCGCACGTCGGGTCGATCCTGGCCGATGCGACCGAGTGTCTCGAGGATCGCCCCCAGCGCCGCGCGGTCGACCTCCGGCTCGCCCCTGAAACGGCCCAGGATCTGCGCGTAGGCGAGCGCGTCGATCAGATCGTCGGCGTCGTGGGGTGCGAGCGGCGCCACGGCAAAGGCCACGTCGCCCAGCGCCTCCGCGAAGACGCCGCCCAGCCCGAGCATGACACAGGGGCCGAACTGAAGATCGCGCTCCAGGCCCACGATCAGCTCGCGCCGACCCTGGATCATGTTCGAGACGAGCACGCCGGCATGCTCCTCCCCAGGCCCGCGCTGCGCGAGCAGGTCCTCCGCCTGGGTATTCACGTCGTCCTCGTCGGTCAGGTCCAGACGCACCAGCTTGCGCTCCGTCTTGTGCGCGATACCGCGCCCGCAGAGCTTGAGGGCGACGGGGTAGCAGAGCTCCTCCGCGGCGAGCACCGCCTCCTTGGGGCTGAAGACCAGGCGCTCCGCCGGGATGGGGATGCCCGACTCTGCAAGCAACCTCTTCGACTCGAACTCCGATAGCGTCACACCCACGGCGAGTGTCATCCCCGCTAGCGCAGACGGGACGTGGTCTTGACCAGCCGCTCGGCCAGGACCTCGCTCAGGTTGCTCAGCACCTGTGTCGCGATGCGTGGGTAGCGGCGGCCCAGCCGGGCCAGGTTTCCCGGGGTCAGGCGCAGAAGACGTGAGTCCTCTACCACGTCCACGTTGGCACTGCGCCTCTGGCCGAAGAAGGCGATCTCACCGATAACGTCTCCGCGGGTACAGGTGCCGAGCTCGATCTCCCCTTCCCCCCGGGGAACCGAGACGCGGAGCTTGCCGTCGATGATCACCCACAGCTCGCGGCCCTCGTCGCCCATACGGATGAGCCGCTGGCCCGCGGGCACGCGTCTCAGGCTCGCCATCAGTGCCAGGATGCGCGCCTGCGCCGTGGAGAGCCCCTTGAAGAGTGGGATCGAGGTACTGGGTGAATGACCCAGGTCCAGAGTGAGCGTGTCCCAGAGCGTCACCACGCGCAGGCCCGAGCAGAGTGCCGGCGTGAGCGTGAAATCGATCAGCCAGGCAAAGGCCAGCGTGAAGGCACCCAGAGCCCCGATCTCGACAAAGTTGCTCAGCTCGCTCGTGGTGAGCACGAGAAACCCGAGGCAGATGGCGATGGAGGTATAGGTCACGGGCCGACCGACCGCGCGCAGAGCCGAGATCGTCGCCAGGCGTTCGTTCGCGAAGCGCTTCGCGTCCTGGTTGAAGCGCGCGAAGTAGTGGATCGTGTCGTCGATGGCGACGCCCAGCGCCATGGAGGCGATCATGCTCGTGCCGGGGCTCAGCATGACGCCGCTTACGCCGAGCGCGCCGAAGAAGGCGGCGATAGGCAGCACGTTCGGGATCAGCGCGATCAGTCCGGTGCGGGCCGACAGAAAGAGCAGCGAGAGGATGATGTAGATCAGGATCAGCGCTCCACCGAGGCTCAAGACCTGTCCCCGTACGACCGTCTCGAGCATGCGGTTAATCAGGATGGGATTGCCGGTCACAGTGCCCTTTAGGTGCTCGGGGAGCTGCTCCAGCCGCTGCTCGATACGCTCGGACAGGTCGAGGATCCGGTCCGAATCTATGACATTGGCGCGCACCACCACGTTGGCCATGCGATAGCTCTTGTCCACGAAGTTCTCGATCTCGTCGTTGGCCCCGAAGAAGAAGAGCTGGCCGGTGAGGCGCCGGCTCTCCGGAATCGCCAGGTGATTCGGGTCGTTGCCGTGAAAGCCCCGGTTGATGAGCTTGAGGTAGTCGACCACGGACGTGGTGGCGCCGATCTCGGGCTGGCCATCGAGCCAATGCTGGATCGACTCGAGCTCGCGCAGGTTCGCGGGCTCCTTGAAGGCGTTGGGATAGCTGGCCTGCACCACGACGTTGAACGAGTTGGCTCCCCCGAGACGTTCGTTCACGGCCTCGAAAGCGATCCGCGTGGGGTGGTCCTTCTTGAACGTCCCGATGTGCTCTGTTCCCACCCGGATCTGCGTGGCCGCAACCAGCGCGAGCACGCCGAAGACGGCGCAGGCCACGAAGATGCCCGTGCGATTGCGCAGGTTGAACTCGGCGGCCCTCGCCGCGAAGCGGCCGAACCAATCGCTTTGGGCCTCCTGGCCAGCGTGTCCGGTGCGCCGGGGCGGGCCCAGCGCCTCGAGCATGGCGGGCGTGACGATGAGGGACGCCACCACCGCGATCAGGATTCCGACCAGCGCCAGCAGCCCCATCTCGCGAATGGGTGCCATCGGGCTCAGCATGAGCGCGAGAAAGCTGGCCGCGGTCGTGAGCCCCGTAAGCAGCACGGGCAGCCCGACCTTCTTCACGGCGCGCACGGTCACGCTCTCGTTCCCACCGTCGGGCTCCTCGTGCAGCGTATCGTAGTACTCCGAGACGACGTGCACGGCGTACGCGAGGCCCAGGATCATGAGCAGCGGCGGTACCAGCACCGTCACCAGGTTGAGGGGTCGCCCGATCCAGGCCGCGATCCCCATCGTCCAGACCAGCGCCACCACGACCGTAAGAGCGGGCAAGAACACGCCGCGCAGGTTCCGAAAGGAGAAGGCCAGGACGATCATGCCCACGACCAGGATCAGCGGCAGGTTTCGCCCCAGGTCGGCAAACAGCATGCGGATCTGCACGACCTTGAGGTGCGGTGTGCCGGTGATCCAGGTCAGGGCGTCCCCGCGCTCCTGCTCGACGATCTCGCCGATCTGATCGTCGATCCCGCGCGCAATGAACTCGGTGTCGGTGAAATCCATGAAGTACACGAGCAGTGCTGCGGAGCGTCCGTCCCGGGACACAAGATTTCCAGCGAAGATGGGATGGTCGAGCGCCTCCCGACGCAGCCGCGCCAGCTCCTCGGGATCGTCCGGAATCCGGCTCACGAAGGGCGCGATCTCCAGATCGTCGCCCACACCGCGGATGTTGATTGCGTTGGTGAGGGAGACCACGTGGTGGACGCCGTCGACGCTGCCGATCCGCTTCGTCATGCGGTCCAGGCGCTCCAGATTCTCGCGCGTGAACACGTCCTCCGTCCCCAGCACCACAAGTAGGGTCTCGTCACTGCCGAAGACCTTGCGCACCAGGTCGTAGAAGATCTTGGCCTCGTCCTCCGCCGGTAGGAAGCGGTTCGGCGAGGGGTCGATCTCGAGACGAAGCTCGCCGGTGCGGAGGTCCACGATCTGCGATCCCGCCAGTGCGGTGAGCCCCAGGGTGAGCAGCAGCACGAGCCAGGGGTGCGCGGAGGTGAAGCGCAGGATCGAGTTCATACCGGCATTATAAGGGACGGGCGTTGGTGAGCGCCTCGCGCACGGACTTGGCAAGTGTCTCCGCCGAGCGCTGGAACTCGGACCCGTCCTCGTAGCGCGGTGCGTGGATTAGGCGCGTGACGCCGATCTCGGCGAAGACAAGAGCCAGCTCAGCCGCGCGCTGTGGCTCGTGCAGGGGCAGCATCGTGAGCACGACGACTTCGAGCGCGTCCCGCCCAGCCTCCTCGGCCAGTCTTCGCAGCTCCGCGATCTGCGGTCGAAGCGGCTCGGGGTCGCTGGTCATCGGCATCCAGCCGTCGCCGTAGCGCACGGCACGTCGCAGCGCGTGCGGCGCCGCGCCCCCGATGAAGATGGGCGGGCGCTTGGGGCGCGGAAGGAAGAGGAAGCGCTGGTTGTTTGCCTCCATCTCGTCCGCGGCGAAGGCGCGCTGGAGAAACTCGAGTGTGGCATCCGTGATCGCGCCGCGCCTCTTCCTGGAAACGCCGAGCGCGCGGAACTCGGCCTCCATCCAGCCCAACCCGACACCCAGGCGCAGTCTGCCACCGGAGAGCTCCTGGATCGTTGCCACCCACTTGGCCGTGGGCAGCGCCGGCCGGTAGGGCAGGTTGAGGACGGCCGTGCCGAGCCCGATCCGCTGGGTGGCCGCGGCCAGAAACGCGAGTGTGGCCAGCGGATCCAGGTAGCGTCCGCCCGAGCCCTCGGCGTCATCCGGCGGGATGGCGATGTGATCTGCCACCCACAGCTCGTCGAGCCCGAGCTCCTCCGCGCTGCGCGCGCACTCCCGCAGCAGCTCGGGGGTGGATTGGGTTCCCATCACGCGCAGGTGCACTCCGAGCTTCATCCGAGCTCTCCCGCCAGGCGCGTGGTGTGGAGGCCGATCGCCAGCTCGGCGCAGACCGTAGTTCCGCACTCCTGGCAGAACCTCGCCTCGCTGGCAGTCTCATACTGACAGGACACGCAACGCACCGGCGCTCCTCCCCGCGACCCGCCCGGATGATACCAGGAAGCCCCGGGCTGGAGTCTCTTCAATTCCGGGGACTTAGACGGAACATCGGGGGGGGCTTCCCCTGGCACCCGTGGGATCGTCAGAATCGGGGCGGGGAGGAAGCTGATGAGCCCGAAAACACTTCGCACCGAACTCGAGGACGGTGTCTACATCATCACGCTCTGTCGCGCGCAGGAGTACAACACCATTACGCCCGAGCTGCGGGACGAGCTCGCGCACGCGATCGATGAGGGGGAAGCCAGCCACGCTGCGCACGTCATCCTGCTGCGCGCGGAGGGACCCGCCTTCTGCGCGGGCTATGCGTTGGACTGGTCCACGGTGGCGCAGGCTCGAGAGCGGAGTCCGGGCGAGAGCGGTGGACGCGTCTGGGACTCTGTGGCCGACCTGCGCATGCTGAGTCGATTCGTCGACACCTACATGAAGCTCTGGTACGCGAAGAAGCCCACGCTCGCGGCCGTACAG
>SMWZ01000190.1 GCA_004356455.1 Deltaproteobacteria bacterium
GCAGCGGGGCCTGGCTCTCAGCACGGATTGCAACCCGCGCTTCTGCTGGCTCGACCCCTATCTCGGCGCTCAGCACGCTGTTGCGGAGGCCGCGCGCAATGTGGCCGTGACGGGCGCAAGGCCGCTGGCGGTGACCAACTGCCTCAACTTCGCGAGCCCCGAGCGGCCCGAGGCCATGTGGGAGTTCGCGGAGGCGGTGCGCGGTATGGGGGACGCGTGCCGCGCGCTGGGCACGCCCGTAGTCTCCGGAAACGTGAGCTTCTACAACGAGACCCTGCGCGACGGTCCGCAGGCGATTCCTCCAACGCCCACCATCGGGATGCTTGGCCTGCTCGAGGACATCTCGCGCGCGGTCCCAGCGGCCTTCGCCAGCGCGGGCGACGCCATCGTGCTGCTGGGAGAGACTTTCGAGGAGCTCGGCGGCTCCGAGTATCTGGCTCTGCGCCACGGTCTGGAACGAGGTCGTCCGCCGGCCCTGGACCTGGAGTGTGAGCGACGGCTCCAGGAGCTGCTGGTCACGGCAGCCGCACGAGGTCTCTTGCGCTCCGCTCACGATGTCTCCGAGGGCGGGCTGGCGGTCGCCCTGGCCGAGTGCGCGCTGCGCTCGGGCCTGGGCCTGGAGGCCCGCCTGCCAGCGCTCTCGATCCGTCCGGACGCGCTTCTTTTCGGAGAATCCGCCTCGCGCGCCGTCCTGAGCTGTGCCCAAAAGCAGCTGCAGGAGCTGCTGAGCCTGGCGCGGGAGCAGGGTGTGCCGGCTCTCACCCTCGGACGCATCGGTGGCGAACGCATCCGAATCGAGCCGGGGGTCGACGTAACGCTCGCTGAGACGCACGATGTATGGAGCCGTACGCTTCCGGAGGCTCTGGCATGACCACGGACTCGAGCCCGCTGCTCGCCGCGCCCGACCGCTTTCGGGAGGAGTGCGGCGTGATGGGGATCTCGGGTCATCCCGAGGCCGCCAACCTGGCCTATCTGGGCCTGTACGCGCTCCAGCACCGCGGTCAGGAGTCCGCCGGGATCATCTCGCGCGGTGGCGGGCAGATGCGCGTTCACAAAGGCATGGGCCTTGTGGCCGACGTCTTTGACCAGTCCGACATCCGCCGCCTCGTTGGGCGCTATGCCATTGGCCACGTGCGCTACTCGACCAGCGGCACCAGCAACCTACGGGACGCGCAGCCCTTCCTGGCGGAGAGCACCAAGACCCAGGTGGCGGTAGCCCATAACGGGAACCTCACCAACGCTAACGCCATCCGGCTGGAGCTCGAGGGGTACGGCTCCATCTTCCAGTCGACCATGGACTCCGAGGTCTTCGTTCATCTGCTGGCCCGCTCGCGCGGTACCCTGGAGGAGCGACTGGTCGACGCGCTCTCCCGGGTCCGGGGTGCGTACTCGCTGGTGATCCTGTCAGACGATGTGCTGGTAGCGGCGCGCGATCCCTACGGCTTCCGCCCGCTGTCGCTGGGTCGCCTCGGCTCGGCCTGGATCGTGGCCAGCGAGACCTGCGCGTTTGACCTGATCGGGGCGACGTACGAGCGGGACGTGGAGCCCGGGGAGATCATCGTGATTCGACGTGGACGGCTGCGCTCGTTGCAGCCGCTGCCGCGGGTCCCGCAGCATTTCTGCATCTTCGAGCACATCTACTTTGCGCGGCCCGACTCGATGGTCTACGGCGCCAACGTCTACCAGATCCGCAAGCAGCTCGGCCGCGAGCTGGCTCAGGAGCACCCGGTGCAGGGTGACCTGGTGGTGCCGGTGCTCGACTCCGGCTGCGCCGCCGCGCTCGGCTTCGCCGAGACCGCCGAGCTGCCCTACGAGACTGCGCTCATCCGAAACCACTACGTGAGGCGTACCTTCATCGAGCCCGAGCAGTCCATCCGGCTGTTCGGGGTGCGTGTGAAGCACAATCCGATCCGCGAGGTGGTGGAGGGCAAGCGCCTGGTGGTGGTCGAGGACTCGATCGTGCGCGGGACGACCCTCCACAAGCTCGTGACCCTGTTCCGCAGCGCCGGCGCACGCGAGGTCCATGTACGCGTCTCGAGTCCGCCCACGACCGGACCCTGTTACTACGGGATCGACACGCCCACGCGCGAGGAGCTAATCGCGGCCAACAAAAGCGTGGATGAGATTCGGGTGATGCTCGGGGCGGACTCGCTCGCGTACCTGTCGCTCGAGGCCCTGCGTCGGGTGGAGGCCACGATGAAGCACGGCTTCTGCGACGCCTGCTTCTCGGGTGACTATGTCATCCCCGTGGAGGATCCCGAGGCGCTCCACCCGCAGCTTCCGCTGTTTGAGGACGGCAAAGGCTAGGGTCCTGATCCGGATCAGTCCAGGCGCAGCAGCGTGTCGCGCGCGGGCCCGGGCGCCGGCTTTGGATGATCCAGCGTGTAGTGCAGGCCCCGACTCTCACGACGAGCCTGCGCGCAGGCGATGATGAGCTCCGCCACCGTGGCCAGGTTGCGCAGCTCCACCAGATCCGGCGTGAGCTTGAAGTTCCAGTAGTACTCACGGATCTCGTTGTGCAGGATATGGATGCGCCGCGCCGCGCGGGCGAGTCGCTTGTCGCTGCGCACGATCCCGACGTAGTTCCACATGAAGCGGCGGATCTCGTCCCAGTTCGCGTTCACCAGCACCGCCTCCGTGGGATCCGTCGCGTCCCCGGGATCCCAGTCGGGCATGGGTGGCAGCTTCTCCGGTCGGACCTGGATGCGGCGCACGGCCTCCTCTGCCGCCGCTCTCGCGAAGACCACACCCTCGAGCAGCGAGTTCGACGCCAGCCGGTTGGCCCCGTGTAGACCCGTGCAGGCGACCTCGCCCGCGGCGAACAGGTTCCGGAGATCGGTCTCGCCGTGCAGGTCGGTGACCACGCCACCGCAGACGTAGTGCGCCGCGGGCACCACCGGCAGGGGCTCCTTGGTCATATCGATCCCGTACTCGACGCAACGCGCGTAAATATTCGGAAAGCGGGAGCGGACGAAGGAGGGATCCATGGCCGTGCAGTCGAGATAGACGCAATCATCGCCCGAGCGCTTGAGTTCGAAGTCGATCGAGCGCGCGACGATGTCGCGGGCCGCGAGGTCGGCCGATTTGTGGTAACGGCGCATGAAGGCCTCACCGCTGCGGTTGCGGAGCACGGCGCCCTCGCCCCGCACGGCCTCACTGATCAGGAAGGAGCGCGCCTCGGGGTGGTAGAGACAGGTCGGGTGGAACTGGATGAACTCCATGTTCGCGATGCTGGCCCCGGCACGATAGGCCATGGCGATGCCGTCGCCCGAGGCGATGTCGGGGTTGCTGGTATAGAGGTAGACCTTGCCACAGCCTCCCGTGGCGAGGAAGACGATGGGCGCCTGGTAGGCCTCGACCGCGCCCAGCTCGGCGTCCAGCGCGTAGGCCCCCACGACGCGCGCGGGACCGGGCAGACCGAGCTTGGGGCTGGTCGCCAGATCGACCGCGAGCTCGTTTGCGCTCAGCTCGATGCGGGGATGCGCCTCGCAGTGGGCGAGGAGCCCGCGCTCGATTTCCTGGCCCGTGAAGTCCGCTGCATGCAGCACGCGGCGGCGAGAGTGGCCGCCCTCGCGCCCCAGGTCGTAGCCCGACGGAGATTCATCCTGGTCGAACTGGATCCCCAGCTCGATCAAGCTCGCAACTGCCTCCGGGCCCCGCTCGACCACGAAGCGCACGACCTCTTCTCGGCAGAGTCCGGCGCCGGCCCGCTGGGTATCGTCCAGGTGGGCCTCGAAGGAGTCCTCGGGAGAGATGACCGCGGCGATCCCACCCTGGGCGTAGTTGGTGGCCGACTCGGAGCTGGCCTTCTTGGTGAGGATGATCACCGAGCCGTGCTCCGCCGCCCGCAGGGCGAACGAGAGCCCAGCGATGCCGCTTCCGATGACCAGAAAATCGCTTTCTGTCGCCACCCTGACCTCCAGTCTATACGGCCAAAACCCGTGCGACCACTAGACCTTGCGAGGGTCTATTGAGGGCACCTGCCGGCTCAAGGCAAGGGCCGCCGCGGGCCGATACCGCAAGCGATGGGGGCTCGGGGGAGGGGATCCAGGATGTCGGCTCGAAACACACATAGAGTCATTGTCTGGGCGTCACTGCTCTGCGTTGGCGTCAGCACCCCCACGCGCGCTGCAGACGTCTACGTGTTTGCCGACACCAGGGGCGTGATGCACTTCTCCGACCGGCGACCTCACAAGGGGTACCATCGCTTCGTACCCTCCGTGCCCTCGGTGCTGCGCTCACGTGCGAGCGTGCGGCGGCGCTGGTCGCGCTTTGCCTGGGACGGCGTGATCTCGATCGTGGGCCGGACCTATGCTGTCTCGCCGGGGCTGCTCAAGGCGGTGATCCACGCGGAGTCGGGCTTCAACCCCCGCGCGATCTCCTCCAAGGGGGCCCGGGGGCTGATGCAGCTCATGCCGGAGACCGCGCAGGCGCTGGGGGTGGACGATCCCTTCAATCCGTGGCAGAACATCGAGGCTGGCACACGCTACCTGTCGTCCATGATCCAGCGCTTCGGCGGGGACCTCAGCCTGGGCCTGGCCGCCTACCACGCCGGGGAGCGGGCTGTCCGGCGTTATAACGGTATCCCCCCCTACGAGGAAACACGCAACTACGTGAAGAAAGTACTTAGCCTGCGGGGGCGCTACGATGCACACTTTCGCTGAGGTCTCGATGGCCAAATCAATAGGGCTCCATCGGGAGCAGTTCTGGAACGCACCCAATGCGATTACGCTCGGGCGCATCGCTGCGAGCTTCCTGCTGCTCCTGCTTCCGCTCCTTACAAGCCGGATGGGCAGCGCGGTGATGGGGTTCGGCTTCCTCGCCGTCTCGCTCACCGATCTGCTCGACGGCTACCTGGCCCGCCGCGACGGCACCGTCACCCGCATCGGCAAGCTACTCGATCCACTGGCCGACAAGGTGCTGATTATGACGGCGCTCCTGATGCTGGTGGCCGTGCCGGACCGGATCCCGCTCTGGGCTGCCCCGATGGCGGTGCTGATCCTGGGTCGCGAGATCGCCGTGACGGGCCTGCGCGCGATGGCATCGAGCGAGGGGGTGGTGCTGCACGCGTCCTCGCTCGGCAAGTGGAAGACCGGCTTCCAGACCGCGGCGCTCACGCTTCTACTGATTCATCACACCTGGTATGGCATCCCGTTCCACAACGTTGGGATGCTGATTCTGGTTCTTGCCACGGCCCTCACATTGTGGTCAGGTTATGACTACTTCAAGGCTTATCTGGGCCGTGGGGAGAATCCGGGAGCGTGAACAGTCGTCTGCAGGAGCTAGAAGGGCGGATCCAGACTCGGCAGGCGGAGATTGCGGTTATCGGCCTGGGCTATGTAGGGCTGCCCCTGGCCGTGGCCTTCGCCCGGGCCGGCTTCCGCGTGACCGGCATCGACCGCGATGAGGACCGGGTCGCCCAGCTCAAGGCCGGCTCCTCCTACATCGAGGACGTCCCCGAAGAGACACTGCGGGCGGTGCTCGAGGCGGAGCGCCTGACGGCGACCTCGGCCGGCGATGTCCTCTCGCGCTGCGACTGCATCAACATCTGCGTGCCCACACCGCTGCGCAAGACCAAAGATCCCGATGTGTCGCATATCGTGGCCGCCGTTGAGGAAGTGCAGAGACGGTTGCGTGCGGGACAGCTGATCGTGCTGGGCAGCACGACCTACCCGGGCACCACGCATGAGCTCTACCGGCCCATGCTCGAGGCCTCGGGTCTGCAGGTGGGCCAGGACATCTGCCTGGCCTACGCGCCGGAGCGCATGGATCCCGGTAACCAGGAGTTCGAGCTGCAGCAGGTGCCGAAGATCGTGGGGGGCGAGACGCCGCTCTGCACGCAGCTCGCGGCCCGCATGTTCGAGCCGCTCTTTGAGCGCGTGGTGCCGGTGTCGAGCACGCAGGCGGCGGAGATGGTGAAGCTACTCGAGAACACCTTCCGCATGATCAATATCGGGCTCGCCAACGAGGTGGCCATGATCTGTGACCGGCTGAATCTCGATGTGTGGGAGGTGATCGAGGCGGCCGCAACCAAGCCCTACGGCTTTATGAAGTTTACGCCGGGGCCGGGACTGGGCGGGCACTGCATCCCGATCGACCCCAATTACCTGGCCTGGAAGCTGCGCAGCTTGAACTTCAAGGCGCGCTTTATCGAGCTGGCGAGCGACATCAACGGTGCCATGCCCGGCTGGGTGGTGGAGCGGGCCCTGCGGGTACTCAACCGGGACCGCCTGCCCGCCAACGGCTCCCGGATTCTGCTGCTGGGCGTGGCCTACAAGGCGGGGGTGTCGGACGCCCGGGAGTCCCCGGCGGTGGACATCCTGAGCCAGCTCGAGGCGCTGGGGGCCCAGGTCGCGTACCACGACGCCCGGGTGCCGGAGCTGGCGCTCGAGGGACGCGTCCACAAGTCCGTGGACCTCACCGATGAGGTGCTGCGTACGGCCGACCTGGTGATCATCACCACCGCCCACCCCGAGGTGGACTTCGCTCAGGTGGTCCGCCTGGCCCCCCGGGTGCTGGACACCCGCAACGCCACGGCCGGCATCGACCTTGGGGGGCGCTCCACGGTGGAGAAGCTCTGACCCCTTGACGACGGCGCTCCGTGGTCCAAAACTCAGGGTACGAGCACGAGTAGCTCAGTTGGTAGAGCTCCACGTTGCCAACGTGGTTGTCGCCGGTTCGAGTCCGGTCTCGTGCTCCAATTTTCCCTTGTCGTTGCGCGAGCTGAGCTCCGCGCACTCGCTGGTCGCTGACGGTGGCTTCGAGAGAGGGGCCGTGTAGGGCCGTCCGGGGCTGTTTCTGGGCCCGAAATCAGCGAACGAAAGATCCTCCTCTCGACTCCGAATGCCGTGGCCGTAAACGCGCAAGGCCAGCTCCGGGTTCGAGTGCCCGAGCTGGTCTGCGACCCAGCGGATGCTCTTCCTAGCCTCCCGTGGCATGGATGCGTAGGTGTGCATTGCGCGCACGGCGATGGAGCCTGAACCACGTACGCTCGAAGTTAGCTGGGATGATCGGTTGCCGGGTCGACGTACAGAAAACCCAATCGGGGATCTCTTTCCATCCTCGGCTGCAGAGCGGTAGCTCTGGGACAGATGCCGGTTGTGTTCCCTTCGTTATCACACTCGTCATCCAGAAGACGGTCGATGTTCGTACCATTTAGGCCAGCGAGAGAAGTGAACTCTGCCGTAACTGAACTTTGTCGTGGAGACGGAAAGCCGTTATGGTGGCGTTGAACGCTTCATCCGGCTCAGGAGTTGGAGTTGTAGCCGTGAACACAAGCCGGCTAAAGTCCTGATGGATGACCAACGATACCGAAGCCCCCTGACGATACTCCGTAATGCCGATGCTGCTCGGAGCGACGATCGCGGATGGGGCACCAAGGCTACCAACGCCACTTGTGATTCCGCATCCGGCAGCGTACTGGGCTAAACTCTGCTTCAAGGAGGACGCCCGGTGAAGAGCGAGAATCGATGGCGTCGTTGCAGCGCCTGCAAGGAACCCA
Source organism: Deltaproteobacteria bacterium (assembly GCA_004356455.1). Taxonomy (GTDB): domain Bacteria; phylum Myxococcota_A; class UBA9160; order SZUA-336; family SZUA-336; genus SMWZ01. The sequence goes on from SMWZ01000190.1 coordinate 7,502, forward strand.
TTGAGCTCGGCTCAATGTATTGGGTCTGCAGCATCTCGACTTGCAACCGTAAACGAACGGCGCTCTCGTTCTGCTCCGTCCGTTGTTGGGAGGTCCACCTACCCGTGGCGAGGCACAGAGAGGCATGGGCTGTGGAGCAGACTGCGCCGATGAGCCTGGAGGTGGAGACGAAACCGAGCAGCGCTGTGCCAAGAGCTCAAACGCGAAAACAAGCCAGCCTGAACCTTGCTTCGCAGGAGGCCAAGACAGACGTGCCCAATGAGATACTGATCGTAGCGAGCCGTTTGAAGGAATTCATTCGCGCACGCTCAGGATTCAATACTTCAGATGGAGCGCTCGACCCTCTATCCGAGATCATTCGCCACGTGTGCGACGAGGCCATCCAGAATGCAACGCGCGACGGGCGAAAGACCGTTCTCGCTCGAGATATCCCATTCAGATAGAGTAAAAACGAAACTGTCGCAGAGCGGGGAATCACACTGGAGCATGGAGGTCCGCATGAGTGGGGGTGACATCGACTACGGTCCGCTGGCCGCACTGATCGGCACCTGGCAGGGCGACAAGGGGACGGACGTGTCTCCTGAGCCCGACGGCACCGAAGAGAATCCGTACTACGAGACGATCGTCTTCGAGGCGGCAGGCGACGTGACCAACGCGGAGGCCCAGACCCTGGCCATCGTCCGCTATCACCAGGTTGTCACCCGCAAGTCCAACAATGAGGTTTTCCACGACCAGATCGGCTACTGGACGTGGGATCCCGCCACCAAGACGATCGCGCAGTCGGTCAACATCCCGAGAGTCGTTGCAGTGCTCGCCGGAGGATCGTTCGAGGGCGACGCGAGCGGATCCGAGGTTGTCCTCGACGTGTATGCGAAGAAGGGTGATCCCGACTGGGGGATCATCGAGTCGCCGTTCATGCGCGATAGTGCGAGCACGGTGGCGTTCGAACACCGAGTCGAAGTCAGTGGCGACTGCATGAGCTACTCGGAGACGACGTCGCTCGACATCTACGGCCGGAAATTCAACCATACCGATACGAACGAGTTGACGCGGACCTCGGGCTGACGTCAGGCGGATCCCGACAAGACGGGCTAAACGCCGGACTTGCGCTGAGCGGGCGTCAAGAGGCCTCAGCACCAGCTCGTATAGGATGGCGGGCGCCGGGCGCCACAGAACTCTCGGTCCAGCCACTCCCCTACGCCGCCACTTCCGTAGAGGATGCCCCCCAGGGTAGACTAGGGAGGCACTGAATGAGGGGAATGCCCAATGACGGCCTGTGTCAAACCCCACGAGCGAGCTCTCTGCAAACGGCCTCCTCGGCTGGCTCCTCTCATCGCCGCCGTGGGCATTGCTCTGGCTTTCCTCCCAGGCTCCGTCTCCGGACAGATCCCCAAGGATCAGCAGAAATGCATTAACGGGCTGAACAAGAATTTCGCCGCTGTCGCGAAGGCCCAGGGCAAGGATATCTGTAAGTGCATCAAGGACGGTGCCCAGGGCAAGCTCGGCCCCATGACCATCGAGGCGTGCACAACTGCCGACAGCAATGGGAAGGTCGACAAGGCCAAGCAGAAGACCATCTCCAAAGAGTTCAAGGACTGCGCAGCCTCCTTCCCCGCATTCGGTGCTACTGACTCGGCCACCGTCAATCAGGTCGCAGTGGATAAGGAGCTCGCACTGATCCACGCGGTTTTCGGTTCCGATCTGAACCAGGCCATCGTCCTTAGAGAAAACGGTAAGTCTGCGCATAAGTGCCAGGTCGATGTCGTGAAGGCAACGAAGAAGTGTCAGGATGCGAAGCTCAAGGCCTTCAACAGTTGCAAGAAAGCAGGACTCAAGGATGGCGGCATCACGGACCGCTTGGATCTCGAGGCGTGCATGGGTCTCGACCCGAAGGGCAAGATCCAGAGTGCCTGCGTGGCAAAGCTCGGAGACAAGATCACCAAGAAGTGCAGCGGGGTAGACCAGGCAACCGCGTTTCCAGGCGAGTGTTTCGACGCCGTCGACCTGCAGGCCTGTTTGGATCAGCTAGTGGAGTGTGGGGTCTGTCTGGCCCTAAACGTGGCCGACGGCCTCAGCCGAAACTGTGACGAATTGGACGACGGAATGCTCAACCTGAGCTGCGTGCCCATCTGCGGCAACGGCGTGTTCGAATTCAGCGAGGAGTGTGACGACGGCAATACGTCAGACGGCGATGGCTGTAGCTCGAGCTGTCAGGCCGAGCTCCCCTTCACGGTGCGGATCGTCAACCACAACATCCTCCAGAACATCAGCACGGGTAATGTTGGGTTCGACGATCTGGCGGACCGCCTCATACTGCTTGCGGATCAGATCGCCCTGGTCGAGCCCGACCTCGTCACGCTGCAGGAGGTCACGCTCGGATTCGCCGGCGGGCCGACTATTCTGGTCGACGATCTGGAAAGCCGCTTTGGGCTCGAGTACTTCGCTGCGGAATACGGGGTGGCTACCGGGAATGCCGTGCTCAGCAAGTGGCCGCTCACCTTGAAAGAGGTGGTTCGCATCCCCAGCGAAGAGACGGTACCGGTCTTCTCAGACCGCAGGTTTGCGGCGCGAGTCGTAGCGGAGTCCCCGGTCGGCCCGATCGATGTCTACACCATGCATTTCTGCGCAGGTAGCATCGGATGTAGCATGGCGGAGCGCACGGTCCAGGCAGAGGTGTTCATCGATTTCCTGGAAGCGACACACGTGAGCGCTCATCCCGCGATCGTCGGCGCGGATTTCAACGCGCACACCGGCACCGCACCCGACTCCGACCCCAATAATGATCCCCCGATCGATCTCATGCAGGCTGCCGGGTGGTTCTCGCTCTTCGACGGCTTCGACGCTGCGTGCGATGCGCCGACCGATCGCTCGGGCTGCACCAGCGGCATCGCCGACCTGACGATGATGGATGATACGACCGCTAGGCGGATCGACAACATCATGATCGCTCCCGCGAGCCAGATCGGACCCATACCCCCGATTTCGGAGGCGGTCGAGCTGGGTCCGACACAGCGCTTTGCGGATACCCCCTTTGCGGACCCGAACCCGGAGTGTCACTTCGATCCACGGCTCCCCTGCGATGACGACTCGGACTGTCCCTCCGGCAGCGAGTGCAATCCCAACGACTTTTGCGTGCGCGAGACTCCGATGCCCTGCAGCATCGATGCGAACTGTCCGGGCGACATCGCCCCGGAGTCCTGCCGCACGACCCTCTGGATCTCGGACCATGTGGGCGTCGAATCGACGATCGAGATCCAGCGGCTGCCTTGATCGATGAAAAGTATTGACTCGAGGAGAATCTCATGAGATGCACAAGCGTTGTTCTTCTGGCGCTCGCAGTGGTTGGCCTTTCGACGAGCGCATGGGCTGGCACCAAATACAAGGCCAACCTTGTTCCCGTGGGCGTTCTCGACCCGAACGACCCGAACGGCCCGGGCACGCTCGCGAACAAGAGCAAGATACAGGCGCAGGACAGTGGTAAATTTCAGGCGAACCTGAAGGGTGTGGTCGATGGAGCGGGCGAGCTCATCACGACGGACGGCTCGTTCAAGGCGACGGGCACCCTCACGGGCGACGAGTTCATCGTGGTCGTCGCGGGGACGTTCCCGGGCGCCGCTGACGTTGCTTTCGAGTTCAACCTGGTGGGCGAGCTCAAGAAGGGAAACGGCAAGGCGGCGATCAATGCATCATCTCTGTTCAGCTTGATCCCGCCGAGTACGCTGCGCTCGGTCGTGATCACGGGGGTGGAGGTCCATGGGCCGCTCGGCGCCGCGAACGTTGCGGGCTGCACACAGAACCTCGCGGAGGGGGGCTTCAACCTGCCCGATGTGGCTCCCAATCCATGTGTTGGGGGGGACCTGATCGGTGCGGCAGGAATCCAGATTCCGTAGCTCTAGATCAAGGAATCGTTCGGGGTCGCATGTTATGCCATGACATCAACGACCAGCCCGGTGCTGGCCGCCCCGAGCGTGTCTGCGATGTCGGCTTCCAGATCTTTGAGCTTTCCGATTAGGGACGGGATGAGCCCGCCCGGTTGCAGGTACAACTCATCTCGGAACAGAAAGTTCGTGAGCTGGTTGAACTTCTCGCTGACCGAGCGATTGAACTTGCGGAGATCGAAATCGAAAATCCCCTGCGCGGTATCACTGAAGGAAAACGCGATTCCAAAACCCGATCGCAGCGTGGAACGCTCGGTATCCTCCAAGATCGACTCGAAGGCAGCTGAGATGGAGTCTCGGAGCTGGCCTCGAAGGTCCTCCACCACTTCATTGCTAATGCCTTTGAACTTGTCCTGGAAGAGTGCGTCGAGCTCGCGGCCGACTTCAAGCAGGCGCCTCCTGACCGTATCGGGAGCCTCGAAAGTGCGTGCCTTCGAGGGATCAACACCTGCTTTTGGCTTGAAGGTGCCCGGTGTGATGTTGACACCGCTGAAGAACCCACTACTCCCGTTGCTGAGCACGAGATCCGCGCTGGGGCTATTCGACTTGATGTCCAGCTTATCTTGTGACTCGCTGAAAGTAGCGGTGACTCCAGCGGCGGAACTGTTGATGCGATCGATCACATCGTTAAGGCTGTCGATGCTGGTGTCCACGGAGATGCTGACCCCGTTGATCGAGAAATTGCCGGTGCTGATGCCCGAGAGGGCGCTGACGGTAGAGATGAGCTCTGCGTCATCGGGGTCTTTCCCTAGAATCTGTGTGGCACCATTCAGCTTCGTCGAAGCCAGAAAGCCGGACGTATCGTTGGCGAGAACGACCTGACTCTGAGAGCCGAGCGTTTTCTGGGTGAGTAGGACCGTCTCGGTACCCGAGTCGAATGTCGCGGTGACGCCCGCCGCAGAGGAGGTGATCTTGGAGAGCAGCGTATTGATCGTATCTGTGTCGAGCACATTGATCGTGATGCCGTTTACCTCGAACGATCCGGCGCTCACGCTCAGTCCGCTTTCGAGGTTCGGATCGTTGTTGCGGGTCCCGTTGAAGGGCTTGTCGGGGTCGACGCTGCTGCCCAAGGTCGCAAAGACGGAGACCTGGAACGTCTCGTTTTTCACGACGCTGCCAGTGGAGAGGGATAGAGTCAGGCCGTTCGAAAGTGTAAGCGGCGTATCCGCTGCCACGTTCTGGAAGTCCAGGGTGTCGATCAAGGTACCGAGGCCGTCGTAGACCTGGATTCTCGCTGTCTTAGTGTCGGGGTTATTAAAGTTGTCCTGGGCCTTGAACGTCAAGGTATCATCGCCTTGGGCTCCGTCATAGGTTCCTCCGATGGTCGGAAGCGAGGTGGACGTTCCACTGAAGGAGGGGCCGAACGGAGAGAACGACGTCGGAGTGGTGTTGACCTCCTCCGTTGACTCGAGAGTCGTCGCGGTCCGCGTGAAGTCGAGCCCGATGGAGGAGCTGGAGAGGACTTGGGCCGCGGTTTTGAGGTTCCGCGCCAGGATCGAGCTCGTACTCAGACGCTCGAGTGACACGCGGAGCTTGGCCAGGCGCGAGGCCAGGTTCTTGAGCGCCCGCTGCTCGGACTCCGTCCCCGGTGCTGGCGGCGGCTCGGGACGGGAGCGGAAGCGGACCGCCGAGAGCGATGCAAGTGGGCCGAGGGGCTGCAGCGGGCTGGGCGACAGGGATCGGTGTGATCGGGCCGGCCATTCGCGGAGGGGACTCCTAGCGGCGCTACGGACGCAAAGGGGGCCCTCCTGCCCGGTCTTTTCTGTTTCGGGATTGTGCTGTCCAAAATTGAGGTCTGCCCTCGGCTGCTGAACCCAGATGCTCTTCTTGTCTGGGAGTGAGCGATCACCACGCTTGCCGGCGGAGCCTGCGCACCCATGAGCAGGCAAGGAGGCTCGGGCCTATTCGGTCCGTGTAGCCATTCGCGTCTCCGAGAAGGAGATGTCTTCTCAGCGTAGAGCGAGCGCTTCACCCCGGTGGCCCGCGGTGATGGCTCAGTCCTTGGCTACTTGCAGACCCTGGCTCCCCGCTTTCCCTTGCATCGATTGGAGCAGCACTCGTCGTCCGACGTACACGTCGTGCCCAGGAGCTGGCACTGACAGTCCGGATCGTCGGTGCAGTCCAGATCCTCGCAGTCGTAGTCACCATCGCAATCGTTGTCGTCACCATCGGTGCACTTGGTTTCGGTGCTCGGTGGCGCGCCACAGTCCACAGCGCAAGAGCAGACGTCTTCGCCGGAGTCACAAGGACCATCGCCGCAGAACGACGGAGCCCCGCAGTCCACTTCGCAGTTGGAGCCATTCTCGATGTCTTCGCAGACGAAGTCGCCGCAGCAGGAGGTTACAGCCGGCGTTTGGCTGCAGTCGAATCCTCTCGAGGTGCAGCGTGGATCGGCGCAGTCAACCGGATTCTGTCCACCCCCGTTACCACAGCAGAATTGCTTGCTGAGTTTGCCACTCTGTTTCCCGCTGCAGTCCAACGGGCAAGATACACAGTCCTCAGCGTTGCCTGTCTCGCAGATACCATTACCGCAGGATGCGCCGTCTCCAGAGATACACTCGCCGGGACACAAGTGGCAGTTTTCGCCCGCCTCGCACACGCCGTCCTCGTCGCACGCCGTCAGCAGCACGAACTCGGCGATGGATGGCACCCCGGTCTGATTCACGAGGAACAACATATAGACGCCGGGAGGCGCCACATTCGTGTCCGGCGGTGCGGTGATCTCAAGCTCGCCAGAGCCGACCGTGAAGTCCAGCGGCACATAGCGCTGGTTCTGGTCGAAGCCGTGGGTGACCGAGCTCGGCCGCATAAGCGAGACCGAGGCGATAGACTCGGCATCCGGAGTCTCCACCGTGAAGGTCAGGCCAACCAAGACGGAGCTGGGTGCCGCGGTCACGCTGGGCCGCGCGCCCTGAAAGAGATAGGGCGGTGAGTAGACCTGATAGGAGGGGAAGTCGTTTCCTCCCGCC
>SMWZ01000025.1 GCA_004356455.1 Deltaproteobacteria bacterium
AGCGACGTAAGTACTTGGAATGATGGGGTGGGTGAGGGGACTCGAACCCCCGGCTTCCAGGACCACAACCTGGCGCTCTAACCAGCTGAGCTACACCCACCGTGCGCTGGAGCGAGGCCGCGACCCGGAAGCTTAGGGTATCCTGTGGGGGGCGTCAGATGGGGAAACACGCGCATCCGCGGCTATTTGACAGCCCGCTGCGAGTGCCGATGTTAGAGGCGTAGATCGAGACCGGGGTGACCGCTGCCCCCTATGGGAGACTTGTAATTATGGACCTGGAGCGTCTGACCCAGAAGAGCCAGCAGGCTCTGCAAGCCGCGCAGAGCGCTGCGGCGCGCTACGGGCACCGGGAGCTAGACGGCGAGCATCTGCTGCTGGCCCTGCTCGAGCAGGAGGGGGGTCTCACGTCCCGGCTCTTCGAGTGCATGCACGTGCCGCTCGACCCCTTCCGTAAGCGCGTGGAGGAGGAGCTCGAGCGCCGGCCGCGTGTCTCGGGGCCGGGGGTCGAGCTCGGCAAGCTCTACATCTCGCAGCGCCTGCAGCGGCTGCTGGAAGCGGCACAGGATGCCGCCCGACAGCTCAAGGACGAGTACGTGTCGGTGGAGCACCTGCTGGTGGCGTTCCTGGAGGAGGGGAGTGACAGCGCCGCGGGACGCGTGCTCGCGGAGTTCAATATCGATTCCGAACGCTTCCTGCAGGCATTGAGCGAGGTGCGTGGCAAGCAGCGCGTGACCAGCGCCAATCCAGAAGCGACCTACGAGGCGCTCCAGAAATATGGGCGTGACCTGGTGGAGGCCGCACGCGATGGGAAGCTCGATCCCGTGATCGGGCGGGACGAGGAGATCCTGCGCGTGATCCGGATCCTCTCGCGTCGCACCAAGAACAACCCGGTCCTGATCGGCGAGCCGGGGGTCGGTAAGACCGCCATCGTCGAGGGCCTGGCGCAGCGCATCGTGCGTGGCGACGTGCCCGAGGGGCTCAAGGACCGCCTGCTGATCGCGCTCGACCTGGGTGCGCTGATCGCGGGCGCCAAGTACCGCGGTGAGTTCGAGGAGCGGCTCAAGGCCGTGCTGCACGAGGTGAAGGAGAGCCAGGGGCAGATCCTGCTCTTCATCGATGAGCTGCATACGATCGTGGGCGCTGGCGCGGCCGAGGGCGCGATGGACGCGGGTAACCTCTTGAAGCCCATGCTGGCGCGCGGCGAGCTGCACTGCATCGGCGCCACCACGCTCGATGAGTACCGTAAGCACATCGAGAAGGACGCCGCGCTCGAGCGCCGCTTCCTGCCCATCGTGGTCGAGCCGCCCGGGGTCGAGGATACCGTCTCGATCCTGCGCGGACTGCGCGAGCGCTTCGAGCTCCATCATGCGGTGCGCATCCAGGACAATGCACTCGTGGCCGCGGCCACGCTCTCGGATCGCTACATCAGCGACCGCTTCCTGCCCGACAAAGCGATCGATCTGGTGGACGAGGCCTGCGCCATGATTCGTACCGAGATCGACTCGATGCCGTCGGAGCTCGATCAGATTACGCGGCGCGTGCTGCAGCTCGAGATCGAGGAGGCGGCGCTCGCCAAGGAGAAGGACGCGGGCAGCAAGGACCACCTCGAGGAGCTGCGTCGCGAGCTCAGCGAGGGGCGCAGCCGCGTCGCCGAGCTGCGGGCGCAGTGGGATGCGGAGAAGAGCGCGCTCGAAAAGCTGCAGGAGCTGCGCGAGCGCAGCGAGCAGGTGCGGCTCGAGATCGAGCAGGCCGAGCGGGCCTATGACCTGAACCGGGCGGCGGAGCTGCGCCACGGCGAGCTCCCCCGGCTCGAGGCCCAGCTCAAGCAGGAGAGCGAGCGGATCGAGGGCCAGGCGAAAACCAAGCGCCTGCTGCGCGAGGACGTCACTGAGAACGAGATCGCCGAGATCGTGTCGCGCTGGACGCGCATCCCGGTGATGCGGCTGATGGAGGGCGAGCGCGAGAAGCTGCTCAAGCTCGAGCGCGTACTGCACGAGCGCGTGGTGGGACAGGACCAGGCCGTGCAGAGCGTGGCGGACGCGATCCTGCGCTCGCGAGCGGGCATTCAGGACCCGCGCCGGCCGATCGGATCCTTCATCTTCCTGGGCCCGACCGGCGTGGGGAAGACGGAGCTCGCGAAGACCCTGGCGGCGAGCTTCTTCGACTCGGAAGAGAACCTGATTCGGATCGACATGAGTGAGTACATGGAGAAGCACGCCGTTTCGCGCCTGATCGGCGCGCCGCCCGGGTACATCGGCTATGACGAGGGTGGACAGCTCACCGAGGCCGTGCGACGCAGGCCCTACGCTGTGGTGCTCTTCGACGAGATCGAGAAGGCCCACACGGACGTCTTCAACCTGCTGCTCCAGATCATGGATGACGGTCGTCTGACCGACTCGCATGGGCGCACGGTCAACTTCCGCAACACGGTGCTGATCATGACCAGCAACATCGGCTCGGCGCACTTGATCGAGGGCGTGACCGATCGCGGCGAGATCGAGGACGTGGCCCGGGAGGCCGTGTTTGCGGAGATGCATTCGTACTTCCGGCCGGAGTTCCTCAACCGCGTGGACGAGATCATCCTCTTCAAGCCGCTACAGCTCGAGGAGATCAAGCAGATCGTCGACCTGATGGTGCGCGACCTGCAGGCGCGGCTTGAGGAGCGCAAGATCGAGCTGCGGATGGCCGACGAGGCGCGCGAGCTGATCTCGCGCGAGGGCTTCGATCCGGTCTATGGCGCGCGGCCGCTGCGGCGCTTCATCCAGCGTGAGGTCGAGACCCGCATCGCGCGGGCCCTGATCGCGGGCGACGTGCGCGAGGGCGCGCGCGTGAGCCTGGGCGTGAAGGACGGCCACCTCGACGTCGACATCTCACAGCCGGCCGACTAGCTAACCGTAGACTAGATCGGGGTGGACCAGGCGCAGCAGCAGTGCCCACACCGGTCCGATCATCTGCGCGAACAGGTACCAGGCCAGGAGCAGTCCTCCGATGGCGAAGCCTCCGCTGCGCAGCGTCTCGCGCAGCCGCAGGCCAATATCCTCCGGCAGGACGAGTACCAGCACGCTGGCCCCGTCGAGCGGAGGAAAGGGAATCAGGTTGAAGAGCAGCAGGATCACGTTCAGCGTGAGCAGCATCGAGAGCAGGCGTCCGCAGATCTGTAGGAAGAGCGTGTCGGCAATGACCAGTCGCGAGAAGCTCAGCAGCTCGGGCGCGGCGAAGCTTCCAGTCGCCAGACCCAGGCGCAGCAGGATCAGGGCGAGCAGCGCGAGCAGCAGGTTGGCCGCCGGTCCGGCCGCGGCCATCCAGGCGGCGCGGCGCGGGTAGCGTTGCTCCCAGCGCGGATCGTACGGCGTGCTCGCCCAGCCGATCGGCCAGCCGTACGAGAACGCACCCAGGAGCGGCATGATTACCATGCCGAAGGGCTCGCGCTTTATGTGCGGCAGCGGATTGAGCGAGACCTGTCCGCCCAGGTAGGCGGTCCGATCCCCGCCCACGTAGGCCGCCAGGGCATGGCTGGCCTCGTGTGCCGTCGTCGAGACCACGAACACCAGGTACCAGACGAGCGCGTCGCCCGGCATCAGGTGAACCAGCTACGCCGTTCGGCCAGGCCCTCCTCGAGCAAGAGCGCGATCTGATCACGGACCCGTTCCACCTGCTCCTCGATGCTGCTGTCATCGTCCTGGTGATGCCCATCCAGGTACATGGGCTCGCCGAAGTGGATGCGGAACTTGACCGGCAGCGGCAGGTAACCGAAGACGCCCAGCCAGGGGAAGCCCACCGTGATGGGGAAGGCGGGCGCGCCGATCATGCGACCGATGGAGGTCGCGTCCATCAAGCCCGGCGACTGCTCCTCCGAGCCCACGATTCCGACCGGCACGATCGGCGTGCGGGTCTGGAGCGCGAGCCGGGCGAAGCCCGTCCCGAAGCGCTGGAGCTGGTAGGCCTTGCTGTACGGCTTGATGAAGCCGCGGTGCCCCTCGGGGAAAACCATGATGGCCTCTTCGAGCTCCAGCAGTCGCAAGCAGTTCTCGGGCGTGCCCACCACCGAGCCCGAGCGGTAGATCAGCTCGCTAAACCACGGGATCTTGGGCAGGTAGAACTCGGCCATGCCGCGCACGTAGCGCGGAGGCTGGGCCTCGAGCAGCAGCGCCATCATCAGCGTCGCCCCGTCCCAGGGGATGGTGTTGCCGGCGTGGTTCCCGATCAGCAATACACGCCCATTGGGGACGCGCTCGATGCCCCTTGTCTCGGTGCGGAAGTAGTAACGGTAGATGAGGGCGAAAAACGTCAGCAGCCGCCGGACGTACTCTGGCTCGAAGCCGAAGGGATCGAAGCCGTACTCGTTGAGCTGAGTGGGGAGCTGCGAGAGACGCTTGTCCACCTCTTCGGCCAGGTCTCTCAGGGCTGGGGGCAAGGGCAGATGCATGGCGACCACTATAAAGTCGGCCTAGACGCGCGTCACCTGAGGCGTATTTGGCTGCGCCCGGAGCCCGGAAAGGAAGAGCCCGGGGCCGAAGCCCCGAGCTCAAGACCCTGCGTTCCCACAATTCGGTTCGAGGAGTTCCACATGTGGGATCCGAAGAGGATCATCCATAGTGTAACACGGAAAGCGGTTGGGATCAGGAGCGTCCGATCCGGGCGAGGGGTTTTGCACCCGACTGTGCCTGGGCTAAGCTGTGTCCATGCGTAAGCCTCAGCTTTTCCTTGGGGTCCTGATCTGCATGCTGTGCGGGCCTCGACTGGCGCAGGCTGAGCTGCTCGGCGTCTCCTGGTCGGGTGAGCTCTGGTCGGTGGATGAGGATACGGCTGACGCCGAGCTGGTGGGCCTCCTGGATGGCATCGACTTGAACGCCTTCGCGGTCGACGCTGCAGGCCGGGTCTTCACGGTGGATGGAGCCGGTCGGCTGATGGCCATCGATCCGGACTCCGGAGAGGTGGAGAGCACCGTTGAGCTGGACCTGGGCGAGGTGGAGGTCAGCGTGCGGGCGCTGGCCATCTCCCCCGATGGTTTGCTCTACGGCGTGAACTGGGTGCGCGCTACCGGCAGCCGGCTCTTCGTGATTGACCCAGACACCGGCGTGGGCGCAGAGATCGGGCAGCTGGATGCCTACTTCACCCAATCCCTCGACTTCTCCCCGGATGGGACGCTCTACGGCTGGGGGCGGGACCGTGGTCTGTACACGGTCGACACGCGCACAGCCGAGATCAGCGACGTGAACCCGATCGCGATCGGCCCCTTCCTGCAGTCGATCGCCTTTACCCCGGGTGGAGGCCTCTTCGGTATCCGCACCGACCGGGGAGCTGAGGGCCTGGTGGAAGAGATCTACGAGATCGACCCGACCACAGGGGCGGCCACGCCGCACACGCTGGGGCCGCGACTCGATCTGCGGGGCCTCGTCTACATCCCCTAACGCACGCTGCGGCTGCCATTAGTGGCCTCCTACGTCGAGCGTGTGACAATCCTACAGCGGTGTTGCCGATCCGCCGAAGAGCCGTGCCATGAACGGCGCACCGTCCGTCCTTTTGCTCGATGATGCCGAGCTCAAGCGAGTCCGCGCGGCGCTCGTGCGTCTCGGGGCTGACTTCGTGCACTTGCACGCACCAGAGCTGAGCGCTGGTGTACCCAAGCCCAGGGATCTGCTGCTGACCAACTGGCGACGCGCGCTCGAGCTTCCGAAGTTCGAGTGCAGCGCGCAAGAGCCGTCCAACCCGACCTGGGTCTGCTTCCACAATCAGGAATTCTCGCTCGCGGGGCGCAAGTACCTGCGCGGGCTCGGTGCCCACTTTCTCGTCCACACCCAGATCGATACCGAGTCGCTGCGGCTGCTCTTCGGGCAGCTGCTCTATCGCGGCCAGGAGAGACGGGGAACCCTGCGTCTTCCGATTGGCTGCGAGATCCGCTACCGCACCAGCCTGGGGAGCCAGAAGGCGGCGCTGGTCGACCTCTCCATGGAGAGCTGCCGCTTCGTCTCGCCCGACGAGCTGCAAGCGGACACGCCGGTCACACTCGAGCTCCCTGCCGAGCTCTTCGATGGTCCCCCCGTGGAGCTCACGGGAAGCGTGCTTCGTTGCGCGCCTTACGAGGCGCGCTCCCAGGCCCCGGGTTTCTCGGTGGTGATCGCCTTCCAGCCTCTGGAGCCGCAGGCCCGCAAGCAGCTCGAGGACGTACTCGAGGGGCGCGGCCTGGGGGCCTGGGTGGCTCCGCTGGAGTTCGACCACGAGCCCGAGCCGGAGATTCTGCTCGAGGAGCTGGCCGATGAGCGCCGCAGCCAGCCCCGGCGCTCGTACCCGCGCCGGGTGGTTACGTTCAGCTCCGAGGCGCCCGAGAAGGTTGTGCTGGGTCACGACCTCTCTCCCAAGGGTGTCCGGATCGCGGGGCGCGCCGGGCTCGAGCTGGGATCACAGCTCACGCTCGCGCTCTACGGCCGCTCGCGCGAGGAGCCCGTGGTCGTCCATGCGACGCTCGTGGCAGATCACGGGGAGAGCGGGATGGGCCTGGAGTTCGTCTCTTTGACGCCCGAGCAGAAGCAGGAGCTCGAGAAGCTCATTGCCCATCTGCCGCCGCTGGAGTCGCTTCAGGACGGCCGCCCCGACGGCGAGAGCCTCGTGATCTCCCGCATCGTGTCTGCGGAGCGCTGACCCGAAGCGCTCCAGTTCGCTACACCTTTGCACCGCGCACCCGTGGCTCAATTGGATAGAGCACCTGGCTTCGGACCAGGGGGTTCGGGGTTCGAGTCCCTGCGGGTGCGCCATGAAAACAGGAGGTTACGCGATTGACCAAGTCCACCGAATCTGCTGCGCGGGCAGGGGGGCGGGGCCAAAAGGAGGGTGAACCCGTGGCAAAGAAGTATTCGGTCTCGCTCGAAGAGCTGAAGGATAGAAGGTCGGCGACCCAACCAAGTCCAACACGGCTAGTGCTCGCCATCTGCGAGCGGCTGGAAAAGATCGTGAGCGAGCTCGAGGCACTGAGGGAGGTGTCGGAGGCGGATTGACAGGCGCCCCGAGGGGCGTTGCGACCTAGTATGCAAAGCGAACGGCGCGGTGCACACGCAACGCTGCGCTCAGCCTGTCAGCAGCTCCTCATAAAACTGGAGATAGAGGTCGTTCTGCTGGTCGATGAGCATGCCGAAGCCCGCCTTCGCCTGCTCGGGCCGGGGAAGCTGGGCTGTGCTCCAGCGCACCGTGCCAGCGACCTCGACTTTGCTGCCGTCCGGTAGGTTGAAGATCACGCATATGGGGTCGCCCCTGACGGGGAGTGTGTCGGTGCGGAGGAAGAGGCCGTCCGGGCTCATGTTCTTGATGTGCCCGTTGCCCTTCGTGTGGCCCGCCACGAAAGTGGCGCGAATACGCGTGACGCTGCGCCTCAAGCGACGCTTCTCCGATCGGGCTGGGTCGGCCATCTTGCAGGTATCATCGGAGCCAGCGCGGCCGGGCTGAATGGCTCCGAGGCTGCCTCGGCTGTGACGAGCGACATACGTACCTCGATCCTGGCCCGAACTCCGTGCAAGGCGCGAGCCCGACCCCGAAGCAAGTCGCCTGCCTACGCTCGAGCCGGCAGCTCGCCTACAGCTCGAGCTTCTAGCGGGCTGAGTTTGCAGACACTCTCGGTTGGCTCGTGGGTAGGTGCTACACGTACACCTGAGAGTCGAAGAGGTCCCCCAGCGTGTGCACCTCGTCCGCCATCCTGGAGTGAATGGAGCATGCATTGCTCACCCGAAGGGCCGCGTCCCTCGCGCGCGCATGTCAGTAACCGGCAACTCCCGCTAAAGGACCCGGCGAAACGGTCGAAGTTGCAGAGCGGGGACGGCGGGCATGACGTTCAGGCGTTCGCTGAGCCAGCTGGTACTGGCTCTGGTTGCAGGTGTCTGGCTTGGGCTGGGGCTGGGCGGGACTGGACCACGGGGAGCCGGGCCGGGGAAGCCCCGCCGTGCCTGACCCGCTGCCGGCGGTGGGAGGTTCGAACGATGGGCCCAGCATGCGCCCGGCCCGCCGCCCTCAAGGGGCCCGGGCGCCGCTCCTGCGCAGGCGCGGATTCGAGCCAACGTGCCGACCGAGTTCAATCCGGACGTCGAGAGCCCAGGTGTGCACGCCCACGTCTTGCTGGACCCGTTCTGGAGCGTAATCGGTGCTGTCGAGATCGGGGCTGGCGTCTACGTGGCGCCGTTCGCCTCGGTCCGCGGGGACGGGAGACCGTCTCCCAGGGCGAGCCCGTGCCGGAGCACAGTTATACGGTGCAGGGGAAGCGCTACGCCGTGTACGTGGGAGAGCGGGTCTCGCTCGCGCATTAAGCGCAGATTCACGGCCCCGCCTGGATCGAGGATGACGTGTTCGTGGGCATGCAGGCGCTGATTTTCAAGGCGCATGTGGAGAAGGGCGTGGTGGTGGAGCCAGGAGCCACGATCATCGGCGTCACCGTAGCCGCCGGTCGCTACCTTCCCGCGCGTGCCGTCGTGACGACGCAGGAGGTGGCCGACCGACTTGCGGAGCTCACCTACATCCTACGGGCTGCGCGCTATCAACCAGAGCATGCTGCGTGCGAACCGGAGCCTGGCCGAGAGCTACTCGGGCAGGCTTCCCGCCGCCCCCGGGCGCTAGCCTGGATCGATATCCAGGCTAGTCCACTCCTCCGAGGGCTTCACAGGCCGACGCTGCCGTGTATGCTGAGGGTCTTCCTTCCGAGAACCCAGCCAGTGAGGAGACCCAGCCATGGCCCGTGAAGCCGTCATCGTCGACAGTGTTCGCACCGCGCTCTGCAAGTCGGGACGCGGATCATTCAACCAGACCCGTCCGGACGATCAGCTCGCGTTCTGCTTCGAGCAGCTCTTCGCGCGCAACCCCAATGTGGACAAAGCCGAGGTCGGAGATGTGATCGCCGGCTGCGGCTTCCCCGAGGGCGCGCAGGGCATGAACGTTGCCCGTATCGCGTCGATGGTCGCGGGCCTCCCGGCCACGGTGCCCGCCACCACGGTCAACCGTTTCTGCTCTTCCGGCTCCCAGGCGATCGCCATGGCGGCCCACCAGATCATTCACGAGGGCATCGATGTAGCGATCGGGAGCGGCGTGGAGACGATCACCATGATGGCCGACGGCACGCAGAACACGAACCGTATGGTGAACCCGAGAGCCGCGGAGAGCTTCCCCGGTCTCTATATGGTGATGGGCAATACGGCGGAGGTTGTGGCCGAGCGCTACGGCGTGTCGCGGGAGGATCAGGACCAGTACGCGCTCTTGAGTCAGCAGCGCATCGCTCGCGCCCAGCAGAATGGCTACCTCAAGGAGGAGATCGTGCCGATGAAGGTGCGGCGTAAGGTGATGAAGAAGGGTGAGGAGCCGTATGAGGAGGATGCGGTCGCCGATCGCGACGAATGCAACCGGCCCGATACCACGCTCGAAGGACTGGCCAAGCTCAAGCCGGTGTTCAAGGAGGGCGGCACCGTTACGGCAGGCAACGCTTCCCAGCTCTCGGACGGCGCTTCCGCCACGCTGCTGATGTCGGCAGAGCGGGCCAAGCAGCTCGGCATCGAGCCCCTGGGCGTTTACCGCGGTACGTCCGTCGCCGGCTGCAATCCCGAGGAGATGGGAATCGGTCCCGTCTTAGCCGTGCCCAAGCTCCTCGAGCGCCATGGCCTGAGCATGAACGACATCGATATCGTCGAGCTCAACGAGGCCTTCGCATCGCAGGTGCTCTACTGTCAGCGCACCCTCGAGATTCCCGACGAGAAGCTCAACCCGAACGGCGGCTCGATCTCGATCGGGCATCCCTACGGCATGACCGGCTCGCGCATGACGGGACACCTGCTGCGGGAGCTGCGACGGCAGGGCAAGCGCTACGGGTTGGTCACGATGTGTGTGGGCGGGGGACAGGGCCTGGCGGCACTCTTCGAGGCTGCATAGGGCGCGCCGACGCGGGAGGACGTGATGGAGACGCGATCGCTCGGGCAAACGGGCCTGCGCGTGCCAGTGCTGTGTCTGGGGACGATGACCTTCGGATTCCAGTCAGACGAGAAGCTTTCCTTCGAGATCCTGGATCGCTCGCTGGAGGCGGGGGTCCATTTCCTCGACACGGCGGATGTGTACCCCCTGGGAGGCCGGCTTGGGGACGTGGGTCGCACCGAAGAAATTCTAGGACGCTGGATGCGAGAACGGGGCAACCGGGACCGCATCCTGCTGGCGACCAAGTGCCGTGGGCGCATGGGTCGCGGTCCCAACGACGAAGGCCTCTCGCGCCAGCACATCCTGCAGGCGGTCGATGCCAGCCTGCGGCGGCTACAAACGGACTGGATCGACCTCTACCAGACCCACTTCTTTGATCCCAACACGCCCATCGAAGAGACGATGCGTACGCTCGAGGATCTCGTGCGCGTGGGCAAGGTGCGCTACATCGGCTGCTCCAACTATCCGGCCTGGCGGCTGGCCGAGTCGCTTGAGGCCAGCGAACGGCTGGGGATTGCGCGTTACGAATCGGTGCAGCCGCGCTACAACCTGCTCTACCGGGAGATCGAGACGGAACTGCTGCCGCTGTGCCGCGCGCGCGGGCTGGGCGTGCTCGTCTACAACCCGCTGGCCGGCGGCTTCCTGACGAGCAAGTACCGTAAGGGGGAGTCGCCGCACGAGGGCACGCGCTTTACCCTGGGCACGGCAGCCAAGGTCTACCAGTGGCGTTACTGGCAGCCCGCGCAGTTCGAGGCGATCGAGGCGCTGCGCAAGCTCGTCCAGGAGCGCGGGCTGGACCTGGCGTCCGTGGCGATCGCATGGACGCTGGCGCAGCCGGACCTGACTTCCGTCATCATTGGTGCCAGTCGGCCGGATCAGCTCGACGCCTCGTTCGCGGCCCTGAAGCTGGAGCTCGATGACGAGCTTCGCGAAGGGTGCGATGCTGTTTGGTGGCGGCTGCCCCGTCGGCCCGTGGTGGAGGGCTACCGCTAGCGAAGTTCTGTGCCGTGCGCGAGCTTTCGAGCATGAGTACGGACGGACGCTGGGAGTTCTGGATCGACCGCGGCGGCACCTTCACCGACTGCCTGGGGCGCGACCCGCGAAGTGGCGATGTGCGGGTGGTGAAGCTGCTCTCGTCCGACCGGGCTCCACTGCACGGAATTCGACGCATCCTCGGCTTGGCAGACGCGGATCCGATTCCTGCTTGCGACGTGCGCATGGGCACGACCATCGCGACCAACGCTCTGCTCGAGCGGCGGGGTGCGCCCTGCGCGCTGGTGATCACGCAGGGCTTCCGGGATCTGCTCGAGATCGGCACGCAGGCGCGTCCCCGCATCTTCGAGCTGGAGATCCGCAAGCCGGAGCTGCTCTATCAAGAGGTGCTCGAGGTGGCGGCCCGGGCCGACGCCGAGGGCCGCGTGATCGAGCGACCGGAGCCAGACCGGGTACGGCGGGAGCTGCGCGCGCTGCGAGAGCGGGGGTTGAGCAGCGTCGCGGTTGTGCTGTTGCACGCGTACCGCGCGGGCGAGCTCGAGCGGGAGCTGGGCGAGATCGCGCGGGAGGTGGGTTTCGAGCACGTCGCGCTCTCTCACGAGGTTGCGGCAGAGATCGGGATCGTCGCGCGTGGGGACACGACCTGTGTGGATGCCTATCTGACACCACTCATCCGGGACTACGTGCGCACCTTGCTCGCGGAGCTGCCCGGCTCGACCCTGCGCATCATGCAGTCGAGCGGCGGGCTGACCGATGCGGCGCGTTTCCGAGGGCCCTACGCGATCCTCTCGGGCCCGGCCGGGGGCGTGGTGGCCTACGCACACGTCGCCGGGCAGATGGGCCTCGCGCGCACGATCGGCTTTGACATGGGTGGGACCTCGACGGATGTGTCGCGCTTCGACGGAACCTTCGAGCGCGTCTACGAGACAGAGACCGCGGGAGTGCGCATTCGCGCTCCCATGATGAGCATCCATACGGTCGCGGCGGGCGGAGGCTCTCTGTGCCAGTACGATGGACATCGCTTCAGCGTAGGCCCCCGGAGTGCGGGTGCGGTTCCGGGTCCTCTCTGCTACGGACACCCCGAGGCCCGGGACCTCACCATCACCGACATCAATCTGATCCTGGGGCGGCTCCTTCCCGATCGCTTTCCGTTCGAGCTGGAGCGGGCGCGCATCGAGCAGGCCCTGGAGGAGCTAGTGGCCGGGCTGCGCTCGCGCAGCTTCGTGCGTACCCCCGAGCAGGTGGCCGCGGGCTTCTTCGAGATCGCAAACGCCAACATGGCGGAGGCCATTCGTCAGGTCTCCGTCGCCCGGGGCTACGATGTGCGAGATTACGCGCTCTTCGTCTTCGGCGGTGCGGGAGGGCAGCACGCCTGCGCGCTGGCGCGCCGCCTGGGCATTCAGCGCGTGGTTTTCCATCCCTATTCAGGTGTGCTCTCTGCCTACGGGATGGGGCTGGCCGACGTGTCCTGGGACGGTGAGCGGGACCTGGGGCGGCGTCGCCTGGAGCCCGGGCTGGACGCCGCGCTCGAGCCGATCTTCAGCGAGCTCGAGGCTCGCGGGCGGCGCGTGCTCGCGAACGAGGGGTTTCCCGATGAGCGCATCGAGTGCCTGTACCGGCTCGACCTGCGCTACCGCGGTACGGAGACGGCGCTCACTCTGGATGAGCGAGCTGGGCAGGATCGCCGTCGGGCTTTCGAATCCCTGCACCAGCTGCGCTTCGGCTATGTGCGTGCTGCCCACGAGATCGAGGCCGTGGTGGCCCGCGTGGAGGTACTCGGTCGCCAGCCGACGCCAGGCGAGCCCCGGATCGATGCGCGGGAGACGGCACCCACGGTCTCGCGCACCACGCGGCTCTGGACCAACGGCCGCTTCGTGAGCGACGTGCCCGTGTACCAGCGCGAGGAGCTGGTCCCGGGCGCTCCGATCCTGGGACCCGCGCTGATCCTCGAGGCCACAGGCACGATCGCGGTGGACGAGGGCTTCGAGCTGGTGATGGACGCCCACGGACGCATCCTGATCGAGGACCGTGAGGGTCGGGCCGCACACGATCGTGTGAGCGCCGAGGTCGATCCCGTCCAACTAGAGATCTTCAATAACCTCTTCATGTCGATCGCGGAGCAGATGGGCACCGTGCTGCGGCGCACCGCGCTCTCGACCAACATCCGCGAGCGCCTCGACTTCTCCTGCGCCGTATTCGATCGCCACGCGGGGCTGGTCGCGAACGCGCCCCACATCCCCGTGCATCTGGGGGCCATGGGGGAGACGGTGCGCGCCGTGCGCGACGCCTTCCCCGACCCGCAGCCGGGCGACGTGTTCGTGAGCAACGACCCCGCAGCCGGGGGATCACACCTGCCCGACGTCACGGTCGTCACACCCGTGCATGATGCGCGCGGCGAGATCCACTTCTACTGTGCCAGCCGCGGGCATCACGCGGATATCGGCGGCAGTACTCCCGGCTCGATGCCTCCTTTTTCGCGCAGCCTCGAGGAGGAGGGCGTGGTCTTCCCCCCCACACGCATCGTGCGAGCGGGGACGCTCGAGGAGGCGGGAATCCTCGCCACCTTGAGCGGCGGACCGTATCCCGCGCGCAACCCGCGCGACAACCTGGCCGATCTCGAGGCGCAGATCGCGGCCAACCACACGGGAGAACGCCTGCTGCAGGAGATGGTCGAGCGCTACGGGCTCGACACCGTGTTGGCCTACATGCAGCATGTCCAGGACAACGCTGCTGCCAAGGTGGCCGATGCCATCGCCAAGCTGCCGGACGGCGAATACCACTTCGAGGACGCCCTGGACGATGGAACGCCCATTTGTGTCGCACTGCAGATCATCGGGAACCGTATGCGAATCGACTTCGCGGGAACGGGTTCGGAGGTGGAGGGCAATCTCAACGCCCCGCGGGCGGTGACCATGGCCGCGGTCATCTACGTGCTGCGTTCCCTGGTGGGCGAGGCGATTCCGCTCAATAGCGGCTGTCTGCGGCCGGTCGAGATTCACATCCCCGAGGCCTCGGTTCTAGCGCCCTCTCCAGGCCGGGCCGTGGCCGGCGGCAACGTCGAGACCTCCCAGCGCATTGTGGACGTATTGCTTGGCGCCGTCGCACGGCTCGCGGGGTGTCAGGGTACCATGAACAACTTCACCTTCGGCGATGAGAGCTTCGGTTACTATGAGACGATTGGAGGAGGCGCTGGCGCGGGCGAGGGTTTCGACGGCGCCTCCGGCGTGCACACGCACATGACGAACACGCGCATCACGGATCCGGAGGTACTCGAGTCACGCTTTCCCGTGCGTCTGCGTGAGTTTTCGCTGCGAAGAGGCTCGGGCGGTGCGGGTCGCTGGCGGGGCGGGGACGGGCTCGTACGGGAGCTGGAGTTTCTGCGGCCCATGCGCGTCTCCATCCTGTCGGAACGTCGCGTGCGCGCGCCCTTTGGGCTACTCGGGGGCGGCGCGGGCGCGCGCGGACGCAACCTTCACAACGGGCGCGAGCTCGGTGGCAAAGTCTCGGTCGAGGTGAAGCAGGGGGATCGGATCCGGATCGAGACACCAGGCGGGGGTGGGTTCGGAACGGCCAGCCCATGAGCGCAGCGAGGCGGGGGTTCATCCTGCAGCCGACCAGTTGCATGCGCCGAGGCCGGGCGCTGGTGCAGCTTTTCGGGCGGCTGGAGAGCGGCGAGGCGTTCCTGATCGAGGACGATCGCTTCGAGCCATACTTCTTCGTGGACGAGAGGGGAGCGGCCCTGCTGCACGGAGAGAGGGAGATCCGCGTCGAGCCCAGCAACTATCGCGACCTGGCCGGGAGGGGTGTGCGGCGCGTGATCGTCCCGCTGCCGGGGTTCGTGCCGCGTCTGCGCCGCAAGGTGGAGGATGGCGGCGGAACGGCGCTTGAGGCCGACATACGATTCCCCTACCGCTACCTGATCGATCACGGTCTGCGGGCCGCGCTCAGTATTCAGGGCGAGCCCGAGCCGCTCTCGCCCGGGCTGCTGCGTTTCCGTAACCCCGCGCTCCGTCCCGCGGACTACCGGCCCGAGCTGCGCATCCTCTCGCTCGATATCGAGACCACCCCCGACAGCTCACAGGTCCTGTCCGTGGCCATGTTCGGGTCGGACGTCGACGAGGTTCACCTGCTGTCCGAGCGGGAGATAGCGGGAGCTCAGTCTCATGCCGATGAACGCGCCCTGCTCGAAGCATTCTCCAAACGTCTGCGCGCGATCGATCCCGACATCCTCACCGGCTGGAACGTCATCGACTTCGACCTGAGGGTGCTGGTACGGCGGGCCCAGGAGCTCAAGCTCGGGTTCGAGCTGGGCCGCGTCCCGGGTTCCATCGAGTTCCAGCGCGATGGCAGCTTTACGCGCCAGTCGCGAGTCGAGATCCCCGGTCGCGTGGTACTGGACGGGCCGGCCCTGGTGCGGGACGCCTTCATCAAGCTCGACGACTATCGGCTCGAGACCGCGGCGCAGACGCTGCTCGGGCGCGGCAAGCTGCTGAGTGACCAGGGGCAGGACCGGGCGCAGGAGATCCTGCGCCTCTACCGCGAGGACCCCACCGCGTTCGTGGCCTATAACCGAGAGGACGCGCGCCTGGTGTTCGAGATCTTGCAGCACGAGGCGTTGGTCGAGCTGGCGCTCGAGCGCAGCCTGCTCTCGGGTATGCAGCTCGATCGGGTGGGCGCGAGCATCGCTTCGTTCGACCTGCTCTACCTGCCGGAGCTGCGTCATAGCGGGCGCGTCGCCCCGTCGGTTCACACCGAGCGCGATAAGCCCGCGGTCAAGGGCGGTGCGGTACTCGACTCGCACCCGGGAATCTTCTCGAACGTAGCCGTCTACGACTTCAAGAGCCTGTATCCGAGCTTGATTCGCACCTTCAATCTCGACCCGCTCGCGCATGCTGAGGCGGGCTCGGACGCGATCGTCGCTCCCAACGGTGCAGCGTTCTCGCGCGAGCAGGCGATCCTGCCGCAAGTCCTGGAGGGCTTCTTCGCGCGCCGTGCCCAGGCGAAGCAGCGCGGAGACCGGCACGCGGACCTGGCGATCAAGATCATGATGAACGCGCTTTTCGGCGTGCTCGGCGCGGCATCGTGTCGCTTCTTCGATCCAGATGTGGCCAACGCAATCACGGGCTTCGGTCAGCAGACCCTGCTCTGGACCCGGGATGCCTTCGAGGCCGAGGGCTACCGCGTGCTCTACGGAGACACGGATTCGCTGTTCGTGGCGCTCGAGCCCGAGGCCAGCGAGCGCGAGGCACGCAAGACGGCGCTGGAGCTGCGCAGTCGCGTGGAGCGCCAGATCGCGGAGCGCGTGCGGCGCGAGTACCGTGTGGAGCCCCGCTTGGAGCTCGCGCTGGAGCGCTTCTACCTGCGCTTTATGCAGCCGAGCGTGCGGGGCGGAGGGCAGGGCAGCAAGAAGCGCTACGCCGGACTGGTGGGCGACAAGCTCGAGATCGTCGGGCTGGAGGCGGTACGACGCGATTGGCCGGCCGTCGCTGGTCAGTTGCAGCAGGAGATGCTGAGCCGGGTCTTCACCGATCAGCCCGTCGTTCCGGTGGTGCAGGAAATCGTAGCCCGCGTACTGGCGGGCGAGCTGGACCGTGAGCTCGTGATCCGCAAGGGCATCCGCAAGGGCTCGATCGATCGCTACACCACGGTGCCGCCGCACATCCAGGCGGCGCGCAAGGCGGGCTCCGCGGTGGAGCGGGTCGTGAGCTACGTGATCACGAAGACCGGTCCCGAGCCGGTGCTAGCCGGGCGGCCGTTTCCTGTGGAGGTCGATCGCACGTACTACGTGGAGAAGGTGCTGCGCCCCGTGGCGGACGCGATTCTATGCCATCTGGGACAGAGCTTCGATGAGGCACTGGGCCGCCCGCGACAGCTCAGTTTGCTGTGAGGGTCCAGGAGTCGATCACGGCGACCCCGGAGACGGTCTCCACACGGGCCGTAATCTTGTGGTCCCCGCTCTGGAGCCTGGTCGTAAGCCGGCCCTGCCTCTGACCCTGCCAGTCGACGTAGGTCCGCTTCTGGCCGTCGAGGAAGATCAAACCCATGCTGAGGCCCTCGGGGGAGTCCGCGCTTAGCGTCAGCCGGCGTCGTCCCGGCATCCCCCCGCGCTCGATGATCACGGAGGGCGGCACGACGGTCACGCGCTCATCCGGGATCGGGACCTCGATCTGGCGTCGCATGCCCGGGCCGCGCAGGGTGACCGAAACCGAATCCACCTCGCCCGATAGCCGCAGCTCCTTCGTCACCGGTGTATCCGGAGGCAGCTCTTCGATTTCACTCACGTCCCCGGGCACGGCGATCTTGATGTTTGCCATGGCCTGATCCCCGCGCTGCTTGAGCGTGACCTCCACGCGGTCGGCCGCGATGCGTATGACCTCGATCTCGATCTCCGGCGCGTACTGCTTGACGTCCAGCAGCAGCCGCCGTGACTGCAACGGCCGGGAGCCACTGGCCACGTGCACCGTCACCGGCTGCTTGGGCACCGAGAGTCCATACGGTGGCGTAAGCTCGAGTTCGCCTATGACCACCTGGCCTGGCGCGAGATCTCCGAGCGGCAGAAGCTCGTCGCCGGAATATGAGGCGGGCAGGTCCAGCGCGATCCAGGCGTCGGGGATGGTGAAGTCGTTTGGATTCTCGACCTTCAGCCGCAGCGTCCCGGGCTCGCCCGCGACGAACCGCAGCGATTCGCCTTTGATCCGGAGCGCCTTGGGCAGAAGCTCAGGCAGAGGCACTCCCTTGCTCATCCAGGTGATCCCGATCTCGCCCAGGTGGTTCGAGATCTCTGAGTCCGCCTTCGCACGGATCCACGGCAGGGGATCCGCCTGGCCCTTGGCCAGCAGGGCTTGCGCGACCTCGATCGGGAAGTCGTTCTCGTCCTCGTCCTCTGCGTCCTCTTCCTCGTCCTCCTTCTTCTCGGGCAGGATGTACGGAACCGACTCCACCGGGGCGTTGGCCAGCCGGCTCAGGCGCTTGGTCGAGACCGGAAAGAGCTGAATGTCGGGCTCGATGCCCTTGGTGTGGATCTCGCGATCGCCCGACAGGATGTACTCCGCCACCGTGAGCTTGAGCAGATGCTTCTCGGGCAGCGGGTACACCCGCTGGATTAGACCCTTGCCGTAGGTCCTCTGACCGACCAGCTGAACGCGCGGGAGCGGCGCGATCGCTCCCGCCAGGATCTCGGCGCCGGACGCGGTTACCCGATCGACCAGAACAACGGTGGGGTAGTCCAGGGAGACCTTCGGCCCGGCGATGGTGCGGTGGCGGGCGTTGGAGCTGGTCGGATCCTGGCGATTTACCTGCCGCAGGATCAGCTCATTCTTGAGGAACAGGTCGGCCAGCGTCGTCGACGTACGCATGCTGCCCCCCGAGTTCCCGCGCAGGTCGAGCACCAGGCCCGAGAGCTCCCCGAGCTCCTCCAGCTTCTTACGAAACTCCGGCACGGTGGAGCGACTCATGTGAGTGATGTGCACGTAGCCGATCCCGTCCTCCAGCAGGCGCGCCTTCACGCTGGGGATGACGACCTCGCCGCGAGTGATCTTGACCTCGAACTCCTCCTCGTCCCGCCCGACTCCCAGCCGGACAATGGTTCCCTCCTTCCCCCGGATCTTGCCGACGGCCTCCTTCACGCTCAGGGGCTGGGTGGGCTCGTCGTCGATGCTGAGCAGCGCGTCTCCGTCTTTCAGCCCACCTTTCTCTGCTGGGCTATCGGGAAAGACCTTGACCGCGCGCAGCTGTCCGTCGCGTCGCCCCACGCGAGCGCCGATCCCCTTGAGCTTGCCCGAGAACCTAATCTTGAAGTCCTCGGTGCTGCGGCCCGCGTAGATCGTGGAGTAACGGTCGAGCGCGAAGAGCGCGCCCCGCAGCGCGATCACCTCGAGATCCAGCTCCTCGTCCTTGGCGAGCTCTTCGCGCACGCCCGGCTCGACGAAGCTCAGCGCCTGGCCCAGGATTTGCTGGAACTCCTCCGGCTCCAGCTCCTGATTGAGTGGCACCCGTGCGCGCCTCGACCCCACCCACAGTACGCCGTCTTTCTTGCCTTCATCGAAGCGGACGACTTCGAAGCGTCGTTCCAGCGCGTCGAGCGCCCCCACCAGGAAGCGGCGATCCAGGTGCTCGGGGTAGAGGTAGACCTGCTTCACCCGCTGGACCGTCTGGCCCGTGAGGCGGCCGGCCGGCTCGGCGGGAGGCAGCCCCGGGGTAACGCAGGCCAGTACCAGCAGCAGCGCGGCTGTGAGCCCGAGCGATCCCAGGATGCCGGTTCTACGCTGTCGCTTCGCCATCGGGCTGCCAGTCTAACCCGAGGACGTCTTCCGACCCAAGCGCGGCGCGCGGACCTCGCTCGCGTGCCCGGAGGGAGCCGCTACAATGCGCCCGGGCGCGTAGCTCAGCTGGTAGAGCAGCGGACTCTTAATCCGCCGGTCCGGGGTTCGATCCCCCGCGCGCTCACCATGATTCCAAGGGGTTAGCCGGGTCGCCTCCAACGGCACCCGGAACTTAACCCGGAGCGTCCGCTAACTCCGTCTACAACATTTGACATTAACTCCGCAGCTCGCGGGCTGGCCTGATGAGCCGGGAGCCGCGCGAACCATCAGATAGCGGATCCAAGGCGCGACTCGAGAAGAGCTTCGAACACATACACGGTGAGGTCTTCGAGAAGGAGGACTTGTCGATCGCAGAGAGCATCTAGAGCACGCTCGCCAGCGGGGCCAATGATCATGTCCTGCTCGGGGGCCTCGAGGAGGGGATGCGGCTCTTTCATCAGGCTCGCGACCGAGCTCTGGCGATCACACGACCGACGACCGCTATTCCTCAGCCCTCTGGAGAATGAACAAGTGGAGGGCTGCGTGACAAGTCCGACGGAACACTCGGATCGATCGCTGGGCTGGCTCCGCTTCGATCTCACCGACTCGGGCGACCCGATGGGCCTGATGGCGCAGGCGACCCCGGCGTGGCGCGAGCCCCATGTCGCCGTACTCGATCAAGTGATCGAACGTCACACCGGCTGGTGGTTTTAACCCGGGCTCGGGACGTTCCAGCAGCGCGGCATGGGCGCAGTCGCTGCGGTAAGAATCCCGGCGTCTGCGTCGCAGACGTCGCGGATCGAGTTGACCATGCGTGCGCCTGTGGCGACCTGGCCCGCGTTCGACTGACCCTTGGCACTCGACAACGACGCGCCGAGTTTCACGTTTGGGTTGCCCTCGAGTGTGACTTGCCACTCTCCGGGATCGGGATCGAGGGCCCAGGGCGCGTCGAGATCGTCGTCCAGGCGCCAATAGAGATCCTCCGTCACAACAGGGGAGCCCTTCGAAGTCACAACCACCT
This sequence comes from Deltaproteobacteria bacterium, assembly GCA_004356455.1. GTDB lineage: Bacteria > Myxococcota_A > UBA9160 > SZUA-336 > SZUA-336 > SMWZ01. The sequence continues at coordinate 20,248 of SMWZ01000025.1, forward strand.
GCAGGTGAATGCCGCCGACGGTCCCCTCCCTGACGCGACCGTCGAGTAGATCGCGCCTTGCGCGCGCAAAGTCTGGGCGCGTGGCTACCCCGTCGACCTTGAAGTTGAGCGCTTCGGCGAGCATTTGACACGATTGTCGGAAGGAATTCGTCATCAGATCGAAGTAAGCCGCGTCCTTTTCGAGTTCTTCTACTTCTTTGCCGAACTTCATGACCTCGGTCAGCATGAAGGGATCCCAGCCGCTGAGTTCGCCTACTTCCTGGATATGCACGTGATCAACGCGCGCGCATAGCGACGAAGCTACGAGCGGAAGGACATCCCCAGCAAAGCCCGGGTTCACGCCCGTGCCGAGCAAAGAAACGCCCCCTTTCCGGCAGGCTGCCTCTAATTCGCTCAGTTCCGGTCGGATCGATGGATAGAATGCGGCGCTCGGGGTGATCACATTTTTCCCGGATTCCAGAATCCGAATGATCTCGTCATAGCGTTCGAAGGGGGCGTTGTAGAGCACCACATCCGCGTCGATTGCGAGGCCATCATCAATGTTGCCAACGGTCGTGATCCCCATGGCAGGCCCCTTGGTGATCTCACCCAGGTCGATGCCCGATTTCTCTTTGTGGTGCACTACGGCCCCGACCAGCTCGGCCTCCGGCTTGTCTTCAAGCATGCGAATTTGCTCGCGGGCGATGGCACCCGTGTACCACTGAATCACTCGATAGGTCATGGGCGGTCTCCTGGCGGTGGTCGAGCGAGAAGGGGAGGGCACGGCGCCCGGATCGGATCGTGCCGAAGAATATCCTTGAATGTGGTTGCTTGCGCAACTAGACATTTCGTAACGAAATATGAAGCAAGCCGAGATGGTACCAGGTAGAGATTTTTTGGATGGACTCACCCGGGAGCTCGAGGCGATCCAAGTGGGGATCGCCGCCGCCTGAGGCCGATCGATTGAAGCGAGATCAAGCGATCCACACAGATCACGCAGAACCGTCATGGACCACACCCTGCACTCAACCTTCGTGGCGGGGGCTCTGGGGCACGAATGGGGAAACGGGTGCCATGAACGACGAAGCACGAACTCTGAAGCTTCTGGATGACGAGGGAGTCCTCCACTTGACTCTGAACCGGCCACATCGAAAGAACGCTTTCGATGAACTGCAGTGGGATGCTTTCGCTTCGGCACTCGACGAGGCGCGCGGACGGCACCCGGAACCTGGCACCCGGAACTTAACCCGGAACTAACACCTAAAACTGTAGGTTCCTGCGCCGGTTTAGCCCGGATCGTTTGCCCCGTCCGGGAGCAGCAGGAGGTTAGCTAGCTTGCCTATGCACAGGGTCTAGAGGAGTAGATGAAAATGCGGTTTTAGAGCAGTCGAGCCACGGCGTCACCACAGCATGCATTGCCGAGCAGGCTTACATGGAACTCGTTGAAGATGGTCACCCCGTCCGCGTCATTGCTGGCGCGGACATCGTACGGTTGCTGAAAGGGCATGGCCTTGGGAGTCTTGAGCATCAAAGGAGAACCGCTGGCTTTCAAGCCCCATCGAAAATCGACCGCCTCTTGCCGACCGGAACGGCCTCTGGGTAGGCCGCGTTCACCGCGGTGCTCAGCCCCGGGTCATCGAGGCGATCGAGATCGATGCGCACATCGGCGCCCTTCTCCTTGAGGTCGCGGTCGAAGATGCGAGCCACATCAGGGATCGAGAGCGTGTCAGCCATCTGCCGGCGCTGTTCTGCCTCGTTGCGGTAGACGTCGGCCTTCCACAGGACACTCACGCGGTACTGTTCGAGCGGCGCCTGGTAACGGACCTCGCCGCGATCGGTCACGGCCCACTCGCTACGGTCGTCGGCCGCCGGCGCGAGCTGGGCGCGCGGCGTGACGAGTCGCGTGCCCTGGTCGAACGGACCAACGGGCTCGACCTGGTGGAACATGCCATGGTTGTCGCCGACGAGTGCGGTGTTCGCCATGTCGCCCACGTGCTCATGCGGAGGCTTGTCTGGACCGTCTGGCCAATAGAGCAGGCCGCCGCCTTCGACGTCGTTCATCCACCAGATCGAGGTCGCCTGCACGATCGCGTAGCGATCAAAGAGCCCCGACCAGAGCATCGCGCGTAGCATCCACATCGGCGTGTTGCTGCGATCGCGTCCGTGGAAGCGCGGGTTGTCGGTGTGAGCCGGGCCGCTCCTCTCGAGCGCGGCCATCAGATTCACGTAGACGCTGTGCGGAACGATCACCTCGGCGCCGTAGAAGTCGCGCGCCGCCTGCGTCACGCGCTTGTGGAACAGGAACAGCTCCGAACCTTCGACGCGCAGGTTGGCGTGCACCCAGTCGTTCTGAAACCACATGGGACTCGTGGGCGCATCGAGATCGGCGTCCGGTCGGTACCAGCCTCCGAGCGGTGTGTAGGGCGCGTTGCGCTCGAGCAACCGCACGACGTCCCCGACGTCCTCGATCACATCGCGCAGCAGAATGGGCGGATCGCTGTAATGGATCATGAGACCAATCGTAGATGATCCTAGCAGGAACCCCTCCCCCTCGGCTCAAATGGCCTGCCCTCTCCGAACGATTCTACAGGGCCCGCCCAATTTGAGAAGAGTGAGCCTGCCCCCGCCGTGAGGAGCGAGGATGTCTCACCGCGGCGGGCGGCGCGACCGCATCGAAGTCGGCGGCGCAGAGCACGATGGGTGCTGGTCGATGCGGGGCCTCGGCCTGGATGTCTGGATGGTCGTACGAGGTCGACGTCGGGATCCAGGAGTCCGCGGCGAAACGGGAGAGATTTGTCTTGCCATCCCCCCCTATGGGAGGAGCTTTAAAGGTCCTTGGGGGGGTGCGAGCTCGGGCGCTCTGTTAAATCGCTGCTCCCAGGGCCGCCCACGACGCTCAGCGGTTAGAATGGGAGCGGGATGAGCGATTGGGATCCCATTCTGAAGGAGCTCGAGCGGCGGCGCGCGGCGGCGCGGGCCATGGGTGGCCCCGAGCGTGTGGAGCGTTTGATGACGCAGCGCGGGAAGCTCGACGCGCGCAAGCGCATCGGTCTGCTCTTCGATCCCGACACCTTCGTCGAGCTGGGCGTACTCACCGGCGGGACCGAAAAGCCCGCCGATGCCCTGGTGGCGGGCATGGGGAAGATCGCGGGCCGACCGGCGATCGGCGCGGCCGAGGACTTCAGCGTGCTGGGGGGCTCGATCGGTGCCGACACCATGGCCAAGCGTTACCGCATCTGCGAGCTTGCCCTGCAGGAGCGCGTGCCGCTCGTGTTCATGCTCGATGGGGCCGGCCATCGGCTGACCGAAACGCGTCGTGTCGGGCGCACGCCCAACGACCTGCTCGCGCTGGCCGACCTGTCGGGCGAGGTACCCATGGTGTGTCTGGTGCTGGGTGCCTCGGCCGGGCACGGCGCGCTCACTTCGCCGCTCTCCGACTTTACGATCATGACCTCCTCGGCCGCCATGTTCAGTGGTGGCCCGCCGCTCGTGAAGTCCGCGACCGGCGAGGATGTGACGAAGGAAGAGCTCGGCGGCGCGCAGCTCTGTAGCGAGGTCTCGGGCGTCGCGCATAACGTGGCGCCCGACGACGTCGCCGCGATCGCGCTGGCGCGGCGCTACCTGGGCTACTTCCCTCTGAACCGTTCCGGCGCGCCGCCCCGACGCGAGGGACCCGATGCGGGGCCGCGCACGCTCGCTGGCATCCTCGAGCTGATCCCCCCCAACGATCGACAGCCCTACGCGATGCATCGTGTGCTCGAGATGCTGGTCGACGCGGACAGCCTGCTCGAGATCCAGCCCGGCTACGGCCGCTCCCTGATCACGGCGCTGGCGTTCCTGGGTGGGCACGCCGTGGCGATCGTCGCCAACAATCCGATGGTGGGCGCCGGCGCCGTCGACAGCTCCGCGGCCATCAAGGCGGCCGATTTCCTCGAGACGGCGGGCGCCTTCGGCCTCCCCGTGATCTTTCTCGCGGACAACCCAGGCGTGATGGCGGGCACGAAGTCGGAACGCGAAGGCATCCTGAAGTGGGCGGGCAAGATGTTCCTGGCGCAGCGCCGGCTCAGGGGTCCCAAGCTGCATGTGACGCTGCGCAAGGCGTTCGGCTTCGGCGCCTCGACCATGGCCCAGAATCCCTTCGACCGACAGACGATCAGCTACGCCTTCCCGTCCATTACGATCAGCTCCATGCCCGCGGCCAGCGGCGGGCGCTCGGCCAAGCTGGACGCCGAAGAGCAGGCACGGATCGAGCGCGAGCAGAACGAGGGCCCCTGGCGCATCGCGGCCGGTATGGGCTACGACGACATCATCGATCCACGCGAGCTACGCAACGCGCTCCTGCACGGCCTGAGCCTGAGTGAGGGCCGCCGGGGCTAGCCCGCGCGGTTCGCGCGCGCCGCAAGCGGCAGCGTTCCCGCCAGCACTCACCCACCCTAAATGTAGTTTAGTTCAGATTCGCCCCGGTGGCTTGACCATGATTCCAAGGGGTTAGCCGGGTCGCCTCCAACGGCACCCGGAACTTAACCCGGAACTAACACCCAGAAGTGTTGATTCCTGCGCCGGTTTGGGGTCCGATAAGCTCTCATTCCGTTAAATCAGGCCTATACAGCGGCGGGCGGTGGCGGTTGGGGCAAGGAACCGAGCGGGCAGTTCCAGGTGCCGCCGTGCGCTCCGGAGGGCTGCGTCCCGCTGGAGTGCGTCCGGGGTCTTCGACCGGCTG
>SMWZ01000191.1 GCA_004356455.1 Deltaproteobacteria bacterium
CTACGCGGGGTCCATCGGCTTCGCCGACTTCATCGCACGATCTAATCTCAGCTCGCTGCGGCTGCTGCGCCACCAGCCCCATACGGCGCTCGTTCTGTGTGACGCGTGCTGGCGCGCGCGCTGGACCAGGACGGCTCGAACGCGTTGGCGGCTCCGGACGCGCCGGACCGCATCAGCACGACCTGCCGGCACTTCATGGGCGGTGTGCTCACGCATCTGGACGAGCTGGTGGCGATCTTCCTGCCCAACGCCAACTCCTACCGCCGGATCGTCCCGGGTGCCTCCGCGCCCTTCTCCCGTGCCCGGGGGATCGACAATCGCACCGCGGCCATCCGCGTTCTCAACCAGGAGCCCGAGAGCACGCGCACGGAGCTCCGCAGCTGCGGCGGCGACGTCAATCTCTACCTCGGCTTGGCCGCTCTTCTCAGCGCCGGGGTCGATGGGATCCGGAACCAGACCGACCCGGGTCCGCCCGCCAAGGGCGATCTCGACGAGCAGGACATTGCGCGGCTGCCCCAGAACTGGGGCGACGCGTTCGACGCATCCGACTGGGCGCGGCACGCCTTCGGCAAGGACTTCTGCCCCAACTACAGCACCATCAAGCGCTACGAATACGATCGGTTCCGCCGCACTGTAACCGACACGGAGCGCGACCTCTAGATCGAGTTTCTCTGAGCCTTTGCAAAGGGACCGGGGACGGCTCGGAATTCTACGAGAACATGCCCCACAAAAAACGCCCCGGCGAATGCCGGGGCGTCTCAGGTCGCTGGCGCGCCTCAGTGTGTCACGAACAGCTCAGATCCGCCAGCCCGTTATCGTAGTCGTCGCAATCGAGGTTGAAGCCATCGAATCCATTCATGCTCCGGCAGAAGTGACAGTCGGTCGTCTGATCCAGGCAGCTCATGAAGGCGCCCGGATCCGTTTCTAGATGCCACGCGTCGTCCGCACACGCGCCAGGGAAGATCTGGTGCATGGGCATGTGCATCTCATCGAGCTCGCACTTGTCCATGATCTTGTGCGCGAGTCGCGCCTGGTGGCGAGTGATCTTCCCGAGCGGATCAGCCTCGACGCAGGCCAGGATCTCGGCCTCGAGCTCGTGCATGGTCTCGACCCGCTCGTCGGGATCGGCATTGCCGAACTCGCTCGGATCGGTGAAGCGATCCTCTCCCTTGAGAGCGCGCTCCTTGCACTCGACGAACGTCTTCATCTTGGCGTTGTAGAGCTTGGCAGTACGTTTGAAGACCCGGCTCTGGCACTCCGCGGCAGCGGAACCGCTATCCGAATCGCTATCCGAATCGCTGTCCGAATCGCTGTCCGAATCAGCCCCCCCGCCAGACGCGGCCTGATCGAGATTGGCCGGATCGCCGAAGAGGGCTTGCAGCATCCCCCAGGTTTCGTCATCGGCAGCCGTCAGCACGGCATCCGAGCCCATATAGGCGTAGTCGGGCAGCAAGTCCGCGGCCAAGCACTTCTCCGCCTCGTAACGCAGCAGCTCATCCACGGCGCGGTCCACGCGGCCCTTGACGTCCGCGGTCAGACAGGACGCGATGTCGCCTCCGGGGCCGAGCTTCTTCCGCTTGCCTTCCGCTGCGTGCTTTAGGCATTCGTAGGCGCTCTTGTTGTGGGCCTTGGCGAGCTTGGCACCCCGCTTGTTCATAGCCACGATGCACTCGCGCTGGTCCTGGCTCTGTACGCCGACGAATGCGGTCTCTACGACTTCGAAGTGGCCAAAGGTCACGGTGTCGAGCACCACGTAGTCCGTGTCGGAGAAGATATAATCGGTCGACACCATCTCGATGGTGACCCACTCGAACGGCTCCGCAGAGATGACGCCGAAGAAAGAGGACAGGGACTCCGGATCACGCGGGTCGAGGGTGTCCGTGTACCAGAGGCCCGTGACCGCAACCTGGAACTCCTGCCCGGTAGAGAGGGTTACCTTCACCTCTCCCTCCAAGCGCACGAAGAAGCCCGTCATATGTGCTCCGAACGCGTTGGTGTCCGGAGGCAGATCGATGCGAACGTGATCGCCGCTGGGAGTGGGACCCAGCCCGCCATAGATGAATCCGTTTCGATCCCCGTTCGAGCGGACAAACAGGAAATCATCGGTGGCCGTAATGGTAGTTCCAGCCTCCTGGAAGCCCGTTTCGCCGAAGAAGACATCCAGCGGCCCCTGATCTTCGAACGTAAAGACGGTCCCGGTCGGATAGGCAGTATTAAAGTCCATGTAGTTATCGAAAGTCCAAATCTCGACTGCGGGATCTTGGGCTTGAACTGGAAGAACGAGGAGTGAGCTCAGCAAGAACGACAGCAGCAGGAACCGCCCGTGCGTCATCTATCTCCCTTCGGCAGTCACTCTACCCGCTCGAAAATCCGAGTGAGGGCAGTGACTTTGCGTCCCCACGTTTCCATGGGTTTGCCACTTCGAGGAGCAGACAAGCACCAAGCTCGGCTGCTCTCCAAACACTCTGGCAGTCGACTGAGCCGGGCTACCAGACCACGACCCAAGCTGTATCGGTAAGACAGCTTGGAACTTTACAGCCGGCAGCATCACAGCCCGCCGCCCGGCTCCGAGCGGCAACTCGAGTGCAGCCGAGCGGCAAGTGAGCGGCTGCGAGGGCTTGCTCCACTCCTATGCCACTCTTATTAAGAGGGGTCTGCCGCGGGACCCAGGGCCGTGATCCTCGGATACGCCTCCATCTCGCGATCGGGCTAGAATGGATGAGGCATGAAACCCTCCCGCTCCCCAAGACGGAAGGCCAGGACGCCTCCCAGCCCCAGAGGCGTCATGCTGGGCTTCGTGCTTCGATTCTTCGCGTTCGTGTTCCTGTTGTCGGCCCTGGTTCGGGTGGATCTCATCAACTTCGGGGGCGCGCTCAACCGCGGGCTCACCGAGCAATCGGCCGCCGTGGTGGCCTCCACACTCTCTCTCTTCGGCGCAGACGCCACACGCCGGGGCGCCACCATCGTCTACCGCTCCGCCGCCTTCCGCGTGATCGATGAGTGCACGGGTATCGAGGTCATCGGGCTCTTCATGGCTGCGGTGCTGGCCTTCCCCAGCGCCTGGCGCCACCGGCTCCTCGGCCTGGCGCTCGGGATCCCGGCCCTGCTGCTGGTCAACCTGGTGCGGATGGTCACGCTCATACTGGTGGGCGCCAGCTCGGCGAAAGCTCTGGACATCGGACACGTCTACGTGTGGCCGGTCATCGTTCTGACGATGGCCATGGTGATCTGGCTCCATTGGGCGAGGATCGCGGTCCGTGACCCGCGTACTGTGGTTTAGCGCACGCTTCCTTCTGCTCTACGCGCTTCTGCAGAGCGTGTTCATGTTTACGCCCGTGGGCGACCTGGCGAATCGGTTCGTGGCCTCGGCCATCGCAGGTACGCTGAGTGTGTGCATGGACGTGGAGCGCGGCGTCATGTGGGAGGTAGAGGGCAGAGACATCTACATCAAGATACCGGTGCGAGCGGGGAGCAGCTGGAAGCTGGCCCAGGCTGAGCTCAGAGAGGGCTGGTACACTCGCAACATCCCTATGTTCCTGGCCATTGTGCTGGCCGCCAGCCGGACTTTCCGCGGTCGCCTGTTCGCGATTCTGGGCTTCGGCACCCTGGGCGTGATCCTGCTCGATGGCCTGGTGGGCGCCGCACACGCCTGGGCCACCATGCCAGGGGCGGTGCCGTTCACCCCGGCCTATCACGTGCTGAGCGTGTTTGGAGTGTGGAGCCTGGGAGGGATCTTCGTGGCCCCGATCTTCGTTGGCGCGATACTCGCGCTCACCTTCCTCGGTGATCCGACAAAGCCGGCGGCCGCCGGACCCGTGGGCCGAAACGACCCCTGCCCCTGTGGCAGCGGACGGAAGTACAAGCGCTGCTGCGGCGCAAAGCAGGCCGCCGTAACGCACGGAGCATGACGCCGGCCCGCGCCGGGCGACGGCCACTCGGCCTGGTTGCCATGAACCGGGTGGGAGGGCTCTTGCGTGCGCTGGGCCTGCCGTTGGTCGGCCTGGATGAGGCGTCTCTACTCACTCGCGCCAGTCAGAACACGCACCTTGATGATTTTGGCGATACGGGCTTTCGCGAGCCCCTGCGCCGACTGCTGGCCGCCCTCGAACAGGAGGCACAGCTCACACTCCTGGGACGCATGATCGCTCGCAATGACGTACTGCGGTTGCTGGAGAATCGCCTGCACATTATCGATACGCTCAAGCGCCATCCCGAGATCGAAGAGCGCCCGATCCAGCGACCGATCTTCATCGTCGGACTGCCTCGAACCGGGACCACGATCCTGCACGAGCTCCTGGCACAGGACCCGGCGAATCGCGTGCCCATGAGCTGGGAGGCCATGTATCCATGGCCACCTCCCGAGCGTGAGTCCTACGAGAGCGATCCCCGCATCGCCCAGGTCGAGAAGCACTTCCAGGGCGTGGACCGGATCATGCCGGGCTTCAGGCAGATGCATCGTATGGGCGCGCAGCTTCCGCAGGAGTGCGTTGCGCTGATGGCACACGAGTTCGCGACCGTACTCTTCCACACGATCCATCGAGTACCGAGCTACCAGGCTTGGGTCGACAGCATGGACCTGCGGCCGGTCTATGCCTCGCACCGACGACAGCTCCAGTATCTGGCCTGGCGCTGTCCGGCGGAGCGCTGGGTCTTGAAATCGCCTCAGCATCTCTGGACGCTGGACGCGCTGCTCGCCATCTACCCGGACGCGCGCATCGTGCAGACCCACCGCGATCCGGTCCGGGTGCTGGCCTCACTCTGCAGCCTGATCACGCTCCTGCGGAGCATGGCCAGCGATGCGATCGATCCCGTGGAGATCGGGAGCGATTGGAGCCAGCGCCTGGCCAACGGGCTGAGCGCCACCATGCAGGTGCGCGCGTCGGGACTTCTCGGCCAGGACCAGGTCTTCGACATGCATCTCTCCGAATTCCTCCAGGACGAGATCGGGATGATCCGCCGCATCTACACTCAATTCGAGCTCAAGCTCAGTGACGAGGCAGAGACGCGCATGCGGCGCTACCTGGCCGGGAACCCCGGCGACAAGCACGGGGCTCACCGCTACACGTTCGCCCTCTCGGGTCTGGATCTGGAGGCCGAACGCTCGCGCTTTGCAGCCTACCAGGAACGCTTCGGTATCGCTTCGGAGCCGACCTCCGCGGTCGATTGACGGCCGCGGGTTCGAACGAGCAGACTACGCGCGAAAGGGAAGCCACGGTGTCACTCAGCCCCGATCAGCCCCTCGTCTCGTCCGATGATCACATGGACATCCACGTCCTGCCTCCGCAGCTCTGGCAGGAGCGCCTGCCACGCAGACTGCGGGAGCGCGGACCCAAGGTCGTGGAGACGGACGAGGGACCCTTCTGGGAACTCGACGGGCGGCGCGTCAGTCCCAGCGGCCGCAAGGAGTCTGGCTATATCCGGGCCGAGCAGCACGGCTTCCGGCCGGGGAATCCCCAGACACGCCTCGAGGACATGGATCGCGACGGGGTGTACGCACAGATCGTGTATAGCCCCACCACCACGCAGCTCCGGATCGAAGAGCCGGAGCTCAGAACCGCGTGCCTGCGCGCATACAACGACTGGGCCGCCGAGTTCAACGCCGCCGATCCCAATCGCCTGGTTCTGCTGGCGGACCTGCCGGCGCACGACCCGAGCGTGGCGCGCAACGAACTGCTGCGGGTGGCGGCGCTCGGCCACCGCGGCGCGATTCTCCACCAGTTTCAAGCGCCGGAGCCGGTCTTCGAAGAGACCTGGCACCCGTTCTGGGACGCGGCCCAGGAGACCGCTCTGCCCATCTCCATCCATCTCGGCCCGGGCGCGCATAGCCTGCGGCCTCAGCTCGGGTCCTGGCGCATGCCGGCCTTCGTCGCGATCGTGCCGATGCAGCTCGACGAGGTCCTGGCCGGCATGATCTTCTCAGGCATTCTGGAGCAGCGGCCCGGGGTCAAGTTCATCCTGGCGGAGGGGGGACTGGGCTGGGTCCCCTACGTGGTCGAGCGTCTCGATCACGAGCACCACAAATACTACGAGCAGACCAAGGACGTGAGGCTCGACATGTTGCCGAGCGAGATCTTCGCGCGTCAGGTCTACGTGACGTACGAGGACGAGAAGCTCGGCGTCGAGCTGATTCCGCGCATCGGCACAGAGAACGTGATGTGGGCCTCGGACTATCCGCACGGCGACAGCACCTGGCCGCATTCGCGGCGCGCGATCGCGGACTCGCCCCTGGCTGCGCTCGGCCAGGACGTGCTCCGCCGGATCGTGTGCGAAAACGCCGCCGGGATCTACGGCATCGACTTGAAAAGAGCGAAATAGAAGGAGCACCGCGTGGCTGAAGACATACTCTCGATCCAGGAGATCTCCGACCGGATCCGAATCAACGACCTGCTGGTCCGCTACACCTTGGCCATCGACACCAAGGACTACGACTTACTGGATACGGTCTTCCAACCCGACGCGACGGTGGACTACACCACCTCGGGCGGCATCCGCGGGAAGTACCCGGAGGTGAAGGCCTGGCTGAAGAAGGCACTGGCGGCATTCCCCGTGACCCAGCACATGATCAGCAACTCCACCATCACTCTCGACGGCGACCGAGCGACGGGACGTACGATAGTCTTCAACCCCATGGGACTGAAGAACGCCGAAGGCAAGCTCCAGCTCTTCTACGTGGGCGCCTACTACCACGACAAGCTCGTGCGCACCGAGGAGGGTTGGCGCATCGCGGAGCGTTTCGAGGAGCAGGCCTGGGTCGACGGTGCGCTGCCCGAAGGCTTCAAGATTCCCAAGTAAGCGCGCAAGCGCGGCCTGATCAGAAGGGGACTGGGCATGGGGCTGCGAGGTTTCCTCACCGCGGGATGCCTGCTACTGAGCGTCCTGATCGGGTTCGTGATCTCGCTCGACCCGCGCTCCACGGGTCAGGTTGCGGCCCCGCGCACCCGGCCGCTGATCGGCCTTTCGTTGGATACGCTCCAGGAGGCGCGCTGGCAGCGCGACCGCGATCTCTTCGTCGAGCGGGCCCAGGAGCTTGGGGCCGAGGTCAAGGTGCAGGCGGCCAACGGCGACGACGCCCGCCAGATTGCCGACGTGGAGTCGCTCATCACCAGCGGCGTCGACGTGATCGTGATGGTGCCCCATGACGGGGAGGCCATGGCCAAGGCCGTCCGCCTGGCCCACCGGGCGGGCATCCCCGTCATCGCCTACGATCGGCTCATTCGCAACGCCGACACCGACCTCTACGTGACCTTCGATAACGAGCGGGTGGGCGAGGCGCAGGCCCGCTACATGGTCGAGCACCTCGAGCTCTCGAGGCAGAAGCCGGCTCGCATCGTCCGCGTCTACGGCAGCAAGACCGACAATAACTCGTTCATGGTCAAGGCCGGACAGGATCGAGTGGTCCAGCCTGCCGTAGATGCAGGTGAACTCGTCGTCGTGCACGAGGACTGGGCCGACAACTGGAAACCGGTGAACGCCAAGCGCATCGTCAACGCGGCGATCACAAAGTACGGCCATGATATCGACGCGATCCTGACCTCAAACGATGGCACCGCGGGAGGTGCGATCCAGGCACTGCTGGAGGAAGGCCTGGCTGGACACGTGCTCGTCACGGGCCAGGACGCCGATCTCGTGGCCTGCCAGCGAATCGCCCGAGGTACGCAATCCATGACGGTCTACAAGCCGGTCCAAAGACTCGCTCGCGGCGCGGCCGAGCTCGCGGTACGCATGGCGCAGGGCCGGCCCATCGTCGCTTCGCAAGCGGTCTACAACGGGCAAATCGAGGTGCCAAGCATCTTCTTCGATGTCATCACCGTGACCAGGGAGAACATGATGGCAACCGTGATCAAGGACGGCTTCCAGGACTACGATGCCGTCTTCCAGTGAGCCGCTGCTACGCACCCGGAACCTGACCAAACACTTCCCCGGGGTGACCGCACTCAAGGGAGTGGATTTCGATCTTCGACCTGGAGAGGTTCACGCCCTGTGTGGGGAAAACGGCGCGGGCAAGTCGACCTTGATCAAGATCCTCTCCGGCATCCACCCCAACGGCAGCTACGAGGGCGAGATCCAGATCGAGGGGGAGCCTGCCTCATTTGCCTCCGTGCGCGATGCCGAACGAGCGGGGCTGGCGGTCATCTATCAAGAGCTCGCTCTGATTCCGGAGATGAGCGCGGCCGAAAACATTTTTCTGGGCCAAGAGCCCACGCGAGCCGGTTTCGTCGACTGGGATCGCGTCTACCGCGAGGCGAGGCGTCTCTTGGATCGGTTCGGGATCGCACTCGACCCCCGGGTCCGGGTCGAGGAGCTCGGCGTCGGCCAGCAGCAGCTGGTGGAAATCGCCAAGGCGCTCGCGAAGGACTCGCGCATCCTCATTCTCGATGAGCCCACGGCGGCACTCTCGGAGCACGAGATCGAGGTCCTGCTCGAGATCATCCGTGACCTGAGGCGACGCGGCATCGCCTGCATCTACATCTCGCACAAGCTCGACGAGGTGTTCGCGATCGCCGACCGCATCAGCGTGTTACGAGACGGCGAGAACGTCGCCACGTTCGAAGCCCGGCAAGTGGACCACGACGAGATCATCCGCCACATGGTGGGACGCGAGATCAGCGAGCTCTTCCCAAAGCACGCTGCCTCCCCGGGCGAGGTACTGCTCTCGGTGCGGGACCTTTGCGTCGCCGAGTACAAGGGAGCACGACTGAGACTGGACGGGATCGCGCTCGATGTTCGAGCCGGCGAGGTGGTGGGTCTGGGTGGACTCATGGGCGCGGGCCGCAGCGAGCTTCTGCTCCACCTCTTTGGAGCCTGGGGCCAGCGCGAGTCCGGGGAGGTGAGGCTCTGTGGCTCGGCACTCACAGACTGCCGCCCTCCCGAAGCGATCCGGCGAGGGCTGGTCCTGGTGAGCGAGGACCGCAAGCGCTTCGGCCTCGTGCCCGAGCAGCCCGTAGGGTTCAACCTGTCGCTCTCGAGCCTGGCCCGGCTAAGCCGCGGGGGATGGATCGCCGCCGACGAGGAGGCTCGCTGTAATCACCGCTTCTTCGAGTCCCTCGGCATCAGAGCCCCGAGCCTCGATACACCGGTGGCTCACCTCTCGGGCGGCAATCAACAGAAGGTCGTGCTCGGCAAGGCACTGATGACCGAGCCCCGGGTCGTGATCCTGGACGAGCCGACGCGGGGCATCGATGTGGGAGCCAAGGTAGAGGTGTACGAACTCATCAATCAGCTCGTCGCGCAAGGCCTCGGCGTGTTGATCGCCTCCAGCGAGCTGCCGGAGCTGATGGGCATCGCCGATCGCATCGTGATGCTGACCAACGGACGCATCGGTGGAACTTTCTCCTGCGCGGAAGCGACGCAGGAGCGCCTGCTTGCCGCCGCCATGGGGCACACGTGATGGGCCGTATGGGCCTGCGCGATTTCTCCATGCTGCTCGCGTGGGTGGTGATCGTGGTCTACTTCGCCTCCGCCGAGGCGACTTTTCTCAGCTCCCGCAACCTGGCGCAGCTCGCGATCGAGCTCTCCATCACCGCGGTGCTGGCGCTGGGCATGCTGCTGATCATCCTGCCCGGGCACATCGACCTGAGCGTAGGCAGCGGGCTGGGACTGATGGGCGGGCTGGCCGCGGTCCTGGTGTTCCACCTCGGGTGGCCGGCGCCGCTGGCGTTGGTGGTGGCGACGGGGGTCTCGGTGCTCGTCTACGCCGGCATGGGAATTTTCATCGCCAGGGAGCGCATCCCCGCATTCATCATCACGTTGGGCGGCCTGCTCGTCTTCAAGGGCCTGCACTGGCTCGTGATCGAGAACTCAACCGTGCCTGTCTCGGCGGGAGGCACCACGAACCTCTACTCGCTGCTCACCACCTACTACCTGCCTCCCTTCGCAGGCTTCGCCCTGGCAGGAGGGATGCTGGCATTGCTCGTCGTCCTGCGAATCCGCAGCTATCGGCGCCGACGCGCGGGCGGCTACGGCGTCGAGGACGCTGAGATGGTCTTTCTCAGGCTGCTCTTCGCCGGGCAGCTGATCCTGCTCTTCGTGCTAGTGATGAACCGCTACCAGGGCGTGCCCATCTCCGCGCTGCTGCTCGGCGCGGTGGCGGTCACGGTGCATCTGATCACGCAGCATACCCCCTTTGGGCGCTACCTCTACGCAATCGGCGGCAACGAGGAGGCGGCGGTGATCTCCGGCATTCCCATACGCCGCGTCGTGATCGGCGCTTTCGGCATCATGGGCGTAATTGTCGCGCTGTCCGGCTTCCTGCAGACCGCCTATGCCGGCGCTTCGACAACGACTACGGGGCAGCTGATGGAGCTCGATGCGATCGCCGCGTGTGTGATTGGCGGCACGAGCCTGAAGGGCGGTCGCGGCAGCGTGATCGGGGTTCTCTTCGGCGCCTTGATCATGGCCACGCTGCTCAACGGCATGACCCTGCTCGCGATCTCGCCCGAGAGCAAGTTGATCGCGCGCGGGCTCGTGCTCTCGCTTGCGGTTTGGATGGACGTCCGCCTCTCGCGCACCTCCGGGCCAGTCACCCTGACGCGCTGACCTGCTGATAGGCCTCCAGGTCGACCTTGCGCGTCTGCCACCAGTAGCGGAGAGTTGAGCCCGACCAGTTGTTGGTGATCTTGCCCGCCTCGTTCTTGTACCAGCTCTTACCCGTCTCGGCCCACGCGGTCCGCGCAAGCTCGGTGCGGAGCTTGGCATTGAACGCGTCCATCACCTCCTGACGCAGGTCAAGGTACTTGAGGTCGCGTGCAACGATCTGTTGAACGCAGCTTATAATGTATTGGGTCTGGCACTCGATCATGAAGATGATCGAGTTGTGGCCCAGGTTCGTGTTGGGCCCGTACATCATGAAGAAGTTGGGAAAGCCCGGGACCGTGAGCCCGAAGTAGGCCTCCGCCCCATCCTTCCAGTCCTGCTCCAGTCTGCGGCCGTTCAAACCCTCTACGCTCATGGGCACGAGGAACTCGGTCGAGCGGAAGCCGGTTCCGAGGATCACCGCATCGACCGCACGCACCTGACCATCCCGACCGACCACCGCGTCCTCGGTCAGATGATCGATGCCGCCATTCACGACCTCGACGTTGTCGCGCACGAGCGTCTGATAGTAGTTGTCCGAGATCAGAATACGCTTACCGCCGATCGGGTAATCGGGGGTCAGATCCTGCCGCAGGTCCGGGTCCGAGATCACCGCGTGCATGTGCGCGAGTGCCATCTCACGCGCACGGCGGGCCATGCGTCGGGCCCCGATGAAGATCGGGAACATCATCTCCTGCCGCAGCCAGATTCGCCAGCGATAGAGCCGGGCCATGAACGGCACGTGTCTAAAGAGCCACTTCTCCGTCTGCATAAACGCGCGGTCGTTCCGCGGCAGCATCCAGTTGGCGCTGCGCTGCAACACATAGAGCTGCTTGACCTGCTTCGCAACCGAGGGAATGAATTGGATTGCGCTCGCTGCGTTGCCGATGACGGCGACGGTCTTCCCCTCGAGGTCGTAGTCGTGGTTCCAGCGCGCCGAGTGAAAGCGTTCGCCGGCAAAGCGATCGAGTCCTGGGATCTCGGGCGTGTAGGGGCGGTGGAGCTGGCCCACCCCGCTGACGAGCACGTCTGCCGTGATTTCTTCGCCGCCCCCGGTGCGCAGAAGCCACACCCCGGCTTCGCCATCGAAACGAGCGTGGGCGATCTCGGTGTTCAGACGCAGATGCGGACCCAGACCGTACTTAGCGACGCAGTGCTCCAGGTACGCCAGGATCTCGGGCGCCGGAGACCATTTGCGCGACCAGTCCGTCTTCTGCTCGAAGGAGAAGCAGTAGGCCATGGACGGCAGATCGCAGCACGATCCCGGGTAGCGGTTCTCGCGCCAGGTGCCACCGATCCGATCCGACTTCTCGAAGATCGTGAACGAGTCGAGCCCCGCCTGCTTGAGCTGGATGCCCAGGCAGAGCCCCGAGAAGCCGGATCCGATAATGGCGATGCGTCTTTCCACGGATCCAGATTAGGCCAGACCCGCTAGAATAGGAACCGATGTCGGAAGAGCCCGTAGACGTACTGATCGTGGGCGCTGGCGCGTCGGGCGCGGCCATGGCGTGGAGCCTGGCGGAGACGCGCATGAAGATCCTCTGTCTCGAGCAGGGCGACTGGATGGATCCCGCCCAGTACCCGAGCACGAGCTTGGACTGGGAAACTCGCCAGTTCGGCGACTTCGCCCTCAGCCCCAACTCTCGCAGGCGGCGCGAGGACTACCCCATTAACGACGATGACTCGCCGATCTCCGTCTCGAATTTTAACGCCGTCGGCGGCAGTACGATCCTGTACGCAGCGCACTTTCCTCGCTTTCATCCGGCGGACTTCAAGCTCAGAACGCTGGACGGCGTCGCCGACGACTGGCCCATCGACTACGCGCGCCTCGAGCCGTACTACGCCCAGAACGATCGCATGATGGGGGTATCGGGCCTGGCCGGCGACCCTGCCTATCCTCCGAAACAGCTGCCGCTGCCCCCGCTACCGCTGGGGAAGCTGGGGCATACCCTGGCCCGGGGGTTCAACAAGCTCGGATGGCATTGGTGGCCCTCCGACAGCGCGATCGCGAGTCAGCCCTATGAGGGCCGTGCAGCCTGCATCAACCTGGGCCCGTGCATCCTGGGCTGCGCCCAGGGGGCCAAGGCCAGCACCGACGTCACCTACTGGCCGGTGGCCGTGAGAAACGGTGTGGAGCTCCGGACCCGCTGCAGGGTGCGCGAGATCACGATCGATGAGAACGGCATGGCGGACGGGGTCATCTACTACGACGCGGAGGGGATGGAATGTAGGCAGAAGGCCGAGATCGTCGTGCTCGCCTGCAACGGTGTCGGCACGCCTCGGCTGCTGCTGAATTCGCGCTCCAAGCTCTTTCCCGACGGGCTCGCCAATCGCAGTAGCCTGGTAGGCAGGAATCTGATGTTCCATCCCTATGCCATGGTGACCGGTATTTTCGACGAGCCGCTCGACGGCTACAAAGGACCCACCGGCTGCTGCATCATGAGTCAGGAGTTCTACGAGACGGATCCCTCTCGTGGCTTCGTGCGCGGGTACTCGTTCGAGATGTTGAGAGGAATGGGACCCGTGTCCACCGCCTTGTGGGGCATGTCATCGGGTCGCATTCCCTGGGGAGCGGACCATCACCAGGCCTATGGCAAGGTCTTCAACCGCACCGCGGGCATGGTCGTGATTTGCGAGGATCTCCCGGAGCTACACAACCGTGTGACCCTCGATCCCGAGCTCGTGGACTCGGACGGCATCCCGGCGCCGAAGGTCAGCTATCGCCTGAGTGAGAACAGCACCCGCATGCTCGAGCACAGTGTGGCCCGGGGCAAGGAGGTGCTGGAGGCGTCCGGTGCCAAGATGACCAGCGCGGAAGCGCCCCTTCCCCCCGCCGGCTGGCACCTGATGGGAACGGCCCGAATGGGGACCGATGCCAGGAGCTCGGTCGTCAACGAGTGGGGTCGTTGTCACGATGTCCGGAATCTCTTCATCATCGACGGCAGCATCTTCGTGACGGCCGGGGCCGTGAATCCCACCTGCACCATCCAAGCGCTGACCCTCTACATTGCCGACAGCATCAAGAAGAACCTCGCTAATCTGTTCGATTGACGACTGAGAGAGCCCGGGCATGAGCGAAGAAATGATCCATCCCCGCTTCTCCGATCACGAGGAACGCGCCTTGGCGACCGTTCTGGACCAGATCATCCCGCCCCGCAGTGACGGGAGGTTGCCCGGGGCAGGAGGACTCGGCCTCGTCCGCCACATCGAGCAAGTCGTGCAGCAGGCGCCCCACCTCAGGCCCGTGATCGTGCAGGGGCTCTCGGCCCTCGACAAGCTCGCCCGCAGCCGCAACCCCGCAGGCTTCGTAGCGCTCTCCAGCCAGGACAAGTCGGAGCTGCTGAGCCAGCTCACGGCGAGCCAGCAAGGCTTCCTTCCCAGCCTGATCTTCCATACCTACGTCGGCTACTACCAGGACGCTCGAGTGGTCGAGGCTCTCGGTCTCGAGGCCCGCCCACCCTTTCCCAAGGGCCACGAGATGGAGCCGAACGATCTCAGCCTGCTGGACCCCGTTCGCCAGCGCCCCAAGCTGTACCGACAGGGCTGAAGCGCGCCAGCGGATGCATGCCCGGCTCGGGCGGCAACGTCGAGAAGGTCCAGTGCGAGCGCTGCGGGCTCACTGTCACCCGTCATGGATGATGCTTGCCCGGGCTACCTGGGTGCAGACTGATTGCACAGCTCCACGCACTCCGACATCACTCGCGAAAGCTCCTCACTTGGCTGCCGGAGGTCGGTTACGATCCGCTTTGCGCGCTCGGATAGGCGCAGGTAGCCCCAGGTACAGCGCCGCCGTGTCTCCTCCCAGGTGTTCCGTTCGAAGTAGAGGGGGAGATTCACGTCAAAGTAGGAGATGCTGTCCGCATCCACGAGCAGATCCGAGCGCGGATCGCCCCCCACCTCGTGACGGCGCACGAGACGACACACCTCCCGGCTGAATGGCTCGTCTTCGACCCCGCACTCCTTCAGAATGTCCATTAGGATCCGGGCGCTGTTGCGCGCGTGAGCCGCCTTGAAGGCGTCGTACGTGGGAAAGTCCCCGCGACGGACCTTCCGTCCCTCGATGGCCCGCTCAATGTCGTGGCCGAGGGCCGCGATCCGGAGCGCAGCATCGGCCTGCGGATCGAACTTGAGAAGCCACTCCAGCGTGTTTCCGGAGTGCGTCGGGTCCTCAGGAACCGAAGAGTGACCGATTACGTGCGCGATCCGCCGCTCAATGCGTTCGATTCCCTTCATCTGACATTCGTCACGCTGCGAGCTCCCCG
Source organism: Deltaproteobacteria bacterium (assembly GCA_004356455.1). Lineage (GTDB taxonomy): Bacteria > Myxococcota_A > UBA9160 > SZUA-336 > SZUA-336 > SMWZ01. Next base: position 14,835 of record SMWZ01000191.1, read on the forward strand.
CGTCGGGCGACCACGATCCGCCGCACGGTTTCCGCGTTCATGATCCCGGCAATGAATGACAGGGTCAGGAAGGGAAGGTTGAGCACAGCGCCCAGAGAGATCATGAGCACCCGCAGGTCGCGGCCAATGCGGATTCCCTTGGGCTGGCCCCGTTCGAATCGCAGCTTCATGAGGCTGTCGTACTTGTCAGCTGTGTAGCTGACCGTGAATGAGCCGATGACCGCCAGGAATCCCACAACGACCACGGCTCCGCTGCCCGCTCCCGAGAATACGTGCCAGGTGAGACCCAGGAGCAAGAAGGCATCGGCATAGCGGTCGAGCACCGCATCGAACCAGCCCCCGTAAGCACTCTCGCGGAACTTGAGACGGGCCACCTCCCCATCACAGCCATCCACCACGGACGCGAGTTGCGCGAGCAGACCGCCCAGAGCCAGGGCAAGGTAGCCCCCCAGCGCGAAGAAGCCCGCAGCCACCGCCGAGAGCGCAAAGCAGAAGGACGAGATCTGGTTCGGTGTGACGGGAGACTGGACCAGGTAGCGGGTGATCCGTGCGGAGAGGGGCCGGTTGAGGTGGCGGGACACAGGCCCGTCGGTCGACTTGCGGAGCCGGCCGAGAAGCGCCGTTTCGGCGCGCTTGACCGCGTGCGAGTCATCGACGTCGATCCAGAACGCGTCGCCGATATCAAATGTGTGGACCTTCCCCTCCTCCGCGAGCAGCCTGATGGCGCCCGAGAGCGTCGTGTCATCCGTCTGCACACGGGCCCGCTCGAGCGCCGAGAAGAGGCTTGAAGAGCACACGAAGCAGCCTGTGTCGAAGGCGTTGTAGACTTCGAGTTCCTTTCCGATCGCCCGCACCCGACCGTCCTCGAGCTCCACCTTCGTCGCATCGTCCAGGTCGAGCAGCGGATTGCGGGTGTTGGAGTCGACGGCGAGCCGGACCGTGCCCGGCTCGAGCGGCTCCGCGTGTAGTTCCTCGAGCAGACGTTCGTCGACGAGATGGTCGGCCATCAGCAGGACGAAGGGCTCCTCTTTGATCTCGTCCCGGGCCGCAGAGACGGACAGGCCATTGCCGGCCTCCCACTCTTCGTTGACGACGTAACGGATCTGGATGCCACGCCGCGCGGCCAGACCATCGAGGAAACGACGTACGCGGTCGCCCTCGAAGCCGGTGACAATGATGAAGTCGTCGAGCCCGGCCCTGGCGGCGGTCAGGATCACCCGCTCGAGCAGCGGGAGGCCCAGGAGAGGCAGAAGAGGCTTCGGAACGCCCTTCCTTCCCAACCGGCTACCGCGTCCCGCGGCGAGGATGAGACACTTCCGGACGCTATTCATCCCGCGCCCCGGCGATGAACTCCTCCGTCATCCTGAAGGCCTCATCGTCGGTTACTTGCCTCGGCGGGTGCTTCATGAAGTACGCCGAGGGCGAGCAGAGCGCACCACCCTTACCTCTCTGGAGCGCGAGCTTGGCGCAGCGAATGGCGTCGATCGACACGCCCGCGGAGTTCGGTGAGTCCTCCACCGAAAGGCGCATCTCAAGATGCATGGGGACGTCGCCGAAGAGCCTCCCCTCCATGCGCAGAAAGCACACCTTGTTGTCGTTCTGCCATGCCACGTAGTCGCTCGGCCCTACGTGGATGTTCTCATCGGCGATTCGCTCTGCGGCAACAGATTGTACCGCCTCAGTCTTGGATTCCTTCTTTGAAACCAGCCGGCTGCGGTCGAGCATGTTGAGGAAGTCGGTATTGCCCCCGGTGTTGAGCTGATAGGTACGCTCGAGCTTGACACCGCGCTTGTGGAAGAGGTCGGTGAGCATCCGGTGTGTAATGGTGGCGCCGAACTGAGCCTTGATGTCATCTCCCACAATCGGAATGCCCCTCGCTTCGAAGCGCCTGGCGAACTCCGGATCGCTGGCGATGAAAACCGGCATGCAGTTTACGAGCGCCACCCCGGCTTCGAGCGCGCACTCGGCGTAGAAGCGAGCGGCGTTCTCCGAGCCGACGGGGAGATAATTCAGCAGCACTTCGGCACCCGCCGCCCGCAGGGCGAAGACGATCTCCTCCTGGGTGGCGTCAGGCGCATCCGACGGCAGGAAGGTGCGCGATTCGTGATAGTCCGTCATGTGAGCTGCAACACCATCCAGGATACAGCCCATTCTCACTCGGATGCCGGTCTTGGGCAGGTCGTTGCAGAAGATGGTTGTGCAGTTCGGGGGCTCGAAAATCGCCTCCGAGACGTCCTTGCCCACCTTACGCACATCGATGTCGAAGGCGGCAACGACCTCGATATCGTGCGGCTTATAGCCACCGATCTCCCAGTGCATCAGCCCGATGGCGTTCTCGGGCCGTTTGTCCTTGTAGTACTCGAGCCCCTGGACCAACGAACTCGCGCAGTTTCCCACTCCCACGATGGCGATCTTGATCTTTTCCATGTTCCCCCTCATTCCCGACGGTCCTGCGGTTTGACGAGTCATCGCGCCAGGCACTTGCCAAGGCGCTTCCGGCGTCAGGAAAAGCTCGATCCCGAAGCCCGGCCTCGAGCAGATCTCGGGCCCGCGGCGCGAGTGAAAAGCCGGACTGCGTTGTTCTGGCGAACGAATCAAACGGCCGGCTGCCGGATGGGCAACGGAGAATCCGCAAAGGCATGCTGGGAATATCATGCCTACCCCCACGTGTCTACCGGTATCTGCGGGTGAGTGGTTCTCCCCCCCCCCGAGGGGGCTAGAATCCAACTGGATCCCCACCGGCGAAGACTTCTTGCTCCTCTTCCGGCGTTATGGACCAAGCAAGCCGCTTTTCCAGAAATCCTGGACGCTCGGCGTCGCCGAGAAAGTAAAGTAGCCCTTCAGGCTCTCGAACCTCTTGGGGAAACCTGTTCTTGCTTGACATGACCCCATCCTCTCAAGGAATGGAGTCTCCGGTAAACCCGGGGCGGTTCAGTCTGAATAGATGAGGTTCTGATGGCGCCGGCACGGGTTTCGATTCCCGCCGCCTCCACCACTCAACCTTCCGACATCACGAGAGCCAGGCCGCACTCGAACGAGCGGCAGTCGACCGATGTCACACACCAGAGTGTTTTCCGGGTCGATTCGTTGGTCTGCAACTTGACAGAGCGAGCATCAACCGTGTTAAAGGTATTGACCAATTTTCCAGAGGCAGCTCTAGATGGGCCGGTTCGTCGAGATCTTGTGCTCCGTATTGGTGGCGGTTGCTGCGATCGCACCTGCCGCAATAGCTGGCAAGGGAGATGGAATAATCGAAGCCGGTGAGGACGAGACCGGGGAACTCGC
>SMWZ01000026.1 GCA_004356455.1 Deltaproteobacteria bacterium
CCGTCGAGCCGAATGGTGAGCCCGTTCAGCATCGGGTTCTCGATGATGCTGCGCACCAGGGCGGCGTACTCGGGAGGCTGGCCGAGCCGGCGCGGGAACGGAACGTTCGCTGCCAGCGCGGCGCGCTGATCGTCGGGCAGCTGACCGAGCAGGGGCGTCTCGAAGAGTCCGGGAGCGACGGTCACGCAGCGGATCCCGAGGCTGGCAAGGTCGCGCGCGATCGGCAGCGTCATGCCCACGATTCCTCCCTTGGAGGCGGAGTAGGCCACCTGCCCGATCTGCCCGTCGAAGGCCGCCACCGAGGCGGTGTTGACGATGACCCCGCGCTCTCCACCCTCGTTGGGCTCGTTCCGGCTCATGCGATCGGCCGCGATGCGAATGGAGTTGAAGGTCCCGATCAAGTTGACCTCGACCACTTTCTGGAAGGACGCGAGCGGATGCGGTCCTTCGCGCGTGACGGTCCGGGTCGCCCAGCCGATGCCCGCGCAGTTGACGACGATCTGGATCGTGCCGAACTCCTGCGCCGCCTTCTCCACCGCGGAGGCCACCTGGTCCTCCTGGGTCACATCACAGGCGCAGAAGATGGCGGCGTGCCCGATCTCTGCCGCCAGCTTCTCGCCGGGCGACTGCGGCAGATCCAGGATCGCCACCTTTCCGCCCATGGAGACCAGCTCGCGGGTGGTGGCCTCTCCCAGCCCCGACGCGCCGCCGGTTACGATCGCTCCCGTTCCCTGAATCTGCATTATCCCTCCTGTATCAGATAGGTGTAGCCGGAGAGAGCCTGCTCATAACGCCGGCGCAGAAGCGCGGATTCCTCCAGTGTGATGTCTCCATTACGCAGCGCGGTCTCGATCGCAAGCCGCACCCGCTCCGTCAGTCCCCGCCGATCGTACTGCACGTAGGACAGTACCTCCTCGACGGTATCCCCTTCGACCAGGTGCTCGATGCGGTAATGTCCGTCGGGCTCGACGTGCACATGAACAGTGTCCGTATCGCCGAAGAGATTGTGCATCTCCCCCAGGGTCTCCTGATAGGCCCCCACCAGGAACGCCCCGATGTAGTAGGGCTTGCCATCGGGCGCGTGCAGCTCCAGCACGTTGCGTACATCGCGCAGGTCGATGAACTGGTCGACCTTGCCGTCTGAATCGCAGGTGAGATCGGCGAAAATTCCCCGCCGGGTGGGTCGTTCATCCAGGCGATGGATGGGCATCATGGGAAAGAGCTGGCCCATGGCCCATGAATCGGGCAGAGACTGGAAGACCGAGAAGTTTCCGTAGTAGATGTCCGCCAGCAGCCGCTCCAGCCCCTGGAGATCCTCGGGTACGTAGTCCATCTCCCGCACGACGCGCAGGATCTTGTGGCAGCAGCACCAATAGAGCTCCTCCATCCGGCCGCGGGCGGCGAGATCGAGATAGCCCAGGTTGAACCGACTCGTTCCCTCCTCCTTGAGCTGCATCGCGTCGTGATACGACTCGAGCACGTTCTTGTGCGAGACGTTGGTCCAGACCTGGTGCAGCTCCTCGATCACCGGATGCTCCGCTTCCTGCAGCGGGCCGGGTTCGGGTCGCGGGGCCACCCTGTCGACACCGAGCACCTCGAAAATGAGCACCGAGGCGTGTGAGACGAGCGCCCGCCCCGACTCGGTCACGATGTCGGGGTGAGGCATGCCGCGTTCCTCGCAGGCCTCTGCGACCGCGGCCACCACGTCGTTGGCGTACTCCTGTGTTGAGTAGTTCATCGAGGAGTGGAAATTGGTCTGCGAGCCGTCGTAGTCCACCCCCAACCCGCCGCCAACGTCGAAGAAGCGAATCTTCGCACCCAGATCCAGCAGACCCACCAGGATGCGACTCGCTTCGCGCAGCGCATCCTTATGTGCCCGGATCGCGGTGATCTGCGAGCCGATGTGGAAATGCAAGAGCTCCAGACAGTCGAGCATGTCCTCGGAGCGCAGGCGACCTACCGTGGCCACGATCTCGGAGACGGACAGACCGAACTTCGAACGGTCGCCCGACGATTCCACCCACTTGCCCGCGCCGCGGGCGGCCAGGCGTGCGCGCACGCCGATGTGAGGACGAATCCCCAGCTCACGCGAGATCTTGATCAGGTTCTCGAGCTCTGTCGGCCGGTCGAGGACGATGATGGGGTGGCGGCGCAGCTTCTGCGCCAGCAGCGCGGTCTCGATATAGGCCCGATCCTTGTAACCGTTGCAGACAATGAGCGCGCCGGGTGTATCGATCAGCGCCAGCGCCACCAGCAGCTCCGGCTTGCTCCCCACCTCCAGCCCCAGGCAATACGGACGGCCGAACTCGACCAGCTCCTCCACCACCGGACGCTGCTGGTTGACCTTGATCGGATAGACCGCGCGATAGCGACCCTTGTAGGCGTACTCCTCCATCGCCCGCTCAAAACAGCCGGCGAGCTCGGCCACGCGGCTGGCCAGGATGTCGGAGAAGCGGACCAGGAGCGGCGTATGCAAGCCGCGACGTCGGATCTCCTCCACCAGGTCCGGAAGGTTGACGCCTCCCTTCCCCTGGCCGCGCGGATGCACCTGGATATCGCCGTTGGGGGTGATCGAGAAGTAGGTGCTCCCCCAGTTCGAAATCCCGTAGAGCTCAGAGCTATCGCGGACGGTCCAATGACGCATGGCAGCCCTCCTCCGAGATTCGAGGATGTGGGCCAGCACAGCCCGGCGCGCATCTTAGCGCAGTTTGACCCGGGCGGGAGCTTCTCGTTCAGCCCGCGCTGTAAAGCTTCACGAACGCGCCGCAGCCGGGGCAGCGCAACGTGAGCGGCAGCGTCAGCCGAGCAGGGACGGCAAAGTCCTGCCGCCGACCACATGCCGGGCACGGGCCCTCGAGGGCCTCCACCTGCTCCCGCTGTCGGAGTCTCCGCACTCCGAGCACGATCCCGGCGAGCAGGAAGCCCGGCACGGCCGCCAGATGCCAGGCGGGGATCGGCAGACTGACGAGCGCGAGCCCGAACAGCGGGAAGAAGATTCTCGCGCCGCGCTTGAGGCGTTCGCGACGCGCGAAGCGGGTTGTCCGCACGCGCACCGTGCTGGGCTCGGCGCCATGGCTCTCGGCGCGCAGCTCGCACTCGCCCGGGCTCATCGCGCCTGCAGGCGACGCAGTATCGGAACGACCTCCGAGAGGGACTCGATCACGTGATGCGGCTCGCCCGCCTCGCCCACGCCCGCGCCAGGGGCGATCGCCCCAGCCTCCTGGATCAGCACGGTGGTCATGCCCAGGCGCCGAGCCCCGGTGACATCGTGCTCACGTGAGTCGCCGACGAAGAGGACGTCCTCGGGGCAGGCATCGGCCTTGCGAAGCGCGTGCTGGAAGATGCCGGGGTCGGGCTTACAGGAGGCGGCCTCCTCCGAGCTGGTCCATGCATCCAGCACGTGCGAGAGTCCGGCGCGTTCCAGCATGGGAACGAGGTAGTCGTCATCGATGTTGGAGACCACACCTACATGAAGCCCTTGATCCCGCAGGCTTTGCAGGATCTCAATGCAACCTTCGCGCAGCTCGAAGCCCTCGAGCAGCAACACGCGTTGCTCCTCGTAGTACCAGTCGAGTAGCTCCGGCGTCGCGCTCGTGCCGAGCTGGGCAGCGAAGCGTCGAAACGTGTCATGAAAGAGGTCCCGATGCAAGTAGAAAGGGCGGCGGCCGAAGGCCTCGTACGCCGCGCGGCTCGCTTCGCGGTACGCCTTTCCCAGCGTCGCAAGCTCCGACTCTACGCCCAGGCGTTCCGCGCCACGCCGTACCAGATCGATGGCTTCGGCGCCGACACGGCGATAGCTGAAGAGCGTACCGCCAAAGTCGAAGAGAGCCGCTTGGAAACGATCCGTCACGGCGGCGCAGGCTAGCCCGCATTTCGCAGCCGGTCACCCTTCTGGGGCCACTTCGGCCCCTGGGCTAGACTCGAAGACGATGACGCAACAGGCGGAGTACGCGATCGCCGTGATCGGCGGGGCTACGGCGGGCGCCGAAGCGGCGGGAATCTTCTCGCAGCACGGGATCCTGAGTGTCGTCTTCGAGCAGAACGACCGGCCCTACGGCAAGATCGAGGACGGCCTCCCCAAGTGGCATGTCGCGCTGCGCAGGAAGGAGTACGCGACCATCGACCGCAATCTGACTCAGCCATACGTGCACTTCGTGCCCAGGACCCAGGTGGGCCGCGACCTCGATCTGCGGGAGCTGGTGGACGACTGGGGCTTTCACGCCGTGGTGCTGACCAACGGCGCGTGGCGGGACCGCACGCTGTCGATCGAGGGAGCGGAGGCCTACGTGGGCCGTGGGCTCGTCTACCAGAACCCCTTTATCTATTGGTTCAATCACTATCACGAGCAGAGCTACGACGGTGAGCACTACGAGATCCTCGACGACACCATCGTGGTGGGCGGCGGGCTCGCCTCGATCGACGTGGTCAAGGTCATCCAGCTCGAGCTCGCCCTGCGTGCCCTGCGAGAGCGGGGAATCGAGGCGGAGCTCGTGGAGCTGGAGACGAAGGGCATTCCCAAGGTACTGGCACGTCATGACCTGAACTGGGAGGAGCTCGGAATCCAGGGTTGCACGCTCTTCTACCGTCGGCGCGCGGAGGATATGCCGCTCGTGAGCGTTCCCGAGGGCGCCAGCGAGGCCCAGCGCACCAAGGTCGAACGAGGCAGGGCTCGCGTGCTGGAGAAGGCCATGACCAAATATCTCTTCCGCGTGAAGACCCAACACGCGCCGGTGGGACTGCTGGTGGAGGACGAGCATCTCGTGGGACTTAAGTTCGCGCGCACGCAGGTGGAAGGAGGACGGGTCCAGCTCACTGACGAGACCGTGCAGGTACGCGGCTCGATGGTCATCAGCTCGATCGGGAGCATTCCCGAGCGCCTGGAGGGCATCCAGATGCGCGGTGAGCTGTATGACTTTCAGGACTGGGACCTGGGCCACCTCGCGGATTTCCCGACCCTCTTCAGCGCAGGCAACGTGGTCACCGGCAAGGGGAACATCGTGGACTCGCGCAAGCACGCTCGACACGTCGCAGGCTACATGACCGAGCAGTATCTGGCGCTCTCCGAGGGCGTGAAGAAGCTCGAGCCCCTGACACCGGAGGCACGGCAATCGATCTTGAAGCGAGTGCGTGACCATCAAGAGCGCGTCGGCTACGACGGCAGCTACCGGGACTGGATCGAGGCGGTCACGCCGCCCGATCAGATCTGAGTTCGCGCGCGCCATGCCCAATCGCCTGGCCACAGAGTCGAGCGCCTATCTCCTCCAGCATCAGAACAATCCCGTGGACTGGTACCCCTGGGGTGAGGAGGCGTTCGAACGGGCCAGGCGCGATAACCGCCCGGTGCTGGTATCGATCGGCTACTCGTCGTGCCACTGGTGCCACGTGATGGAGCACGAGTCCTTCGAGGACCCCGAGGTCGCCAGGCTCATGAACGAGAACTTCGTCTGCATCAAGGTCGACCGTGAGGAGCGGCCCGACGTGGATCAGATCTACATGGAGACCGTCATGCGCCTGACAGGCGCGGGCGGCTGGCCACTCAACGTGTTCTGCACCCCTGAAGGAAGGCCCTTCTACGGAGGCACCTACTTCCCGCCCGAGCGCCGTTACCAGCGTCCGAGCTGGCCCGATGTGCTGCGCTCTGTGGCGCGAACCTTCAACGACCAGCCGGAGCAGGTCGAGGCCCAGGCCACACAGATCCTGGACGCGTTGCGCGTGCAGCCGGATTCGGGAGGTTCCGCCGAGCTGCCGGGCCGCGCCACGCTCCCACAGCTCTGTGTTCAGCTGATGCAGCGGGCCGACACGGCCTATGGCGGCTTCGGCCAGGCCCCAAAATTCCCGACCCCGACCAATCTCGAGGCGATCCTGCTCGCGGGCAGCCATTCGCTGCCCGATGCGGGCGCGCTCGAGCACGTGGTCTTCAGCCTCAAGCGCATGGCACGTGGAGGGATCTACGACCAGCTCGGAGGCGGCTTCCACCGTTACAGCACGGACGCTCACTGGTTGGTGCCCCACTTCGAGAAGATGCTCTACGACCAAGGTCAGCTCCTGCGCGTCTACGCAGAGGCGTTCCGTCAGACACGCGACCCGGAGCTCGCCTGGCCCGTCGAAGAAACCATCGCCTTTCTCGAGCGTGAGCTGCGCTCCCCCGAGGGGGGCTTCTACGCCAGCCAGGACGCGGACAGCGAGGGCGAGGAGGGACGCTACTACGTCTGGAGCCCTGATGAGGTGGAGGCCGTGCTGGGATCCGAGCGCGGCCGAGAGTTCGTCCAGGCCTATGGCGTGAGCGCGGGCGGAAACTTCGAGCACACGGGCAAGAGCGTGCTCGCCCACGTCCTCGCCGGGGAACGAGCCCGCTTCCGCGACGAGCGCCAGCTGCTGCTGGAGGCACGGGCCCAGCGAATCGCCCCGGACACCGACTGCAAGATCATCACGTCCTGGGTCGGCTACACCATCTCGGGGCTGGCCACGGCGGGTGCGGCCTTCGAGCGCGCGGATTGGGTGGCGGCAGCTGCGCGCGCGGCCGACTTCGTGCTGGAGCGGCTCACGGACCCCGTGCGGGGCCTCATGCGCGTGTGGGACGGCAGCCGCGCAAAGATCCCGGGCTTTCTGGACGATCACGCAGCGCTGCTATGCGCGCTGCTCGACCTGCAGCGTGCGGGAGGCGGCGACCGCTACCTGGAGGCAGCTTTGCGTACCGCCGACGCCATGCGCGAGCGCTTCTTTAGCTCGGATACAGGCGATCTCTTCTTCACCGCCGGGGAGGACTCTTCGCTCATCCTGCGCCCGCTCAGCGATTCGGACGGCGCCACACCCGCAGCGGCCGGGCTAGCCGCGCTCGGACTCGTGCGCCTGTCGGAGCTCTGCGGTCGTAGCGATCTGCGTGAGATCGCTCAGAGCGTGATCGAGAAGCAGGCCGCGCTGGCGAACCGGGTCCCCGTACAGGTCCCAACGCTGGTGCGAGCGGCCGCACTGCTCGACCTCGGCATGGGGGTTGCGCTCGTGCTGGGCGCGCCCGAGGACCCGCGCAGCCAGGCGCTGGCGGCACGCGCACGCGCGCTGCTCGGCGCCGAAGACGCCGTCGTGGTTATGTCGCCCGATGCGGCCCCCCCGTGGCTGGCCCCGGCCTGGCTCGAGGGACGCGACGCGCTAGCGGGCACCCCGACGGCCTACCTCTGCCGCGGGCAGGTGTGCTCGCTGCCGGCCCAGAAGCCGGAGGAGCTGGCGCTCCCGGTCGCAAGCTAGCGGGTATGATGGCCTCTGAGCTCCGCTTGAAGGAAAAGCAGGCATGGCCAGCGATCGACCCGCACTGAGCCGCGAGCAGGTACTCGAGCTCCACAAGACGCTCTCGAACTGGGGCCGCTTCGGTGAGAAGGACCAGCTGGGAACGCTCAATCTAATCACGCCCCAAAAGCGCGTCGCGGCGGCCGCGCAGGTGAGGAGCGGCCGGACCGTCTCGTGCGCGCGCCCCCTGCCCACGGAGCCCGCGGCCGACAACCAGAACCCCGTGGTCCACCTCATGACCGGAACCATGACCGAGGGATATGGGGGCGACTACATCGCACTCGCGCCCCACGGCTTCGCCACCACGCATATCGACGCACTCTGCCACATCTTCTACGAAGACAAGCTCTACAACGGCTATTCCACCAAGCGCGTCACCGCACACGGAGCGCTGGATCTCGGCATCCACGAGGTGAAGGAGGTCATCGTCTCGCGCGGGATCCTGCTCGACATCCCGCGCGTACGCGGCGTCGACTTCCTCGAGGCGGGAGACCCCATCTTCCCCGACGATCTCGAGCGCGCCGAGAGTGAGGCCGATGTGCGCGTGGAGTCCGGCGACATTCTGCTCGTACGCACGGGCCGCTGGACGCTGCGCGATGCGCGGGGTCCGTGGAACCCGATGGAGCGCCTGGCCGGTATGGATGCCTCCTGCCTGCCCTGGCTGCACGAACGCGGCGTCGCGGCACTCGGCTCCGACGGGGTCTCCGACGTCATCCCCACGCGCATCGAGAACGTGCTCCTACCCATCCATCAGATCGCCATTGTCGCGATGGGCCTGCACCTGCTGGACAACCTGGAGCTGGACCCGCTCGCACGGGCCTGCGCGCAGGAGGGGCGTTACGAGTTCCTGCTCACGATCGCACCACTGGTGCTACTGCGAGGCACCGCCTCGCCCATCAACCCGATCGCGCTGTTCTAGGTTGCGCTAGCCCGGTATGGCGCAGAAGGGCGCGGGTGCTGGGCGCGCACCCGCGGAAGCTGCGGAACACCTCCATCGCAGGCGCGCTGCCCCCGAGCGCCAGGACCGTCTCGCGGAACCTACTCCCCGTGGCCCGCACGGCGCTCTCGTCCTCGAGCCCGGCCTCTTCAAAGGCGGCGAAGGCGTCGGCGCTCAGCACCTCGGCCCACTTGTAGCTGTAGTAGCCCGCGGCGTAGCCGCCCGCGAAGATGTGCTCGAAGCTGCACAGAAAGCGGTCCTCCGGTAGCGGCCGCAGCACGGTGTTGCGCTGCGCAATCCGGCTTTCCGTTTCGAATACGTTGTCCGATCCGGGGTGATGGTGCAGCTCTAGATCGAGGAAGCTGAAGAAGAGCTGCCGCAGCATGCGGCTACCCGCCCGGTAGGTGCGCGCGGCCCGAATCTTGGTGAAGAGCTCCTGCGGCAGGGGTGCGCCGGTCTCGAAGTGTGAGCTAAGCCCGATCAGCGTATCGAGATCGTAGCACCAGTTCTCCATGAACTGACTGGCGAGCTCGACCGCGTCCCACTCGACATTGCGAATGCCCGAGGCCAGCCCGTAGTCCACGCGCGTCAACATGTGCTGCAGGGCATGACCGAACTCGTGAAAAAGCGTCTCGACCTCAGCGAAGGTCAAGAGCGAGGGCTTGCCATCGATGGGCGGCGTCTGGTTACAGATCAGGTAGGCAACGGGCAAGCGCAGAGGGCGGCCGGGCTCCGCCAGCAGCCGACTTCGCCCCCGGCACTCGTCCATCCAGGCACCGCCGCGCTTCTCGGCGGGCCGGCTATAGGGGTCGAGATAGAAGGCCGCGATCTCCCCGCGGTTCTGTTCGCGCACACGGAAGAAGCGCACGTCCTCGTGCCAGACCGGCGCCTCCCCATCCGCGGGGGTGATCTGCACCCCGAAGAGGCGCTGCGCGAGCCCGAACAAACCTTCGAGTACGCGAGGCAAGGGAAAGTACGGGCGCAGCTCCTCCTCGCGATAGGCGTAGCGCTTCTCGCGCAGGCGCTCGGCCCAGAACGGCACGTCCCAGTGCTGAAGTTCGCCCGCCTCGGGAGCGCCCTCGGCCTCTGCGAACTGCCGCAGCTCGTCCAGCTCGCCCTCCGCCGCCGCGAAGGAGGCCCCTCGCAGCTCCTCGAGCAGCCGGTCCACCGCCGGAACGTCTTCCGCCATCTTGCTAGCCAGGCTGAGCTCGGCGTAGCTGCTGAAGCCCAGCAGCGACGCCTGCTCCCGCCGCAAGCGCAGGATGCATTCGATCAGGGGTCCGTTGTCGAGCGACCCATTGCAGGCACGCGTGATGAAGGCGCGGTAGAGCCGCTCGCGCAAATCGCGCCGCCGGCAATGCTCCATGAAGGGCACGAAGCTCGGCGCGTCGAGGGTGATGCGCCAGGGCCCCGTTGCGGCCGACGCCCCGCTCTCACCCGCCTCGCGTGCCGCCTGCGCGCTCAGCTCACGCAGGCTGGCTGGGAGTCCGTCCACCTCCCCCCGGGCACGCAAGCTGAGCGCGAAGGCCTTGGTGGCGTCCAGTACGTGGTTGCTGAAGCGCGTAGCAAGCGCGGCCAGCTCGGTCTGGATCCGATTGAAGCGCTCGCGTGCCGCACCCTCGAGGCCCACGCCCGTGAGCTCGGCATCGCGCAGCAGGAGCTGGACGATCCGTTGCTGGGCAGCATCCAGCTCGTCGAAGGCCGCGCTTGCTTTGAGCCGCTTGAGCCCATCGTAGATCGGTCGGCTCTGCGCCAGCCGAACCGAGAAATTCACCACCTCGGGCTGGATGCGTTCGTAAGCCCGTCGCAGCTCCTCGCTGTTCCGCACCGCCATCAGATGACCCACGACTCCCCAGGTTCGATCGAGGCGATCGCCGATCCGCTCCAACGGCTCCACCAGCGCCTGCCACGTGGGCGCAGCCTCCCGCTCGACCGCACTCAGCTCGCTGGACAGCGCCGCCAGCAGCTCGCGCAGCGCAGGCTCCACGTGCACGGGCTCGATGCGATCGAAGCGAGGCAGCACGCAGGCGTCGAGCAGCGGGTTCTTCAAGACCAGACCAGGGTAGCGAGGCGTCCGGCGGGAGCGAGACCGAGGGGCTCAGCGTCGCATGCTGCGCAGGGTCTCCTTGAGTCCGAAGCGGGGCCTGAAACCCGTCTCCCGGATGAAGTTCTCTCCGGCAATGGTGCAGGGATACTTGATGTAATCGATCGATGCGGACGGAAAGGGAAAGGCGCCCATGCGGAACAGGCGCTCAATGAGCGGCCGCGCGATGATCTCGGGCAGCGGGGCGGGCGTGCCTCCGGTCTCGCGGATGGCGACCTGCAGTGGAACCTCGCCCGCGCCAGTCACGTTGAACGCGCCCCGGAGCCCTTTCTCGATCGTCAGCACCAGAGCGTCGGTCAGATCCTCCTCGTGCATGAACTGCAGCATGGGGTTGAAGCCCATCATGACGATCACGCGCCGCATGCGAAGGTAGTTCCCGATCGCGTTCTCCATGTAGTGACCCAGCGTGGGGACCGGGCGCAGGATGGCCGTACGAATCTCCGGATGCTTCCACATGAAGGCCAGCGCGAGGTTGTCGACCTCGACCAGGTCCCGGATCTCCGGATAGTTCCGGCTGGCTGAGAGCGGGTAATCCTCGTGCATGAAGCAGGGGTTCTCGGCCAGCGCCCCGTACACGTAGCTCGTCGAAAGCACCACCAGCTTCTGGACCTTGTAGGTCGAGCAGTGGTCGAGGAGCTTGCGGGTGCCTCGTACGTTGATGTCGTAGCGCTCGGGGTCCTTCTCGCGAAAGTGCCGCACGAACCCGAGATGCACCACCGTGGTCGGATGCTCCTTGCGCAGTACTTCTTCGAAACGCCGGGTGCGCACGTCGACCCTGTAGAACGGTACATCGGGAATCTTCGAAGGCCACGGCACTCGATCGACACCGATCACCTGGTGGTCGCGCATGAGCCGGCGCGCCAACAGGCGCCCGTACCCGGTCGCGACTCCGGCGATCAGTACCTTCTCCACCGCGCTCCTCTAATCGACCTGAAAGGGTCCATCAGGATCATCCTCGTGCCGGATCTCGTCGATGGGCTGCTTGCGCCCAGGTCCCGCGTAGAGTCGATTCGGACAATTGATCACCACGCCTTCTCGAGCTCCGATGTTCTTGTAGGCGTGCACTACACCCTTGGGAACCAGAACCATCAGGGGATGGTCCTCACCCGCATCGAAGCGATCATGATTGCCGTGTGTCCCGGAATCGAGCCGATTGTCCCAGAGGTAGATCCGAAAGGTGGACGGTCCGATGAAGCAGAACAGATCCGCCTGGTCCACGTGCTCGTGCGGTCCGCGTGTGGCCCCCGCGTGAGTCATCGAGATATAGCTCATGGCCGGATGAAACTCCGAGGCAAGCTCATCCTCGCGGAAGAGCTCGGAAAGCCAGCCCCGAGGATCCTCGTGGCGCCGAATCTCTCGCACCACGACATCGTCGATCGAGAGCTTCGGCAGCATCCTGTCCCCTTCTCAGCGAGGCACCGGCCACTTCGGCAGCCTACTCGATAGATTCGTGCTCTTCCGGGTTCGATATGAGCCGTCTGGCGCGAAGATGTCCGCATACACACGCCCGTCCTCCAGGGCGTAACGTATGCTCAACCAGGCGGTACCGTCCGAACCGTGATACACGCCACCGAGCACCTGACCTTCTCCGTCGAACTCGAGCTCCCAGTAGCCCAGTGTTCGACCGGCTCGGTCGTCGGCTGCGACCTCCTCGGCGGGCGCGTTTTGCGCGTAACTCCAGACCGCAAAGTAGCGTACGTCCTCCGCATATGCGGCCTCCGCCAAGAGCAGCCACAATAGCCCGCTAAGCGACAGACGGCGCAACATAATCAGTATGGTATAAGAAGGTGGCGATGGTGACGAACTATCGGGTGGAGGCCATCCAGATCCTCGTGGCGCCGGAGATTTCGGTCTCCGGCCACATCGGGATCCCCGCATGGTGGCCGAGCGGGCACCGCGTCGGGATCGTGCTCGGGCACGACGCCGGCAGTAACATGGATCAGCCTTTTCTCTCCACGCTGCACCTGCGCTTGGTCCAGCGCGGCTATCTGACGTTGCGCTTCAATTTTCCGTTCGCCGAGCAGCGCAAGAAGCGCCCGGATCCGACGCCCTTGCTGGAGAGAGCGTTCCGAGCCGCGGTCACGAGCCTGCTGCGAGATCCCCAGATCGCCCCCGCGCGGCTCTTCTTCGGAGGCATGGGCCTCGGCGCGCGCGTTGCCACACAGATCGTAGCCACCGGCCAGACGGCGGACGGCGTGGTCTGCCTCGGCTTTCCCCTCCACCCGTCGGGAAAGCCCAACCAGCAGAAGGCGGATTCGCTGTTCCGCATCATCTGCCCGGTGCACTTCGTGCAGGGCTCCCGCGATCCCTACTGCCGGATCGACCGGCTCGAAACGCTGCTTCGGCGTATCGGTGCTCCCACCAGCCTGCACGTCGTTCAAGACGCAGATCACAGCTTCGGCCTGATCAAGCGCACCACCCGCACCCCGGAAGAGGTGCTGGAGGAGGCCCTGACGACGGTGGATGGGTTTGTGCAGAAGGCCCTCGGCGGTCTTTGAGCCCGGCCCTCCGCGGCCTTCCGTGTGAGTTCCGGGCTGGCCCCCTGCCGGACGTGGGGTAGAGTCACCCACCGTGGCCGAGCCCGAAAATACGTCTCGTTCCAGTGTCTTCGCCGACTTCTTGCACCCCAAAGGGCAGTTCCTCTCGCGTGTGCTGGCGGTCCTCCGCTTCGACCCGGCGGTCTACCGGGAGATCCAGGCTGACCCGCACGCGATCCCTCAGGCTTTCGTGGCGGTCATCGCAACCGCCGTCCTGGCGGGACTCGGCCAGGGGTCCCTGGCGGCGTTCTTTCTCGGTATCGCCGTGGCCATATTGCTCTGGGCCCTCGTGAGCGCACTGGTTTGGGGCGTCGGGGTGCTGCTGCTGGGTGTGAAGGCCGAGTTCCCGCGCCTGCTCTCCTGTCTGGGCTTCGCATACGTCTGGTACGGCCTCTTGATCGGGGCCAGCCTGCCCTTCCTGGGAGTGCTCTTCAGCTGGGCCGGCGCCCTGCTCTACCTGGGGTCCCTGGTGCTGGCCACGCGCCAGGTGTTCGAGACGTCAACCGAGCGTGCGGTACTGGTCGCCGCCATCGCTTTGGGCTTCCCACTGCTGATCCTCTTCGGGATCATGGGCTAGCCCGTGAGCTGCTGAATGCAGCGAGCGGCTTGCGTACTAGCCCTGCTGCTGGCCAGCTCCGTCGAGGCCGCCGACGCTGGGTTCGAGCGGCCCAGCGACCCTGGCTTCCGCTGGCAGTGGGATCTGGAGAACACCGGCCAGCCCATCCGGCCCCTCTCCGCAGAGCGCGGGACCCCCGACGCGGATATCGATGCCGTAGAGGCGTTTGCGGCCGGCCACACGGGGCAGGGCGTTTTGCTGGCCCTGATCGGACAGGGAGTCAGCCTCCAGGACAGCGGACTCGAGCCCGTGCTGTGGAGGAACCCCGGGGAGATCCCGGGCAACCAGCGGGACGATGACGAGAACGGGCTGGTCGACGATGTCTTCGGCTACGACTTCTTCGAGCACGATCCCGACCCATCCTTTCGGGCCGGCCACGATCGGGCGGTGGCCGAGATCGCCGTCGCTCCACACGACGGGCACTCGGTTGCCGGCATCGCCCCCGGAGCGCGGCTGATGATCCTCAAGATCGGCGATTCCCAGGGCAGAATCCGGGTCGAACCGCTGCAGCGCGCACTCAACTACGCGGCGGACAAGGGGGCCCGCGTGATCTTCATGCCGTGGAGCTCCTCCAGCGCAAGCTGCCTCGACCTCGAACGGATCCCACTTCACCTCACGTTCGAGATGATCAGCCAGCGCGCGCTCATTATCGGTGGGCTGCCCGGCCAGTGGCCTGCGTGCGACCCGTACGTGGTGAGCGTGCAGGCAACGGGTCCCGACGACCGACCAAAGCGCGGACCGCAGCCGGATATCGACTTCGCGGCTCCGGGCGCGAACGGTCGCTCGGAAGTGTACACCTCCAACGCCATCGGCGAGGTCGCGGGGGCGGCCGCGTTGCTCTTCGCTCAAGATCCAACGCGCTCACCCGCTCAGGTTCGCGAGCTCCTCGCGCGCAGCGCCGATCGCGTGCATCCCGGGTTGTCCCCGTATGTGGAGGGTCGCAGCGCGCTCTTCGGGGCCGGACGCATCAACCTGGCCCGTGCGTTGGGCACGGACTTCGACGGCGACGGGGTGCTTGACTCGGACGATCCCGATGCCGACGGCGACGGCATCGCGGACATCACGGACCCCTGTCCACTCCATCCGGGCGCCTGCGAGCCCGCAGACCAAAGTCCCTAATATGAGTTCTGGAGATCAAAACGTGGCAGCGAACGACGATCTCTACATCGAGCAACGCGCCTGTGGCCCGATGGCGAACTTCGTTTATCTGGTGGGGTCGCGCTCGAGTCGGGAGATGGTCCTGGTGGATGCGGCCTGGGACATCGACGGGCTGCTCGCCCGCGTGCAGGAGCTGGGATTCAAGCTGGTGGGTGCG
>SMWZ01000192.1 GCA_004356455.1 Deltaproteobacteria bacterium
GGATCATCTGTTCTCTCCTGCGCCTGCGCCGTGCAAAAAGAAGTCGAGCGTGGTGTCTACATCCTCGTCCAGGCTGGGCGGCATGGGGTCGTGCAAGCGTGCGATGCTGGCACCGCGAATCAGCTCCATCAGGAAACGCGCCGCCCGCCGGCTGTCGACCCTGCGTAGCTGACGCGCGCGAATTCCACGCTCGATCAGGTTTTCGACGAACCCGAGATAGCCCTCCACCTGTCGTTGCAGCGCGGTCCTAAGCAGCAGCGTGTCGTTCGACCCGAGGGGGGAATGCTCGCGGATGGCGTGAAACAGGGTCTGACTCTCGGCGGAATGCTCGAGGCCTGTGCGGACGATCTCTCGTAGTTTGGCGGTGGCGCCGCGCGCGCGCTGCGTAGCGCTTCGCGCTCGAGCGATGAGCTCCCCCAGACCGTCCTCGAAGGTCCGCACGAGCAAGGTCTCCTTGTTCTCGAAGTAGAGATAGAGGGTGCCCTTGGACACACCGGCTTTCTGGGCGATCCGCTCCATCGAGGCGTCGGCATAGCCGACGTCGGCGATGACGCGCCGCGCCGCATCGAGGATCTCGCTCGTGCGGAAGTCTTTGACCACGGCCTCTTTGGTCCGTGCGGGTCGGGAAACGCTCACAAGACCCCCTGCGCTCTTAGGTCAGCTGAATGAGCTCCTCGTCCAGCCCACTGACTAGACAGTCAGTATTCTATTTCCTCGTTGAGCAAGTTTTCAAGCCGTCTTTCGCGCCGGCAGACTCCTCGGGAGCGCTCGCATGCTGTGCAGCCATGGTACGATGTTGCACATCATGTTGGAGCTTCCCGGGAAGAAGGTACGGACTCGGCGCAAGAAGTGGGAAGGGAGGGTCGGGGAGCTTGCGGTCTACCCCGGCCACGGTGTGGTACGTATCGAGGAGCTGCGCCGGCAGGAGATCGCCGGTCAGAGAAGGCAGTTCCTCGTGCTGCGGATGCTGGAAGACGACTCCCGAATTCTCATCCCGCGGGAGAAAGCGGAGGACGTGGGGCTGCGTCGCGTGATGGGACGCAAGGAAGCGGCACGCATCTGGGAGATCCTTCGCACCCGGCCCGCCCCCCGTCGCCGAGGCGGGCTCACCTGGAGCCGGCAGTTCCGCGACTACCGGGACAAGCTGAGAAGCGGATCGGTCTTCGACATTGCCGAGGTACTGCGCGACCTGCTTCGGCTCCAGCGTGAGAAGGAGCTCTCGTTCGGAGAACGCAAGGTGCTCGACAGCGCTCGCTCGCTCCTGGTTCACGAGCTTGCGGCTGCCCAGAAAGTCGCTGCGGATCGCGTTGAGGCGGAACTGAAGGCGAGTTTCCGATAGCCTCTCCGGCGCTATGCTGCGCCCGCTATATTGGCGTCGATGACGGTAGTTGCCCTCGTGCTCGCGGCTGGGCAGGGGACTCGCCTCGGGCAGTCGGTTCCCAAGGCCCTCGTGCGTGTCGACGGCCGGACGCTGCTCGACTGGAGTGTGAGCGCTCTGGCGCGGGCGCGCGGCATCGATGCGGTGCTCCCCGTGGTGCCGCTGTCGGGGCAGGCAGCCGTCGCTGACCTCCGGCGCCAGTTCCGGGGGCCTGCGAGCCTGCTCGAGAGCGTCGTTGGCGGCGCCACGCGCCAGGCCTCCCTGAGGCACGGGCTCGACGCGGCCGAGCGACAGCTCTCCGATCTTGGCTGGGTGCTGGTGCACGATGCGGCTCGCGCATTGGTGGAGCCGGCTGACGCCGAGGCTGTGCTGGCGGCCGCTCGGGCTACGGGGGCCGCGCTGCCCCTGGTCCCGATCGGAGACACGATCAAGGAGGTCGAGGGCGAGCGGGTGAAGGGGACCGTGGATCGAACCCGTCTCGGCTTTGCCCAGACGCCCCAGGCCTTCCGCCTGACGGTGCTGAGAGAGGCGCTGGAGAAGGCGGAGCGAGAGGGCTTCACGGGTACGGACTGTGCCGGACTGGTGGAGCGGCTTGGGGTGCGGGTGCGAACCTGTCCCGGGCGTGCCGAGAACTTCAAGATCACGCACGCAGCCGATCTGGCACGGGCTGAGGCAGTGCTGGCGGCGAGAGGAACGAGCCGTTGAGAGTGGGGCAGGGCTTCGATGTGCACCGCCTCGTGACGGGCCGGCGCCTGCTGCTGGGCGGCGTCGAGATTCCGCACGGGCGCGGCCTGGAGGGGCACTCCGATGCCGATGTGCTGGCACACGCCGTTGGCGATGCGCTCTTGGGAGCGATCGGCTCCGGTGACCTGGGGAGCGAGTTTCCGTCCGCGGACCCGGCCTGGCGCGACGTATCGGGCTCTGAGCTGCTGGGACGGGTCCTGCTGAAGGTGGACGCAGCGGGCTTCGTGATCGAGAACGTGGACGCCACGCTCATCGCTCAGGAGCCCCGGCTGGCTCCCTTTCGCGGGGCAATCGAGAAGGGACTGGTGGGCATGTTGCGAGTGGACCCTGCGCGCGTGAACGTGAAGCTCAAGAGCACCGACCGGCTGGGAGCCATCGGCCGGGGCGAGGGGATCGCGGCTCAGGCGGTGGTGCTCGTGCGGAGAAGTGTGTGAGCGAACTCTGCCTTTACAACACCCTGAGTCGAAGCAAGGAGCGCTTCGAGCCGCTCGATGGCAAGGTCGCGCGTGTCTACTCCTGTGGCCCGACGGTGTACGCGCAGCAGCATCTTGGCAACCTCCGAGCGTACCTCTTTGCCGACTTGCTCAAGCGCGCGCTGCGCTTCAGCGGGTTCGAGGTCCGCCACGTGATCAACATCACCGACGTGGGTCACCTGACCGACGATGCCGACTTGGGCGAGGACAAGATGGAGCTGGCGGCCCGAAAGGAGGGGCTCTCGGCGTGGGACATCGCGGACAAGTGGACCCAGGTCTTCAAGCGGGATCTCGAGAAGCTGAACGTGCTGCCGCCCGACGTGTGGTGCAAGGCAACCGAGCATATTCCGGAGCAGATCGAGATGGTCGCGACCCTCGAGCAAAAGGGCTTGACCTACCGCATCGATGATGGTGTCTACTTCGACACCTCGAAGGACCCCCATTACGGCGAGCTCGCCCGGCTGAACCTGAAGGCGCAGCAGGTTCAGGAGCGCATCGAAGGAGCAGCGGCGAAACGCAGCCCGGTGGATTTCGCGCTCTGGAAGCTCTCCCCCAAGGACGATACGCGGCGTCAGATGGAGTGGGACAGCCCCTGGGGCCGGGGCTTCCCCGGCTGGCATCTGGAGTGCTCGGCGATGAGTTCCAAGTATCTGGGTGCTCCCTTCGACATCCACACGGGCGGCGTGGATCACGTTCCGGTCCACCATACGAACGAGATCGCCCAGGCCGAGAACGCTCTCGAGGTTCGTCCCTGGGTGCGCTTTTGGATGCACGGCGCCTGGCTCATGTTCGAGGAAGGGAAAATGGCGAAGTCCAAGGGGACCGGGATGACCCTTGATCAGGTCGAGGGCCGGGGGATCGATCCCCTCGCGTATCGACTCTTCGTACTTGGCGCACACTATCGGCAGCAGATGAGCTTCACGGATGAGGCGCTCGAGCGCGCGCAGACAGCCTACAGCCGGCTCGTACGCCACGCGCTGGAGCTCGAGCTAGCGCAGGACAGCGCCGGGGTGAGTCAGGTGCCGGGGTTCCGCAAGCGCTTCCGAGAGGTGATCAACGACGATCTCAATGCGCCCCAGGCTCTGGCCGTACTGTGGGAGGTGGTGCGCAGCCGGCAGCTCGGCGGCGTGGAGAAACGTACGCTGCTGCACGAGTTCGACGAGGTCCTGGGCCTCGGCCTGGCAGAGGCGCGGATCGCGGCGCCCGAGCTCAACGCTCGCATCGAGGACCTGATCCGGCAGCGCGAGGAGGCGCGCCGGGCACGCGACTTCGCGGCCTCGGATCGCATCCGGGAAGAGCTCGAGGCGGAGGGGATCATACTCGAGGACACGGTGGAAGGGACGCGCTGGCGACGTGCCTGACTTCAAGGTCGTGAGCGAGTACACCCCCAAGGGGGACCAGCCGGCCGCGATCGAGCAGCTGGTGGAGGGCGTGCGGCAGGGTCAGCGGCAGCAGACCTTGCTTGGGATCACGGGCAGCGGGAAGACCGCGACCATGTCCTGGGTGATCGAGAAGATTGGCCGGCCGACGCTGGTGGTGGCTCCGAACAAGACGCTCGCCGCCCAACTCTACGGAGAGTTCCGCAAGCTCTTTCCGCACAACGCGGTGGAGTACTTTGTCTCCTACTACGACTATTACCAGCCCGAGGCGTATCTCCCCACGACCGATACGTACATCGAGAAAGACGCCACGGTCAACGACGAGATCGACAAGCTGCGCCATTCCGCTACTCGCTCCGTGCTCTCCCGCCGCGATGTAATCGTGGTGGCGAGCGTGTCCTGCATCTACGGGCTGGGATCGCCGGAGAGCTACGGAGACATGCACGCGTTCGTCGAGCGCGGCATGACCTTGAACCGCCAGGACTTCCTCAAGAAGCTCGTCTCCATGCTCTACACCCGCAACGACTACGACTTCCACCGTGGTACGTTCCGCGTGCGGGGGGACGTGGTGGAGGTCTTCCCGGCCTATGAGGACGAGCGTGCGCTTCGGATCGAGTTCTTCGGCGACCAGGTGGAGTCGATCAGTGAGGTGGATCCGCTGCGGGGGCGCATCGTTCAACGTCCCCGCTATACGGTCATCTTCCCGAACAGCCATTATGTGTCGACCGAGGAACGTCTCCGAGTGGCGATCGAGGGAATCCGGGACGAGCTGCGCGAACGGATTCAGTCCTTCCGCAAACGGGACAAGCTGCTGGAGGCCCAACGAATCGAGCAGCGCACGATGTACGATCTGGAGCTGCTCTCCGAGATGGGCTTCTGCCACGGCGTCGAGAACTACTCGCGCTGGCTGGACGGACGAGGGGAGGGCGAGACGCCGTCTACGCTTCTGCACTACTTCCCCGACGATTTCCTCGTCTTCGTTGATGAGAGCCATGTCACCGTGCCCCAGCTCGGCGGTATGTACCGCGGCGATCGCCGGCGCAAGGAGACTTTGGTCGAGTTCGGGTTCCGCCTGGAGTCCGCGTTGGACAACCGTCCGCTGCGCTTCGACGAGTGGGAGAAGCAGGTGCCCCAGCTGATCTATGTCTCCGCCACACCCGGCGATTACGAGCTCGAGCAGTGCAAGGGTGTGGTGGCAGAGCAGATCATCCGGCCTACCGGGCTGATGGATCCGGAGGTGGAGGTGCGCCCGGCGGCCAACCAGGTCGAGGATCTGATCAGCGAGCTGCGGCAGCGCATCGAGTGGGGCGACCGTGTGCTGGTGACGACGCTGACCAAGCGCATGGCGGAGGAGCTGACCACCTACTACGAAGAGCTGGGGTTCCGCGTTCGCTACCTGCATTCGGAGATCAAGACTATCGAGCGCACGGAGATCCTGCGCGAGCTGCGTGAGGGAGCCTTCGACATTCTGGTCGGCATCAACCTGTTGCGCGAGGGCTTGGACCTGCCCGAGGTCTCGCTCGTCGCTATCCTGGATGCCGACAAGGAGGGGTTCCTGCGCTCCATGCGCTCGTTGATCCAGACTATCGGTCGCGCGTCGCGGAACGTGCGCGGCAAGGTGATCCTCTACGCCGACCGCGAGACGGACTCGCTGCGCAACGCGGTGCAGGAGACGCGGCGGCGGCGGGAGCTCCAGGAGGTGTACAACCGCGAGCATGGGATCACCCCCAAGACGGTGGAAAGCCAGATCTCGAGCCTGCGCGCGAGCCTGTACGAGGCGGACTACAGCACGGC
Source organism: Deltaproteobacteria bacterium (assembly GCA_004356455.1). GTDB lineage: Bacteria > Myxococcota_A > UBA9160 > SZUA-336 > SZUA-336 > SMWZ01. The sequence goes on from SMWZ01000192.1 coordinate 5,769, forward strand.
GGCTCTGGTGGCCGAGGGCGAGATCCCCGTGGAGGAGATCCCGAAGCAGGTGAAGGCACTGCGTCGCGAGATGAAGGTGGCGGTCGAGGAGCTCGATTTCGAGCGCGCCGCGAA
>SMWZ01000193.1 GCA_004356455.1 Deltaproteobacteria bacterium
ACGCTCAACGATCTCGGCAACTCGACCCGGGTGGTGATCGACAAGGACAACACCACGCTCGTGGGCGGCGCCGGCAGCAAGAAGGATATCGACGCACGCTGCAACGAAATTCGAAGCCAGATCGAGAAGACGACCTCCGACTACGACAAGGAGAAGCTCCAGGAGCGCCTGGCCAAGCTCGCCGGAGGCGTCGCGGTCATCAAGGTGGGGGCCGCGACCGAGACCGAGATGAAGGAGAAGAAGGCGCGCGTAGAGGACGCACTCCACGCCACCCGCGCCGCAGTCGAGGAGGGCGTCGTGCCGGGCGGGGGTGTCGCACTGATTCGCGCACAGTCCGCGCTCGACAACGCCAAGACCACCAATGACGAGCAGCAGGTGGGGATCAACATCGTACGCCGCGCCATCGAAGAGCCACTGCGCATGATCGCCGCCAACGCGGGTCAGGAAGGCTCACTCATCGTCGAGAAGGTTCGCGGCGGCACAGGGGCGTTCGGCTTCAACGCCGCCGCGGAGGTCTTCGAGGACTTGGTCAAGGCCGGCGTGATCGATCCCACGAAGGTGGTGCGAACCGCCTTGCGGAACGCCGCTAGCGTGGCGGGACTGCTGCTCACGACCAACGCCCTGATCGCGGAGAAGCCCGAGGACAAGGAGTCCCCGGGCATGTCGGGCGGCATGCCCGGCATGTAGGCACTCCGCCGACACAGGTCCAAAGACAAGAGCGGCCTCGGACAAGTCCGAGGCCGCTTTCTTTTCTTGCCTTCAGCCACGGGCGAGCGGCGCCGATCACGTTTGCGAGGCATCTCTCTCTGGAGGAAGGCGCGTCCCCGGTGTCCCATAACGCGCGAAATACGCTTTTCCTGGTAGAACGCCTGCGCGAGATGGGCCTGGATCTCGGTCCGGACTCCCAACAGTCATCAGCGCAGGGCGAGCTTCCGCTCTCGACGACGCCGTTCGAGACCCTGAACGGGTCCTTTCGCTCAGAGAGTGCCCGCTTCTACACGTTGGGTCACAAGCGGCTCAAGTTCTTCCAACCTTCGCCGTTCTTCCACATTCCCGCCGTGGACGTCTCGCGCTGTGAATCCGTCTCGCAGGTGGAGTCGGCGCTACGGCGGAGCTGGGCGCTGCGGCTGAGGCAGCTCCAGTCGGCCCGGGAGTGGCTCCAGGGGCTGGGCGCCGATGTGCAGCTGGCCGCGAAGGGAACGCAGCTGCTGCTGCCCCTGACGGGGGTGGAGGGACCCGCCGCTCGGGTGCAGTCCCGCACCTCGATCCAGCTCCCCAGTAGCGGCCCGCTGGCGGGAATCTCGCTGAATTCGCCTGGCGAGCGCAGCCATCGGCCGCGCACCCACCTGGAGCACAGCACGGATCTGGAGCGGGACCTGGGGGAGACGATGCAGCGGCTAGCCAGACGCTGCAAAGAGATACGCAGCTCCCCCGCCCCCGAGGAGGCGCCCCGACCCCCTCAGCGGCCGGGCCTGGTGCGGCGCGTGCTCATCGTCGATCGCGACCGCAAGGTGCTAAGCGCGGCGGAGTCGTTGCTCGGATCCCGGGGCTTCGAGCTCGACGCCTTTCAGACTCCGGAGCGCGCGCTCGCTGCCTTCCGCTCGCACAGCTACGACCTGGTGCTGGCGGCGGCCCGCATGCCGCGAGGCGACGGCCTCGAGTTCACGGCCCTCGTGCGTGAGCTTCCCGGCGTGGAGAACCTACCCATCGTGCTGATGGACGAACGCATCAGCGACCTACAGAAGCGGGAGGCCATCGCCGCCGGCGCGGTCGGATACTTCCGCAAGCCGCTCTCCTGGTCGGAGATCGAAGCCCGCCTGTCCGAGCTTCTCGAGCGCACGAACCTACGCCGCTTCGAGCGCTTCGCGGCGCGCATTCCGGTCCACTACGGAACCGGGAACGCCGCGGCCACCGAGATCACCGACCAGGTGGCCCGCGGCGGATTTGGGCTGGTGGCAAGCCGCGATCTCGCCCCGGGCACGGTCGAGCGCTACCGCATCGCGCTCCCCGGCAGCACCACTGGGGTGTCGGTCGAGGGGCAGGTGATCTATCTCGATGCGATCCCGGGGGAGGCGAACCTGCACGCAGGCATCCGCGTACTCCGGTTCCTGGACGATCACGAACCCGACTGGATCCGCTTCATCGAACAGCTGGTACACCAGGCCGCCGGGAAGGACGACCCACTCAAGCACTAGCCCGCCTGCGGCTGGTCTCGCCGAGGCAGCCCACAGGGCCAGCCGCTAGCGGAGCAGCTCCTTGGCGCGCTGGATGTCGGAGTCCATGATGGTCTTCCGCCGCTCCTTCTGCGCCAGTGTACCCGCCTCCTGCCCCAGCCTCGCGATGTAGTCCTCAGCCGCTGCCACGGCCAGCTGGATTGCGGAGGCGGAGGTACGAAGGTCACCCCCGTGTTTAGTAAGCAAACGTTTGACTGCTGCTCCAGGAAGATCGGCCATGTAACCCCTTCGCGCCCGCAGGGGCGCCGCTAAATCGGGCCAGATCCTAGGGTTCCCTACCCGGACCCGTCAACCGGCCGCCCGGGCCTCGAGTTCGGACAGGAAGTCGAGGGCTTGACACACGCAACCTCGCGTCCCTCCAGATCCACGGTGACCCCATGCGCGGAGCGCGAGAGGTAGCGAACCTGCCGCCGGGCCGAAGAGACCCCGCGGAGAATGCGTTCGGCGTCCGAGACCCGGACCGTGGGGTCGCGCCGGCTGTAGCTCAGCTGGAGCGGGGTCGTAACACGGGACAGCTGAGCACCCACCTCCCGCTGCAGCCGGATCATCTCGCGCACCGCGGCCAGGGGCAGGCTCCGGTAGCCGGGATGCCTGGAGCGGGCCTCCGGGTCGCGAATGGCCGGACTCTTCGGAACAAGACGAACCAGGGGCTCGAGTAGGGGGAGCAGCCAGCGGACCCACCACCGGAGCTCGAGGGGCGTGGCCATGAGCACCGCGCCCGCGACCGAGCGCCGCGCGGCCACCGCCAGCGCTAGCACTCCTCCCAGAGAGAGCCCGAGCAGGTAAACACGCTCATGTGTCGAGGCCAGCTCCGCGTGCGCGCGCAGCACGGCATCGAGCCAGCGCGCGCGGTATCCGGGCCAGCGCCTGTGGCGTCTGCCCGTGTCCCGGCAGTAGCGGACCCAAACACGCGAAGCCGTGGCGCGCCAGCAGCTCCGCCGGCGGCCGCACCTCGTAGGGGGTCCCGGTGAGGCCATCTACACAGAGCACGGCGGGGCCGGTCCCCCCCACGTCTCCCAGCCGGAAGGGACCAGGGTCGACGCTCATTCGAACTCGTCCTCGGCCGCTCGTTGCGCCTCGCGGTAGACGCGCTGAAGCGCCACCCCGTGCTGGCGGGAGGCGCGAGCACAGGCCTCGTACTCGGGCGTGGCCCGCCGACCCCCGTCAGGTAGCTGCATCACCTTGACGTCGATGCGGCCAAAGGGCGTGTCCACCTGAGCCGCACGCCGCGCCAGCTTCAGGCGCGGCATATCCTGGAGCCGCACACCAGTCGCGCTCGACTCCAGCAGGATGCGCTGGGCCAGACGGTCCCGGTCCGCCGGCTGCGCAATCACCCGCAGCAGCTGTCCGGGACGACCCTTCTTCATGCTGAGCGGCGACAGCGAAACATCGAGCGCGCCATCCGCCATCAGCTCCTCGATCAGATACGGCAGCTGCTCGGGGTTGGTGTCATCCAGATTGGTCTCCAGCACCGTCACCACGTCCCCCTCGAGGACAGGGCTCGAGCTCCCCAACACTCCGCGCAGCACGTTGGGGAGTGGGCCAGCGCGATCCTCCCCCGCACCGAAACCCTGCCGCCTGGGCACGAGCGGGGGCATGGGCCCGAAGGCATCGACCCACTCGGCCACCAGGGCGGCACCGGTCGGCGTCACCGTCTCCCAGGCGACGTCCGCCGGGTAGGTCGGTATCCCGCCCAGCAGCTCCAGGGTCGCGGGTGCGGGCAGCGGAAGGCGTCCGTGCCGGGTCTCGACCGTGCCCTGGCCCAGAGGCAGGGGCGAGGCACTAATGCGACTCGCGCCCAGGTGCTCCAGGGCCGCGCACACGCCCACGATGTCGCCAATCGCATCCAGCGCGCCGACCTCGTGGAAGTGCACCTCTTCGGGGGCGATCCCATGCACGCGACCCTCGGCCTCGGCCAGACGCGTGAAGACACGCAGGGCTCTCGCCCGCACCGGATCGTCAGCGGAGCCGGGCTCGAGCAGTGCCCGGATGCTTGCGAACCCACGCTCCACCGGGCTGCGGGCGGGGCCCGCGAACGAGACGTACGCGGCAGAGATCGGTCCCCGCGTCACGCTCGACACGTTCATGCGTAGATCCTCTATCCCGAGCGACTCCAGCGCGCTGCGCACGACCTTAGCGGGTACACCCAGGTTCAGCAGCGATCCCAGCAACATGTTCCCGCTCACACCGGAAAAGCAGTCCAGGTGAAGGACGCCGCCGCGCACTCTCCGCCTCTTACTCACGATTGATCAGCGACGCGACGAAGGCCGCGCCGAAGCCGTTGTCAATGTTCACCACCGTTACGTTCGGGCTGCACGAGTTCAGCATGCCAAGCAGGGCACTGATGCCCTGAAGCGACGCGCCGTAGCCAACGCTCGTGGGCACGGCCACCACGGGACGCTCAACCAGCCCCCCGACCACAGACGGGAGCGCCCCTTCCATCCCAGCGACTACGATCAGCACCTGGGCCGAGCGCAGCAGGTCCAGCGAGGCCAGCAGGCGCTGCAGGCCCGCCACGCCCACGTCGTAGAGCCGCTCCACCTTGTTGCCGTAATGCTCCGCGGTCAGGGCCGCCTCCTCCGCCACGGGGACATCGGCCGTCCCGGCCGTCACCACCACGATCGTCCCCCGAGTCGCCCGGGCGGCCGAAACCTTGCGCAAGCTCAGCACGCGCGCCTGGGCGTGGTAGGTCAACTCGGGCAGGTCCTCGCGCACGCGCGCGGCCGCCTCCGGCTCCACCCGCGTCACCAGGACCTCACCGTCCTCCTGCAGCAGCGCGCGCGCGATGCACACGAGCTGCACGGGCGTCTTCCCCTGCCCCAGCACGACCTCGGGCAAGCCTTGCCGCAGCCCACGGTGCGTATCGATCCGCGCCTCCGGCAGCTCCCGAAACGGCAAACAAGCGAGCTCCTCCACCAGCGCCTCTCGGGAGAGGTCCCCGCGCTCGAAATCTGCGAGCAGCTCATGCAGCCGCGACCGGTTCATCACACCAGCGTACAGTGCGGGCCGCTCGGGGACGAGTGCGCCGTCAGCCTATCGGAATCAGCAGCAGGCGCAGCTTGAGCCGGTGATCCTCGAGCGTGGTCTCGGCCACGTAGACGCGGGCCGTGCTCGAAGGGGGTCGTAGCTGGCCGCGCTCCAACAGCTGGCTCACATCCAGACACAGACGCGGGACGGTGGGCATCACGATGCCTGCCTGCAGCTCCCCGAGCGCGCTCGCCACGGCAGAGAGGGCAATGTTGCCGGTCTCGGAAAGGGCCGAGCGGCCGCGCTCATCGATCGCGGCCAGCGGATCGGAGCCCACCAGGCGCAGCAGGATCTCGTCCACCACCGCGCGCGAGAGCAGAAGCCCGGCCTGGCCCGTCACGGCGCCGGTCAGATCCACGAAGATCACGGCACCCCCGTCCTGGATATCTTCAACGCTCTCCATCAGGCCCGAGACCTCGACCCACCAGCATCGAGGGGGCTCCTCGCGGGGCGCGCTGCCGCACATCTTCGCGAGCGCCATGGCCGCCTGGTGGGCGCCAATGCTGGCGAACTCCAGGCAACGCTCCTCCGAGTAGCTCATACGAAGTCTTCCACGAGGCTTCCCACCTCGAGCAAGAACACCGGAACGCCGTCGGGCAGGATCGCTACGCCGCCCAGCGGTTTGATTCGAGACAGCGCAGGAGGAACCTCGCGCACGAAGACCTCGAGGTCCGAAAGGACGCGGTCGACCCGCAGGCCCAGCCGGAAGCCGCGCGCCTCTAACAGCACCACGTTCCCCTGATGACCCGGCGGCGGCGGAGCCAGCAGCAGCCTCTCGGCGAGATCGAGCAGCGGAATGGGCTCGTCCTTGTAGTCGAAGAACGCGTCCCCGCCCGCACGCTCGATGTGGCCCTCTTCCACCGCCAGGACCGACTCGATCGGCGCCACGGGAATGGCCACCCGCTCTCCACCCACCTCCAGCACGAGCACACGCTGCAGGGCCACCATCGACGGCAGCTCGATCTCGAACGCGGTGCCGCACCCGGGTTCGCTCTGCACCCGGACGCTCCCACCGAGCTCCTCGATCGTCCGCTTGACCGCATCCAGACCCACGCCCCGCCCGGACACCTCCGTGACCTCCTCACGCGTGGAGATGCCCGGCTCGAAGATGAACTCAAAGATGCGTTCGGGGGGAAGATCCTCGGCCACCTCCTCCAGCAGCAGACCCCGCTCGATCGCACGCCGCCGAACGGCCTCTACGTCGATGCCGCGCCCGTCCTCCTCCAGACGCACGCGGAGACGCCCGGCCGCGCTGGACGCGCTCAGCCGAATTCGTCCCACGGGATTCTTGGACGCCTCCTCCCGCTCCTCGGGCAGCTCCAGCCCATGGTCCACCGCGTTGCGCAGGAGATGCAGCAGGGGCTCATCCAAATGGTCCAGCACCGCGCGATCGGCCTCGACCTCCTCACCCGTCAGCTCCACGCGCACCCGCTTGCCCAGGTTCTGTGCCAGCTCGCCAGCGACCCGCGGCAGCCGCTCGAACAAGCGTCGTACAGCGGTGACCCGAATGTCGAGCACGTCGCGGCGGAGCGCTCGAAACACCCGCGCCATTCCGTCCAGCGCTTCGCCGAACTCACGATGCAGCTCCCAGGATGGGGCACTGCGATGAAGCGCTTCGAGGCAGGACTGACGCTGGACCAGCTCCCCCACGCCCGCCAGGAAGCGATCGATCGCCTCGGTACGCACCCGCACCGAGCGCGGCAGGGGAGGTGGAGCCAGGTCACTGGCAGCTCGCTCCGGCGGCGGCGACGGACGCTCGGGCGCGCCCGGCATGAGCAGCTCAGCCAGCCGCGCTAACAGATCCTCGCGCGCAGGCGGCGTCGCCCCGGTCTCATCGACCACCGCCACCATCTCCTCCAGCGCGCGTACGGCCTCGTACAGCAGACCCAGCCCGGCCCGGGGCAGGGAGGGCTCGCCCCGAAACGGCTCCAGCCAATCCTCCAAGCGGTGGGCCAGTAAAGAGACCGAGTCGTAGTCGAGCGACGCGGCCATGCCCTTGATCGAATGGGTCATGCGAAAGAGCGTATCGACGGCCTCCGCACGCTCCCCGGCGCGCCTGCCCTCCGCCAGCACCGTCAGCGCACGGGACATCTCGACGAGGTGGTCCGTTGCCTCGTCTACGAAAAGTCGTCTGTACTTCTCCAGGTTCACGCTCAGCTTCGGTCTGCGGACTTCTGCAAGGCCTCGTTGAGCGCACCCAACACCTGGTCCGGCTTGAAGGGCTTTATGATGTACTCCTTGGCGCCGGCCTCGAGCGCTTCCATGACCAGCGCCTCCTGCCCCAGTGCGCTACACATCACGACACAGGCGCTCGGTTCCAGCGCCGTGAGCTCGCGCAGAACCTCGAGTCCGCTCTTTCCCGGCATCACGATATCGAGCGTGACGACGTCGGGATGGTGCTCGTGGAAGCGTGCCAGGGCCTCCTCCCCATCCGCAGCTTCGGCCACAACCTCGTAGCCGCCTTCCGAGATGATCTCGCGAAGCATCTCGCGCATGAAGGCGGCGTCATCCGTGATCAGAACACGCTTTGACATGGTTCCTCTCCCATCAGTGGGCGCTGCTCCGTCAGAAGCTCGGTGGCCCGTTGGAATAAAGCCTCTGGATCCACCAGCCCCAACCTCTCATCACCATCAGTGACCCAGCGCACGTGCGCGCAGCTCATCGCTGCGTCGTCGTCCGCTGGGGTCGAAGGCATAGTGCGCTCAATGCGCGACACATGCCCTACCAGAATACCGATGCGCGCGTGCTCGTGCTCGAGCACGAGCACGTGCCGGTGAATATCGCTCGGCTGATCGCTGAGAACCACACCCCCGTTCACCACGGGTAGCGGCTCTCCGCGTACGTTCAGAATTCCTCCCACTCGCAGCGGGACCAGCGGGATCAGCCGCGGTGTTCCCGCGCTCGTCACCTCGACCACCGCGTGCAGCGGAATCGCGCAGGCACTGTCGCCGATCTTGAAGCGAAGCCACGGTGATGCCATCTCAGTTACCCCCCCTCGCTACCCGAAACCGCTGGGCGACCTTCTCGAGCACGACCGATGTGTCGAGCAGACGGCTCACGTGGCGCACCATCTGCTCGATCCCGGAAGTCTGGGCGCTCAACCCCAAGCGCATCTCGTCCGTCGCCTCCACGGTCTCACTCGCGACCTTGGAGATACCCTCGAACTTGTTCACGATCTGCTCGGCCTGGCCGACCCGGACACCGGCCTGCTGCGAGATGTCCTGCGCGCGCTGCGAGGCCGCCTGAACGGCGTTCTGGATGTGCTCCAGCGAACCTTGAATGCTGTCCAGATCCTCCCGACCTCCACCCACGCCCTCGCCCATTTCGCGCAGGGCCTGCGAGATGCGTTGGGATTCGTCCTCGAGCTGTCGCATCAGGTCTGCGATCTGCTCGGCGGATCCCGATGCACTTTCTGCCAGCAGCCGAATCTCCTCCGCCACTACGGTGAAGCCGCGTCCCGCGTCCCCGGCACGCGCCGCCTCGATCGAGGCATTGAGCGAGAGCAGATGTGTCTTGTCTGCGACGCTGGTGATCATCTCGGTGATGCGATGCATCGAACGAACCTTCTGGTCGAACCGGAGCACCAGCTCGCCGGTCTGGTCGGCCTTCTCGAAGAGCACCTGCATCTTCGCAACCAATCGCTGAGAGATCTCGACACCGGAACTCGCGCGCTGACTGGCTTCGGCCACAAAGCTGAAGGCCTCGTCCGCTGCCTCGATGTTGGCGCCGATGGCTTCAGCAACCTCGCGGATGCTGGCGGACGTACGCTCCAGGTCTTGCAGCTGACGCGCGGCTCCTTCGGCCACGACCTCCATTGTGTGCGCGATCTCGCCGTTCTTCTGGTTTACATCGTGTGAGGTCTGCGATAGCTCGAGCGATGACCCCGTCACCTGGTCCGCGGCGCTCTGGATATGCTCGACGAGCTCCCGCAGGTTTCCGAGCATCGTGATGACGGAGCGGGCCAGGTCAACCGTCTCATCGGTCAGGTGCCGACCGCTCGGCAGCTCCACCTCGGCGGTGAGATCACCCTGGCTGATGCGGTTGGTGCAGTCACTCAGCACGCGCACGTTCCGCGTCAGCTGCCGCGAGAGCAGCCAGCCCAGCCCAACGCACACGAACAGCGTTAGCGGCAGCGCACCCCAGTCAGGGATGCCCCAGCCGGGCATCGCCCGCGCGAGGCTTACGGCCACGACTGCCACGGCAACCTGGCCGAGAACGAACCTATGGGTGAGATCGAGGCGCACGGACTCCTTTCCGAGACGCAGCTTCGCCAGCTAGGGCTCTCTACTTTTCGGAAGACACGGAGACAGGCTTGAAGTGATCGAAGCCCTGGGGAGAGATGGCGATCGTTTGGCCGTCGCGGAGATAGCGCGCCCCCCGGCCCGCGCGAATGACACCTAGCTCAGTTACGCGACATCTGAGGAGACGTGCCAACACGGCCGCCGATGGCGCGTTCGGGCTTAAACAGAAGAGCAGCTCGTAGTCCTCACCGCCGTGAAGAGCCAGCTTTTCGGCGTCCAGCCCGAGCCGCTCGCACAGCGACCGCATCCCGCGCGCCAGCGGCAGGCGTTCCAGCTGGACGTCAGCCCCCATGCCACTTGCCGCCAGCAGCTGGGCCAGGTCGCTGGTCAGACCATCTGAGATGTCGATGGCGGCGGTCGCGCTGCCGCTGCGCAGCAGCCGGGCCCCGGCCTGGTACGGAGGACGTGGACGGAGCTGCCGCCGCACGAAGGGACGCGCTCCCGCCACGGTGCTCTGGCCGCGCTCGAGCAGCGCGAGTCCGAGTGCAGCGCCGCCGAGCGTTCCCGTCACCAGCAGCCGCTCTCCGGGTCGTGCCCCGTCCCGGCGCAGAGCCGAGCCCTGCGGCAGCTCGCCCAGCGCCGTCACGCTCAGCACCCAGATCGGGCCCGACGAGGTATCCCCGCCGATAAGCGGACAGCGTGCGATCTGGGCCTCGCTGAGCAGGCCGCGCACAGCTCCCGCGAGCGCAGCCGGCGAGGCATCCACGGGCAAACACAGGTCGAGCAGGAAGCCGAGCGGCCGGGCGCCCATGGCGCCCAGGTCCGAGAGGTTCACGGCCAGCGTCTTGTGTCCGAGCGAGGGCGCGTCCGTGGTCTCCCAGCGGAAGTGAACCCCCTCCACCAGTGTGTCCGTAGTAAGCGCCAGATCGTAACCCGGGCGCGGGCGCAGCACGGCGGCATCGTCTCCGATTCCGAGCCGCCACACACCACGCGCCCCGCGCGCCCGTCGTCGCAAGACCTCAATGAGCCCGAGCTCGCCGAGCTTCCGAAGATCCAGCCCAGCCACGAGCCAAATCGTAGCGGCCGGCGCCCGTTTTAGCCTGGAGATCTCACCAGGTTGCCGTAGCAAGGGCGCCAAGTGTGCGTCAGATCGGGCCGCGCGCAGGCCGAGGCACCGGAAATGGATGCGACAATACCGAGGCACACGCGCAGCCGTGTGCCGTGCCGGCAGGCGGGCTTGCCCGCCGCTAAACCGGCCAGTTGAGGAGCCGAGGTCGAGCACGGGCCGAGCTGGCGTGCAATGGGCGGCCGCAGTAGGCCACCGGGTGAGATATCCGGGCTAGCTGGCGAGAATCGGGGGGCGCACGCGTGAGGACGGGGTTCGCGCGCGGCGCGGCGGCGTCAGAGGCTCGGCCAGAGCTAGCGCCAGCACCTCGTCCATGCCACGTACGAAGTGGAACTCGAGCTTGCGCGCCAGCTCCGGTGGGATTTCCTCGAGGTCCCCTCGGTTCGCCTCCGGGAGAATCATGTTCGACATCCCCCGTCGCAGCGCAGCGAGCGCCTTTTCACGAACGCCTCCAACAGGAAGCACGCGCCCGCGCAAGGTGATCTCGCCGGTCATGGCCACATCGCAGCGCACCGGAATGCCGGTCAGGAGGGAGACGATCGCGGTGGCCATGGTCACACCCGCTGAGGGGCCGTCCTTGGGCGTGGCCCCCGCCGGCACGTGGAGATGGATCTCGTTCCGAGCCAGTGCGTCCGACACGCCCAGCTCGACGCCCCGCGAGCGTACGTAGGAGAGCGCCGCCTGTCCCGACTCCTTCATCACGTCGCCGAGCTGGCCGGTCAGCAGCAGGCCCCGGCCCCGCACCATGGTGGCCTCGACGACAAGGACCTCGCCACCGGTCTCGGTCCAGGCCAGCCCACGCGCGGTTCCCACCTCTTCATTACGCGGGATCACCTCATCCAGCACTGGCGCGGGCCCCAGATGGCCACGCAGATTCCGAAGCGTGATCGATACTCTATCCGTCTCTCCGCCTGCGATCCGACGGGCGACCTTGCGCAGCATGCGGCCGATCTCCCGCTCGAGCGAACGCACGCCGGCCTCCTGTGTGTAGCGTGTGATCACTTCCCGGATCACGGCACGCGAGACCTTGACCTTGGCCTGGGTCAACCCGCACTCCTCGATTTGGCGTGGCAGTAGGAAACGACGCGCAATGACCTCCTTCTCTTCGGGCGTGTAGCCCGGGAGGCGAATCAGCTCCATGCGGTCCAGCAGCGGGCGTGGAATCGGGTCCACGACATTAGCCGTCGCCACGAACAGCGTTCCCGACAGGTCGTAGGGGACGTTCAGGTAGTGATCACGGAAATGAGAGTTCTGCTCGGGATCCAGCACCTCGAGCATGGCCGAAGCTGGGTCGCCGCGGTAATCCGCGCCCAGCTTGTCGATCTCGTCGAGCATGAAGATTGGATTCCCCGTTCCCGCCTGCCGCATGCCCTGCAGGATTCGACCCGGCATGGCACCCACGTACGTACGGCGGTGTCCTCGGATCTCAGCCTCGTCTCGAATCCCACCCAGCGACATGCGTACGAAGCTTCGTCCCATGGCCTGGGCGATGGAGCGGCCGAGTGAGGTCTTGCCAACGCCGGGGGGGCCGACCAGACACAGTATGGGGCCCTTGCTGCCCGCCTCACCGCGAAGCTTGTGTACGGCCAAAAACTCGAGGATGCGCTCCTTGACGCGATGCAGATAGGCATGGTCGCGTTCCAGGACCTCGCGTGCGTGGTCCAGATCGAGATTGTCCTCCGACCTGTGCGCCCAGGGAAGCTCGACCATCCAGTCGAGGTACGTGCGAATGACCTGGGTCTCCGACGAATCGGGGTGCATCCTCGCCAACCGATCGAGCTGACGATTGGCCTCCGTCTGTGCCTCCTCGTTGAGCCCCGCCGCGTCAAAGCGCGCGCGCAACTCCTCAATCTCCGCGTTCCTGTCGTCAGCCTCCCCGAGCTCGCTCTGGATCGCGCGCAGCTGCTCACGTAAGAACTGCTCGCGCTGTGAACGACTCATCTCCTCGCGCGCGCTGGTCTGAATCTCCTCCTGCACGGACGACACGGCGAGCTCCCGTCTTAATACCGTATCGATTTTTCGCAATCGGCGGACCGGATCACAAATCTCCAGTACCTCCTGCGCCTCTTCGTCTCGCAGGCGCAGGTTGGACGCAATCATGTCCGCAACCTGACCGGGATCATCAACGTTCGCCACCACCGACATGATCTCCGGCGGGAGGTGCTTGAGGGGAAGCAACTCTTCCACCTTCTCACGCACCGCGCGCAGCAGCGCCTCGACCTCAACACTCCACTCCTCCTGCGTTTCGTCCGGAATCTCTTCGATCTCTACATCAATATGAGGCTCCGTACGCAGATAGTTGATTACTCGAATCTTGGAGAGACCTTGGACCAGTACCTTGATCCTTCCATCGGGCAGGCGCATGAGGCGCAGGATCATCCCAACGGTGCCAATGCTGTACAGATCTTCCGGGGTTGGCTCTTCGACTTCCGAATCCTTCTGGGTAACGAGCGCCAGCAGACGATCGCCTTCAACCGCGGCCTCGACGGCGTGAATCGATACGTCACGTCCGACGAATAGCGGCAAGATCATAGATGGGAAGACGACGGCGTCGCGAATCGGAAGAAGCGGGAGAGATCTGGGGATCGAAAATGTGCAACTGGGGGAGTCGTTGGCCACAGGTCTCTCCATCCAAGTGCAAGTCGCGTCCCCCACCCAGGCCGCAAGGAATCACTTTTACACTCTGGCTTCAGTGAATTAAATCGACGCTAGGCGAGGGGAACTTGACTCAGGGAAGCTCGTCGAGGCTGCGGATCGCGCCTCGGTGTACGGTAAGCAGACGCAACTCCTTACGCGTACCGCCGGACTCGTCAAACGCGGTCAAGCCCGACACACCGCGGAACCCCTTGACGACCAGCAGATCGCGCCGCAGCTGCTCGCGCGAGATCTGTCCCGCCCTGTCAATCAGGGTTCTCAGGATCACAGCGGCATCGTATCCTTGAGCTGCAAAAAGATCTGGGGCTTCTCCGAAAGCCGCACGAAATCGCGAGACAAAATCCACGATCATCGGGTTCTGGCTTTGGGGGTAGAAAGCGGCCACAAACACGACGCCGGAAGCGTCGCGCCCGGCGATTTCCACGAGCTTCTCGTCGTTCCAGTCACTCGGCCCCAGGAACGTCACGTCCCGGATATCGTAGAAACGAAGCTGCGGAAGGATCAATCCGACCTTTCCGGCCACGTCCGGGATGAAGAGTGCATCGAAGTCGACATAGGGAGGAAGATCCATACTCGAGAGCTCGGTGAGCCGTTCTTCGTTCTCGGCGGGCCTTTTGCTCAATCGCTCCCTTTCGTCGAGGAACTCCCGCTCCTCGTCGGTAATGTAGCGAAGTCCGATGAGCTTCCGGATCTCAGTCTGTAGATCCACCGCGTCCGGCGCGTAGCCCTCGACACCCACCACGGTCGCACCGAGCCCTTGCACCTGGTCCCAGAACAGGTTCTTAAAGGTGGTTCCGAAATCGTCCTTGGGATAGAGGATCGCGAACCGGCTATGTCCCTTTCGGCCCACGGCGTAATCCAGCAACACGTCGACCTGATCCGAGGGGGTTATGCCGAGCCGGAAAATAAAGTCCCCCAGAAGGTGGAGATCCTGGCTTGGCGCGAGCGTGAGCAGCGGCACGTGGGCCCGCTCCGCGACCGGCGCGGCTTTGGCCGCCACGACCGAACGCATCGGCCCGATGATCGCCCTCACGCCCTCCTCCGCGAGCTCTCGAACCGCTTTGGCACCCCGCTTCTGGTCGCCAGCGGTGTCACGCACCAACACGCGATAGCGACCGGGTGGATCACTGAAGATCCCGAGCGCGAGCGTAGCACCGCGCAGAACCGATTCACCAAAAGAGGCGTAAGGACCCGAGAGAGGGACTGCGAGCCCCAGAGTGTGCATGACCGTCCGAGCCCCTGCCCCCGCCAGCCCCACGAGACGCAGGCGCTCAGCTCCGTCACGCGGACGCAGTCGCCGCGGAAGTTTAGCCAGCGCCTTGAGTGCAGTATCGAACTCCGCGCGCTGGATCGCACGTCGGGCGATCTCGAGCTGTACCTGATCAAAGATCGGTCCCCGCGGGATTCGATCATCGAGTTCTTCGAGCTCTTGATCGCGTAGCCGGTCTTCGATCAGCTCGTCCAGCTCCAGCTCGATCTCGAAGATCTCGGCATCGTCTCGCGCGTCGCGCAAGCTATGCGCCAGAGCGCGGACGGCCTCGGGATAGTCTCCGGCGGCGCGCGCCAGATCCGCCAACAAGCGATACATCTCCACCCGTAGCGGGCCATCCGCCCGCTGGAAACGCGCCTCGGTCAGGATGCGGCGACCGATTTCGGGTCGGCCGAGATCACGATAGAGGCGCGCCACCTGCAATCGGGCCTCCGGTGCCAGCCGACTACGGGGATGACGCTCCAGCAGGCGGCGCCAGGCGAGCACGGCCTGCTCACCATCACCCAGGCCTGCACGGACCTCTCCCAGCAGAAAGAGCGCCTCATCCGCGCGGCGGCTCGACGCAAGCTCCACCACCAGGCCTTCCAGTACCGGGAGCGCCTGCTGGGGCTGGCCGGCGGCGATGTACTCGTGCGCCCGGAGCAGATCGGCGTCGGCTGCCCGCTCGTAAGACATCAGGACGCCGTTCCGCAGAACCTGTGGTTGCGCACAAGCGCCGAGAAGCAGAGTCAAGCAGAGCAGTCGCGCCCCATGCGCATGCATCAGTCAATAAGCTCCCGCAGCTTGTCGCGAAAGCTGCGCCGGCGCGGATTGACCTCGTCACCGGAGACGCGGGCGAACTCCTCGAGTAGCTCACGCTGCTTCTGCGATAGCTTCGCGGGAACCTCCACGAAGATCTGCACCAGCAGATCGCCACGCGGCCCGCCTCCGAGGCGCGGCAAGGCCTTCCCGCGCAGGCGAATCAACTCGCCCGACTGGGTGCCGGCTGGAAGGTGCAGTGACTGCTTGCCGTCGAGGCACGGCACCTCGACATCACACCCGAGCGCAGCCTGCGCGATCGAGATCGGGACCTCGCAGAGCAGGTCGGATCCATCACGCCGAAACAGGGGATGGTCACGCACCCTAAGCACCACGTATAGGTCCCCGGCGGGGCCCCCGTCGAAGCCCGCTTCGCCCTCCCCGGATAGCCGCAGGCGCGTTCCTGTGTCGACGCCGGGGGGGATCTTCACCCCCATCTTCTGCACGGTTTCGACACGGCCACGACCGCGACAGCTGGAGCACACCCGCTTGAGCCTCTGGCCCACGCCCCCACAGCCGTCACAGGTACGGCTGATGCGAAAGAAACCCTGCTGTAGTTGCACCTGACCATATCCCCCGCAGCGCGGGCAGGGCTCACGCTCGCCGCCGAGTCCACTGCACTCAACACAGGTGCGATGCTTCGGGATCTGGATGGTCTTCTCGGCGCCGTGCGCTACGACGTCGAAGTCAACCTCCAGGTCGTAGCGCAGGTCCGCCCCGCGTCGACCGCTGCGCCCGTCCCGGCGGCCGCGCCCGAAAAGATCGCCGCCAAAGAACTCGTTGAAGAGGTCCGAGAAGCTCGAAAAGGGATCGAAACCAGCGAAAGGATCGGCGCCGCCAGCGCCAACGAACGCCTCATGCCCGAAACGGTCGTAAGTCG
>SMWZ01000194.1 GCA_004356455.1 Deltaproteobacteria bacterium
AGTCAATGCCAGCAATAGTGTTCGCATTATCCTTCCTCCGTTCGGGGCTTTGGGATACGCACAAGGGTTTCCCGTTGGATTGTTGTTGGACCGCGTCCACTTAGCGGGGCAGGAGGCTGGCGTACAGAATCTGGAAATACTGTCGCGTGGATCGAGTTCTGGAAGCTCCGTACTGGCTCTGGCAGATCGACTCTACCAGCCACTGGGGCGGGAAGTCAAAGAAGATCGGTCGGACCCTCTCGGGGATAGGCGCCTGTGCAGTCTGCGCGGTAGGATGGGATCCGTGACCCGACGTCTGCAACCCGCCGTGGCTCCCATCCGCGAGGACGACGCCTACATCGCGCAGGCGCTCGAGCGCGCCAGCATCCCCACGCTCATGATGTCGCTCGTGCATATCACGGGAGACATCGGGCTCTTGCGGGGTCCGATCCGGCCCAAGCAGGCCATCATGGGTGAGGTCCAGGGCCGCATGTCGGAGGAGGAAACGGTCCAGGTCCGTAGCTACGCCCTGGAGGTCCTCAAGGCCTATCGGGATGGAGGCTGCAAGCCGCCCCCTGCCCCGTCGCCCGAGATCGTTCACGAGATGATGAGCTTCCTCGTGGGCGAGCCCGTCCCCGCTGACTATGTCCCGATGATGCTGGAAGAGATGGCTCTGGACGGGGAGGACGCCCGAGATGTTCACTGGGATGGGATACCGGCCGAGAGGCGGCAGGCCTTCCGGGTGCTCGTGATCGGCGCTGGCATGTCCGGCCTGCTGGCGGCCGTTCGCCTGGAGCAGGCAGGCATTCCCTATACCGTGATCGAGAAGAACGAAGAGGTTGGAGGGACCTGGCTCGAAAACACCTACCCCGGCTGCCGTGTCGACATCGCGAATCACTTCTACTGCTACTCCTTCGAGCCCAGCTATGACTGGCCTGAGTTCTTCTCGCAGCAGAAGACGCTCAAAGATTACTTCGAGCGCTGCAGCCGCAAATACGGGGTCGACACGCACATCCGGTTTAACACCGAGGTCGTGTCGGCCCACTTCGACGAACGAGCCTCACATTGGAACGTGCGCGTGCGCTCGAAGGACGGACGCGAGCAGAGCCTGACCGTCCACGCGATCGTCAGCGCCGTGGGACAGCTCAATCGGCCCAAGATTCCCGCGATCGAGGGACTCGAGTCGTTTTCCGGACCGGCCTTTCACTCCGCCCAGTGGGAAGCCGAGCACCGCCTCGAGGGGAAGCGGGTGGCCGTCATCGGCTCCGGCGCCAGCGCGCTCCAGCTCGTGCCGGAGGTCGCAAAGGAAGCCGGCCGCCTGTTCGTGTTTCAGCGTTCGCCGGCCTGGATGGTTCCCAACCCCAACTACCATGCGCGCGTCAGCGAGGGAAAAAAGTGGTTGCTGAAGCACCTGCCCTATTACGCGCGCTGGTACCGGTTTCTCCTGTTCTGGCCGGGGTCTGATGGGCTGCTGCCGTCGCTGGTGATCGACCCCGAATGGCCCCACCCGGAGCGCTCAATCAACGAGCTCAACGAGGGCATGCGCATCATCTTCACCAACTACATGAAGAGCCAGATCGGTGCTGACCCGGAGCTGCTGGCGAAGGTGATCCCCCAGTATCCGCCCTTCGGGAAGCGCATGCTGCAGGACAACGGCAGCTGGCTCAGCGCGCTCACGCGCGAGAACGTGGAGCTCGTGACCAATGGGATCGCCCGTATCACTCCCGCAGGAGTGGAGTGCGAGAACGGCAAGAAGTATCCGGTCGACGTGATCATCTTCGCGACGGGCTTCCACGCCAACAAGTTCCTCTGGCCGATGCAGATCATCGGCCGTAACGGCGTCGAGCTGAGTAAGCTATGGGGCGACGACCCCCGAGCCTATCTCGGAATCACGGTTCCGAGCTTCCCGAATCTCTTCTGCCTGTACGGCCCTGCTACCAACCTGGCGCACGCCGGCAGCATCATCTTCCACTCCGAGTGCCAGGTGCGCTACCTCATGGGCTGCCTCAAGGCCCTGCTGGAGGGGTCCTTCTCGAGCATGGACTGCAAGCAAGACGTGCACGACGCCTACAATCAGAGGCTCGACGAGGCGCTGGCTCGCATGGTCTGGTCCCACCCCGGCATGGACAGCTGGTACAAGAACAGCAAAGGCCGGGTGACCACCACCTCCCCCTGGCGCCTGCTGGACTACTGGCGCTGGACGAAGTCGCCGGACCTGGCCGACTACCAGCTGAGCTGACGCCCCCGGCCCCGATGCCCGAATGGATGGACAAGCTGCTGCTGTTCGTGTTTGCAACGCATATGCCTTTCTTCGTATGGAGGTACTATCGGACAGGCGAGTTTCGCTATGCGGCAACGGCCTTCACGTTCGCCCTTCTGGCGCTCATGTACGGCCTCCGAGTGTTCGCTGCCGGTGTTAGCGTGAACGACGTTCCGCTCCACGCGTACATCCGAGTGCCAGCGGGGATCGCAGCCGCCCTTAGTATCGGCCTTCTGGTGTGGAGCGCAGTCCGACGGCGGCTCAGTGCTTCGCCGGGTCCTTGAGGGGAACGGCCAGACCGCTCGCGCTCTGATACGTGGCTTGCTGCTCCTCCTCGGGGAGCTGCTCCACGATCTGCCGGCCGAGCGCATGGATCTCGGGGATCTCTTCATCCTTGAGGGGCTGCATCCACTGCTTGCGCTGTAACGCCTTCTCGATATGCGGCGCCAGCTCCTCCAGCTTCCGTCTTTCGCGCTCGTCGGCTCGCTCCTTGAACTCGGGCATCACCTCGGCAGCGAAGAGCTCCAGCGACTCGCAGATGTGCTCGTGCCGGTTGCGACCGCTCTGCTGAATGAAGATAACCTGATCGACCCCCGTCTCCTCGAAGCTTCGCAGGTGCTCTCGCAGCTGCTGGGGCGTGCCGATGCCCCGGCTCGAGCCCGCCTCGGGCAAACCGGGGCGCGCCTGCTCGAAGCGCTCCCAGATGTTGGTTCGGCCCGGCTTGTGGGAGCCGAAAATGTAGTGATGGCCCAGGCCATAGCCGAAGAAGCGGAAGCCGTCCTCTCCACGACGCCGGGCCTCGGCCTCGTCGGGATGGCAGGAGAAGCCCGTCACCATGGCGATGTTGGGATTCACGCTGTGGCCGATGGGGACGCACTCGGTCTTCAAAATCTCCCGGTACTCGCTGACCCACTTCCGCGCCTCCGCTGGGTCGATGAACGCGAAGGTGAGCGCACCCAGCCCCAGGCGAGCGGCCAGATGGATGGTTTCGCGGTTGGAGCACGCCACCCAGATCGGAGGGTGGGGCTTCTGCACCGGCTTGGGAAGCACGTTGCGGCAAGGCATCGAGAAGAACCGGCCGGTGTAGCCCGGGTACGGATCCATCACCATCATGTTGGCAGTCTGCTCTACCGCCTCAAGCCACTGCTCGCGCTTCTCCTCAACCTTGATGCCGAAAGCGCCCAGCTCGGCCAACGACGAGGACTCACCGGTGCCGAAGTCCACACGGCCGTTTGAGACCAGATCGAGCGTGGCGATGCGTTCGGCCACGCGGGCCGGCTGGTTATAGCCCGGCGGCATCAGCACGATGCCGTGGCCGAGCCGGATGCGCTTGGTGCGCTGCGAGCAGGCGGCGAGGAACACTTCGGGCGCCGAGGAGTGGGAGTATTCCTCGAGGAAATGGTGCTCGACCTCCCATGCGTAGTCGATGCCGAGGCGGTCCGCGAGCTCGACCTGATCCAGGGCCTCCTGGAAGAGCCGCTGCTCGTCCCCGTCTTTCCAAGGACGTGGGAGCTGATGTTCGTAGAAAATTCCGAACTTCACGCGGCCTCCTCCAGGCTTCCGGCCTCCTCGATGATACACCGTGTCCCGGCATGCCGGGTCTCTACTCGATGTAGGCGAGGGCTCTCAGACGTTTGAGATCCTCGGCACTGAGCGAGTCCGCGCCATCGACATCGGACGGCAGGCGCTCCGCCTCCACGCGTTCCCGCCAGCTCTGGAGCTGCTTTGACAGACGCACAACGACGTCGGGGTGAGCGGCGACCAGGTCCACCCGATCCAGCGGGTCCTTTACGAGCTGGTACAGCTCGTACTCGGGCATGTCTGGCAGGCGCTGGAAATTGTGCACCAGCTTCCCCCTCCCGCACCGTCAGCCCGGACACACCCTGGGCGGCCTTCCAGCCGCGGGTCGCCGAGCGCTCGCCCTTCTGCCCCTCGGGTGTGTCGAAGCGCCACTCCACGCGCGGAAGCGGCGCCGACCGTTCCAGCGAGGCCACTTCCGGATCGCCCTCGAACACGCTGGCGCTGCGCAGCACGATCGACCCATCTACGCCTGCCCGCTGCACCCCGCCAGCAATAGGGCCCCCATTCCGATCAGAGCTGTGAGGCTCCATCTCACGGGTCTTCTCCGAGGCCGAGCTGCCTCAAGGCTACTACCAGAGATCGTGAAACACGCGGTAGGGCGTGCGCCTCATGTAGTCGCGGTACTCCTCGCCGCGGGCCTTGATGAGCTGGCGCTCCTCGAAAGGAATGAAGCCCAGGAACGAAGCCGACACCATGACCGCAAATAGCAGCTGCCCGGTGTTGGGGTGGATGAGAAGGGACGAGAACGCATAGAAGAAGGCCGCACGGTACATCGGATGTCGCACGCTGGCGTAAGGGCCCTCGGTCATGAGCGGCGTCTCGGCGCCGACCGAGTGCGACAGCTCGGAGCCCGGCATGCCCAGCAGACTTCCCAGGCTCTCGAAGGTGGCGAACTCAAAGAACGCCACAACCGAGAGCAGGAAGTCACACAGCCCGATGAACTGTACCCACTGAGGTGCATTGACGGCGAAGCCCGGCACGGGCTGGTGAAACGCGTAGACCCCCACCCACGTCAGAATGGAGATCGTGACGTAGATGCGCCGCTCTGCGGGCGTGCCCTCCACGTGTCCGAAGACGGCCCGCTTGAAGGCGGGCAGCGTCATCACGATGTGGACCGCAATGTAGATTGCGTACAGCCCCAGGTTGAAGAGGATGTTGCCAACCGGCGCCCCCGCCTCGTACCGGAAGCCCATAACGAAGCTGGCGGCCAGCACCATCAGGCCCAGGTAGGAGAAGAACCAGTAGAGCTTGTTGAACACGGCTTACCCTCGATGGTTTTCCGGCCAACCGGCTGGCTGCCCGAAGTCTACCCGAGGGACAGAGGCTGGGGTCAATCGGGGTTGGCCCCAGCGGCTACGGCCCGGGACGGATCCAAGCTCGACATGAGTGGTTTCGGATAGAATCGCGGTATGCACGAAATCATCCTTCACCACTACGAACTGTCCCCTTACGCGGAGAAGGTCCGTCTCGCCTTGGGGCTCAAGGGGCTCGCGTGGCGCTCGGTGCAGATCCCGATCGTGATGCCGAAGCCCGATCTGATTGAGCTCACCGGCGGCTACCGGCGCACGCCTGTCATGCAGCTCGGCGCCGATATCTACTGTGACACGAAGGCGTGCATGCGGCTGCTGCAGCGTCTGCAGCCCGAGCCGAGCCTCTTTCCCGGCGGTGACGAGGCCACGGTCTGGGGGCTGTCGCGCTGGGCCGAGACGAGCTTCATGATGGCCGTCACCGTTTTCTTAGGCGCCGGCGGTGTTTTCAACGAGAAGTTCATCGAGGACCGCAAGAAGATGGCACCCCAGGTGGACTTCTCGAAGGCAGGGATGGTCGTGCCTGCGAAGCTGCTGCAGCTGCGCGCTAATCTCGACCAGCTCGAGCGCCAGCTTGCGGATGGGCGGGCCTTCCTGCTGGGCGACGCGCCGAGCCTCGCTGACCTTTCGGCCTACCACCCTCACAGGTTCCTGACAGCTCATCCGGCGACCCAAACGCTGCTCGATCCGCTCAAACACGTGCCCGCCTGGATGGATCGTGTGGCGGCCATTGGCCATGGCGAGCGCAGCGAGCTCGAGGCGAAGGACGCCATCGCCATCGCGCGCGACGCCAGCCCCGCGCCCATCGAGGGCGAAGCAGCTCCCTTGCCCGACGGCCTGGCCTATGGGGACGCCGTGGTCGTCCTCCCCGAGGAGACAGGCTCAGGCGTGGTGGCGGGACAGCTTGTACCGAGCCCTGTTCACGAGATCGCGATTCGCCGCCGCTCGGAACGCGCCGGCGAGCTTGTCATCCACTTCCCACGCGAAGACTACATGACGGTGCGCACAGGTTAGATCTCAGGTGAAGTCGGAGCCGCCGTCGACGTTCACGTTGGCGCCCGTCATGTATGAGTTGCGTTGCGAGACCAGGAAGGCAATCACCGGGCCGATCTCATCGACCAGGCCGGCGCGCCCCAGATCGGCGGGCTCCGCGTACTCCTCCTTGATCCACCGGTTGACCTGGACCGGGTCGGAGGCGTCGTAGCCCTGCTTCGCGAGCACGGGCTTCAGTCGCTCGGTGAAGGCGGCGGAGAGGAACGTGCCGGGGCTCACGGTGTTCACGAGGATACCCTCGGGCGCCAACGTCTTGGCGAGGTTCTTCGAGATGCTGGTAAGCGCGGACTTGGCGGCCGTGTAGGAGATCAGGCTGGGCGCCTGGCGCTTGGTCGAGTGGGCCGAGACGTTCACGATGCGCGCCCACTCGCCTTTGCGCAGCAGCGGGAGGGCGCCGCGCACGCAGCGTACGGCGCTCATGGTGCCCAGGTTGAAGTGCGCAAAGAAATCGTCGTCATCGAGCTCGAAGAAGTCACCCGCCTCCGGGCCAACCGTGTTGACCAGGCAGTTGAGCTGGCCCCAGCGCTCGCCGATCTCGCCGAACGCCGCCTCGATAGCGCGTGCGTCGCCCAGATCAACGGAGAGACCGAAGGCATCGGGGCTGCCGGCTGCTCTGAGCTCGGCGGCCGCCTGGTCGAGCGCCCGCCGACCCCGGGCCAGGATGCAGACACGGGCGCCCTCTTCGGCCAGGCAGCGAGCCGTGGCGAGCCCCATTCCCTTTGAGCCCCCGGTCACCACGGCCGCGGCCCCTGCGAGTCCTAAATCCATTTCAGGTCCTCCCCACCAGCGCATGGCGCGATCACAGAACCTCATCCTACTCCCCCGCCTGGGGGACGGGAATCGAGTAAGATGGCGGGCGGGGAAAGAAAGCAAGGGGGACTAGATCATGCGGATCGGTGTAACCGTTGCAGAGGCTGCGACCGGCCCCAACCTGGATGGGCTGGTGCAGCAGCTACGCGAACTCGAGACACAGGGCTTCGCCAGCGCGTGGATGCCGAACATCTTCGGACTGGACGCAATTGGAGCGCTGGCTATAGCGGGGCGTGAGACCGAGCGCATCGAGCTCGGGACGGCTGTGGTCCCCACCTATCCTCGGCATCCCTTTGCGATCGGACAGCAGGCGCTGACCTCACAGGTCGCATGCCGTGGCCGCTTCGTGCTGGGGATCGGCCTCTCGCACAAGATCGTGATCGAGAACATGCTCGGGATGTCCTACGACAAGCCGGCGCGACATATGAAGGAATATCTCCAGGTGCTCGGGCCGTTGCTCGAGGGGAAGCCGGCGGCTCACCAGGGGGAGCTCTACCGCGTGAACGCGGGACTGCAGTTCCCGGGGGTGGCCAGGGTCCCGCTGCTGGTCGCAGCGCTCGGTCCGGCCATGTTACGGCTCGCGGGTACGCTCGCCGACGGCACCATTACCTGGGTGACGGGCCCGAAGACGCTCGAGTCGCACATCGTGCCCGGCATTCGGGAGGCGGCTAAGGACGCAGGCCGACCCGAGCCCAGGATCGTGGCCGGGCTTCCGATCGCCATCACGAACGACCCCGACGGCGCCCGCCAGGTGGCGAGCAAGTTCTTCCACATCTACCGAGATCTGCCCTCCTACCGGGCCATGCTCGATCGCGAGGGCGTGGATGATCCGGCCGAAGTGGCCATGGTGGGAGACACCGCCACCGTGGAGGCGGCGCTGGTCCGTCTCGAGCAGGTGGGGGTGACGGACCTGAACGCCGCCGTGTTCCCGGCAGATGAGAGCGCAGTGAAGCGCACAACGGAGTTCCTCGCGAGCCGAATCTAGTTCAGGTCGTCACGTTGAAGTACGGCGATTCGAGAGCCATGGAAGGTTGAACCACCCCGACCTCAGGTCCCGGCCAACGCTGCCAGCTCCTGGCCCAGCCGCTCCGCGTACCCCGTCGCGCTCATCTGGCTGAAGAGTCGGTGTGCAGTCTGCAACTCCTGCGCACGCCTCGCCTCGTCTCCACGCAGACGCGCGAGCTCGGCGTACTGCTGGCAGAGTGCGGGTCGCATGATCTCGCCTCCCGTCTCATCGACCAGGGACTCGGCACGCTTCAGCGCTTCCTCGATCCGGGGGTGTGCACTTGCGCCCTCCAGCCGCAGCAGCACCTCCGCTCGGGCCAGCTGCGCCTGTAGCTCCCAGAAGCGTGCCCCCTTGTGCTGCGCGACCGACACCGCCTCCTCGGCAGTCGCGCGTGCGCGCGAATCGCCGACGCCGGCGTAGGCTCGCGCCAGGCACGCCAGATGATCCGCCTCCGCCTCGAGTCCCAGCTGGTGCTCGCGGGCTCGGCGCAGGGACTCCTCCAGCGCGTCCCGCGCCTCCGCGAAACGCCCAGCCAGCAGCAGTGCCCTTCCCAGAGCGAGCGCGGAAACCGGGGCGGCCCAGGTCGAGCCCGAGCGCTCCGCGAGCGCCACGAAGTCGAGCGCCGCCTCCAGGCTCTGGTCGATATCCCCCCGATTGAGCCAGATGTTGGCGCCGACGAGCGCACGGATATGCGAGGTCCGCGCTCCCACCTGAGCGACGTTGAGGCCGCGCGAGACGCGGCCGACCCGGCCCAGAACGCGTGCGCTCTCATCCAGCTTACCCATATACGCCAGTACGTTGGCGCGCGCGAGGAGCAAGGCCCGGTAGATCGAGACCGCAAACTCGGTCGCCGTGAACGCACCGTCCTTCTCCGCGAGCCGAAGTCCTTGCTCCGCCAGGCTCAGTGCGGCCCGCAGGTCCCCGGCGTGGAACTGAGCGACCGAAGACCGCTGCAGCACGACCACCTTCAGCTCGACATCGGGTACCTGCTCGGCGAGCCGTGCCGCCTCGGCAAGATGCTGCCGCTGTCCCTCGGGATCGCCCGACCAGCCGAGTCGTGCCGCCAGCGCCTCGTGCAGGCGCACCAGGGCCCGGGCGTTATCGCACTGCTCCGCGAGACTCCGGCCTTCATCGAAAAGCTGGGCCGCCTCCGCCGTGGACATGCCCGCACGTCCCGCCGCTTCGAGCGCGCGCCCGCAGGCGCGGAGCCGCATCTCGCGCGTCTCCTGGGTTTCGGGCGCTGCGGTGGTGATGCTGCGGACACGTCCCCAGTGAAACAAGGCCCCCGGAATATCGACGAAGCCGGCCGACTCGGCGGCCCGTGCGTGCCAGCGCGCGGCCCGCAGGTCTTCCCCGGCCTGCTCCCAGTGGTGGGCCAGGAGCGACGCTTGATCATCGAGCCGCGTGGAGTCGATCTCCTCGATTGCGCGTGCCACCTCGGCATGCGTCCGAGCCCGCCTTTCGCGGAGCTGTGAGCCGTAAGCCACCTCGTGTGTGAGTGGATGCTTGAATGCGTACTCCTCGATCGGGTGGAGCGCCTGGGTGTAGAGAAACTCCCCGGAGACCAGCGTGTCGAGCGCGTTCCGGCGCTCGACCTCCGATAGCTTCAGAACTCGGGCAAGGATGTCGTCGGGAAACTCGGAACCGATCACCGCGGCAGTCTGGAGCAACGTCTTCTCTGACTCGGCCAGACGGTCAACCCGCGCCGACAGCACCGTCTGAATGCTCTGGGGAATCTCGATCCGCTCGATGGGCGCGACCAGGCTATAGTTGCCGCGCTCCCCCGCCAGGGCTCCGCGCTCGACCAGGGCGTGCACGACCTCCTCGATGAAGAACGGATTCCCGCGCGTGCGTTCGCCGATGAGAGCCGGCAGCTTAGCCAGAGTCGGATCGGTTCCGAGAAGATCACGCAGCAGCTCGGCGGAGGCTTCGGGGCCGAGCGGGCGCAGCGGAAGGCGCTGGTAGTGCGACATCTCCATCCACGGCGCTTGATACTCGCGGAAGTTCACCAGCAGAACCGTGGACGTGCGCGGGATGACCTCCACCAGCTGCGCCAGAAAGGCTTCGCTCCCGCGATCCATCCACTGCAGATCCTCGAACAGGATCACGGTCGGCTCCTCGGCGACTTGGGACTCCAGGATGCGGTGGACGATCCCGAAGAGCTGGCGTTGTCTGCTGTCGGGGTACAGCGGTTCGCTGCGTGCCTCGGTCTCGGACACGCCCAGAAATTCGAAGAGCAGCGGAAGCTCCTCCTGCAAGTCGCGCCCGAGCAAGGCGAGCGCGCCGGCGACCTTCTGGCGAATCACGCGCTCGTCGTCCGCTTCCGCGATGCCGAAGAGCGCACGCACGAACTCCCGAATGGGCAGATAGGGAATCGACTTGCCATGGGACATCGCATGCGCCTGTCGCGTCGGGATCCCGCGCGCCTGGCAACGCTCTGCGAACTCGAGACAGAGCCGACTCTTGCCGGTTCCCGGCGGAGCCGTGACTCCGATGACCTGGCCCTCCCCCTGCATGGCGCGCTCGAGCGCCGCGTCCAGTGTCTCCAACTCCAGCGCGCGGCCGACGAAGCGTGAAAATCCGCGCGCCCGTGAGCGGTCGAGCCGTGTGCGCAGCGGCCCGAGCCCCTGCAGCTCGTGGATCCGGACGGGTGCCTCGACCCCCGGCAGCCGGAACTCCCCCAGGTTCTCCATGCGGAGGAAGCCCGATACGAGCTGGGCGGTGGCGTCAGCGACATAGACCTTTCCACCCTCCGCCACGCGCTCGATGCGCGCCGCCAACCCCACGGTCTGGCCTAGGGCCGTGTAATCCATGCGCAGGTCGTCCCCGATCTTGCCAACCACGACGTCTCCGGAGTTGAGGCCCATGCGGACCGAGAAGCTGAGGCCCCGCTCGCGCCGCAGCTCCTTCGCGTAGCCGCGCAGCTGGTCTGCCATGTGCAGCGCCGCATAACAGGCGCGCTGGGCGTGGTCCTCGTGCGCGATCGGCGCCCCGAAGAGCGCCATAATCCCATCGCCCGTGTATTGGTTGACGGTCCCTTCGAAGCGATGCACGCCGTCTGAGAGAATCTTGAAGAAGCGGTCGAGGATTGCGTGCCAATCCTCGGGGTCCACTTGCTCGGCCAGCTCCATGGAGCCCTTCACGTCCGCGAACAGGACCGTCACCTGCTTGCGCTCTCCTTCGAGCGCGCTTTTCGAGCGCAGGATCTTGTCTGCCAAATGCTTTGGCGTGTAGGAACCGGGCTTGCGTTCGGGAGCCAACGCCCGCTCTCCCTGGAGCGGTCGTCCGCAGGCATTGCAGAAGCTTGCGCTCTGCGGGTTGGGGCGCTCGCAGCCCGGGCAAGCCAGCTCGAACGACGCGCCGCAGCCGTTGCAGAAACGCGCCCCGCTGGGGTTCTCTTGCTGACAGGTTGGACACGGCATGGTCTGGCTCCGAGCCTAGGCTAACCTAGCCTGTTGCGGCGCTCGGAGCCCTCCCGCCTCGTACCCGAGCTGTCCGCAGGGAGGGTTCGCGTGCTCCAGTTGCTGGCACTGTCGTTCGCGCTGTTTGGCGTGGTGCTCTTGACGATTGGGGTGCGGGCCCTTCGCCGGAGACCGATTGGGGTGCGGGCCCGTCTCGGAAGACGTCTCTTCAGCTGTGCAGTTGGCTGTGTCTCCGGCGTGCTGCTGCTGGGGATCGCGGCTCTGTGCTTGACCATCGCTCTGGGGGTCCAGGGTTATCGGGCCCTCACGCACGAGCAGGTGGCGGTCTACGTTGACGTGGCCCCCACAGGTCCGCAGAGCTTCGAGGCGGAGTTCCTGTTCCCGGACGGGCGGCGGGCGCGGTTCCGCCTGCACGGAGACGAGATCTACGTGGACGCGCACATCCTGAAGTGGAAACCGATCGCGAATCTGCTGGGGCTGCATACGGCCTACGAGCTGGACCGGGTCGCCGGACGCTACGCCAAGCTGCAGGACGAACGACTTCGGCCTCGCTCGGTCCACTCGCTCGCAGAGCCGAAGCCGGTGGACGTGTTCGATCTGCATCGTCGTTTCCCGCCGTTCTCGTTGCTCGTGGATACCGAGTACGGCTCGGCTACGTTCATCGTTGCCGACCGCCCGGCGAGCTACGAGGTGCGGGTCAGCACAACGGGGCTGCTGGTCCGGCGTCGCTCGAAGCTGTGATTCAAGTCGCCCTCCCCTCTCAGCTCTTGCTGTAAGGGGGCACTTGCCACTGGTGCCATGATAGCCTGCTACGCGCGCCAATGCGCGTGGGGAGGCTCGAGTGAAGCTACTGCGATGGCTCGCAATCGGCTTGGGAGGCATCGTCGCCGGCAGACGACGTCCAAGGACGCGATCTTGGCCAGGTCACTGATCAGCGCCTCGGTCATCGCGTCCGTGAAGTACGCCTGCTCGCTGTTGCCCGAGAGATCGACGAGCGGCAGCACCGCAAGCGCCCGGATGCTTCCGAGCTGAATAGCCCGGCTCGACCCCCGGTCGTCCCGCATCCATTGCCAGGCCGCGAGGGCCGCGACCACCAGCACCAGGCTGATCCCCATCG
>SMWZ01000027.1 GCA_004356455.1 Deltaproteobacteria bacterium
AACTTCCGCAGCCGCATCTTCAGGCGAGTGGTCCGTAAGGCGTTGGGCCAGGCCCGTCGGTTTACACCCCACGGCCTGAGGCACACGTTCGCAAGCTTGCACCTGAGCCAGGGCATCAACCTGCTCTGGGTGCAGCAGCAAGGGGGTTGGACATCCCCTGCGGTGCTCTTGAGCACCTACGCGCACTTCATCCCGTCCGAACTCCAGGGCTATGCCGACGCACTGACGCCACCAGACGGCACTATACGGCACCGACCCGCAGCGGCGAGCGGCTCTCCCCTGGTGGGTGTACCCAGAAACCGAGCAACTCCGCGACGTTCGATGGTGGGCCCGCCGGGAATCGAACCCGGGACCGATGGATTAAAAGTCCACTGCTCTGCCAACTGAGCTACGGGCCCGGAGGGAATATCCGGTAATCGGGGCGGGGGCTCAAGCCTGGAGCGGGAGCGGTCGCGGGAGGGCGGAGGGTCAGCGGTCCAGGGCGACGAGGATCTGTTTGAGACGCACGTTCTCGGGGTGGACCTCGGCCAGGGCGCGGACCTCGTCCAGGGCCGGACGGGCCTGCTCGGAGGTGGGGCCGTAGCGCAGCAGCACACAACGGAGTCGCTCCGCACGCAGATCGATGTCTTCGGGCAAGTACTGCTGCCCCAGGGCCAGCGCCACTTCGCAGGCCTCATATTCCTGGTAGCTGCGCAGGATCTCAGCCAGCCGATGATAGCCTGGGGCAAAGCGCGGCCAGCGCTTGACCAGCGTCTGCAGCTCCTGGGCCGCAGTCGGGTAGCGCTTGAAGCTGAGCTCTTCATAGGCCACCAAAAGCTGCATCACGCCCTCGGACTCGAGCGCTCCCGACTCCAGGTAGGGAACCACCTTGTGGCGATAGAGGAGGGCCGTGCGGTTGCGTCCGTCGATCTCGATGCCCCGCTCGAGGTCGGCCCTGCCTCCCTCGAGATCGCCCTGCAGTAGCTTGACGACCCCGATATTGGCTTTCAGGTAGGAGCGCGTGCGTAGGCCCTTGAACTCGCCCTCGGTGGCGGGGTCCCTGAAGAGCTGCTCGAATTGAGCCCGCGCATCGGCGTAGCGGCCCATGCGCAGCAGGGTGTGGCCGCGTTGGCTGGCCGCGCGCACGTTTCCGGGGAAGCCGCCCAGGATCTTCTCGAAGCTCGCCAGCGCTTCTTCGAAACGGCCCAGCGCGTAGTAGACCAGGCCCCGGTCGAGCTGGTAGCTGGGGCTGTCCTGGAGTCGAGGCTGCAGGTACTCGAGGGACTCGAGGGCCTGCTCGAACTGGTTCTTCTCGTAGAGCTTTCGCGCTTCCTGCTGGCAGACTCGCAGCTCGCAGCCCGCCTCTGAAACACCTTTTCGTAGCTCACCCGTCTTGAGCAGGGTCTCGCACTGCGCCACGCAGGGCGGGGCGGCAACAACCGATGGTGCGCCCAGCAGCGCCCAGCCGATCACAAGCGTAAGGCGCGCGGATCTCACCTTCGGGGCGGCGTATCGAAGGGGTTCGCGCGCTCGATGGTGGCGCCGCGCTCGGGCCCGACCCCGATCAGGCTGGCCGGGACCTCGAGTGCGTCCTCGATCCAGCTCACGTAATCGCGCGCCGGGTCCGGCAGATCCTCGAACGCACGCGCCTGCTCGAGTGGCTGGTCCCAACCCTTGAAGCTACGGTAGACCGGCTCGCAGAGCTCGAGCTCCCGGGCGCTGGCCGGGAACTCGGTCAGCTCACGGCCACGCGCGCGGTAGCCAACGCAGACGCGCACCTCCGGCAGACCCGTGAGCACGTCGAGCTTGAGCAAGGCCAGCGCGGTGATCCCGTTCACGCGTACCGCGTGACGCAGAACCACCAGGTCGAGCCAGCCACAGCGGCGCTTGCGGCCCGTGGTCGCCCCGAACTCCTGCCCCACCTTGCCCATGTGAGCCCCAGCGCGGCCGTCATCCTCGGTTGGAAAGGGCCCGCCGCCGACGCGCGTGGTGTAGGCCTTGGTGATGCCCAGCACGGTGTCGATGCGCGTGGGACCGATGCCCGCGCCGGCACACGCGCCCCCGGCGAGGGTGGTGGAAGAGGTCACGTAGGGGTAGGTGCCGTGGTCGACATCGAGCAGAGTTCCCTGTGCACCTTCGAGCAGCACCGAGCGCCCCGCGCGCAGGGCATGGTCGATCGTGACCCCCACGTCGTCGATGAGCGGCTCGAGCTGCTCGCCCCATTCGAGCGCGCGCGCGTAGACCTGCTCGATCTCGATGGGCAGCACGGAGTAGAGCTCCTTCAGCAAGAAGTTATGCTCCATCAACAAGATCTGGAGCCGCTCGCGCAGAGAGTCGCGCTCCAGCAGATCCTGGATGCGGATCCCGACGCGAGCCACACGGTCCTCGTAAGCCGGCCCGATGCCCCGCCCGGTGGTTCCGATCGCGCTCCGACCCCGGGCCTTCTCTCGGGCCTGATCGAGCGCGCGGTGCACGGGCAGGATCACATGCGCCCGGGCGGAGATCCGCAGGCGCTCGCGCGAGACGACCACGCCACGCTGCGCGAGCTGCGCGATCTCCTTCAGCAGCACGTCGGGATCCACCACCACGCCCGCTCCAATCAGGTTCAGGGTGCGGGTGTGCAGGATGCCCGATGGAATCAGGTGGAGGATCGTGGTCTCGCCGTCTACCACAAGGGTGTGACCCGCGTTGGGCCCTCCCTGAAAGCGCACCACCAGGTCGGCCCGCGGGCTCAGGTGGTCGACGATCTTGCCCTTGCCCTCATCCCCCCATTGTGCACCGACGCAGACGACGTTGGGCATGGCTCAGCTGACCCGGGGGCCAAGGTCCAGCAGGCGAACGCTCTCGATACCCGCTAGCTGGCGCAGCGCCTCCAGCACCTGCTCGCCGGGTGCGGGATCCACGTTGAGCAGCTGAAGCGCCTCATTGCCATCGGGGCTCAGGCCGAGCTGCATGCGCGAGATATTGATCTGGGCGTTACCCAGCGTGGTGCCGATGTGGCCGACGATGCCGGGGCGATCATGGTTGCGGATCAAGAGCGTCGCGCCCTCCGGAATCGCCTCGAGCAGGAAGTCGTCGACGCGCACGATGCGGATCTGGGTGCGGCCGAAGAGTGTTCCCGCCACCAGCGACTCGCACTCGGAGGTGCGCATGCGCACCGTGACCAGGCTGACGAAGTCCTGAGGCTGGGCCGCCTTCGACTCGATGACCCGAATGCCGTGCTGCTGAGCGACGTGGGGCGCGTTGACGAAATTGACGCGCTCGCCCACCCAGGGCTCGAGCAGACCCTTGAGCACGGAGAGCGTCACGGGCTGCACGTTGAGCTCCGAGATCTGGCCCGCGTACTCGACATCGATCTCCTTCACCCCGCCCTCGCAGAGCTGTCCCTGGAAGCATCCCAGCTTCTCGCCCAAGGCAATGAAGGGGCGCAGCTCCTCGAGCTGGTCCGCGGATACGGACGGCAGGTTCACGGCGTTGCGCACCACGCCGGAGAGCAGGTAGTCGCGCACCTGCTCGGCCACGGCGATGGCCACGTTGACCTGCGCCTGATCCGTGGCCGCGCCGACGTGGGGCGTGGCGATCACCTCGGGCCGGGCGAGCAGCGGGTGGTCGGCGGGCGGGGGCTCGGACTCGAACACATCGAGCGCGGCTCCGGCCACCTTTCCGCTCTCGAGCGCTGCGAGCAGCGCCGCCTCGTCGACGATCCCGCCGCGGGCCGCGTTGATCAGCAGCACGCCATCCTTCATCTGGGCGAAGGCCTTGGCCCCAATGAGACCCCGCGTGTCCTTGGTGAGCGGCACGTGAATGGTGATCACATCGGCCTGCGCGAGCAGTGCATCCATCGACACCAGGTCTACCCCGAGCCTCTGGGCCCGCTCCTCGGAGACCATGGGGTCGAACGCGATCACGCGCATGCGCAGCCCGCGCGCGCGGTCGGCCACGATCGCTCCGATATTGCCCAGCCCCACCACGCCGAGAACCTGGTTGAAGAGCTCCTTGCCACTGAACTTGGACTTCTCCCAGCGCCCGGACTTCATGCTGGCCGTGGCCTGCGGGATCCGACGTGCCAGCGACGTCATCAGCGCAAGGCTGTGCTCGGCGGTGGTGATGGCATTGCCCTCGGGCGTATTCATCACGATGATCCCGCGCACGGTCGCGGCCGCCAGGTCCACGTTGTCGACGCCGATGCCCGCGCGTCCGATCACTCGCAGCGAGTCCGCGCGCTCGATCACGTCGGCGGCCAGTTTGGTCCCGCTGCGAATGATCAGACCCTCGTAACGGGGCAGGATCTTACGCAGCTCGTCCAGATCGATTCCCGGCTGGTAATCGACCTCGAGACCGTCCGCCTCCCGCAGGACGCGGAGACCCTCCTCGGAGAGCTTGTCGGAAACGAGCACTGCGACCACGGCCTACCCCTTCTCCAAAGAGAACTCGCGCAGGAGCTGTGTCATCGTTCGTGTTCCCTCACCCAGCTTGGCAGGATAGCCCAGGTCCAGCAGCGCCATCTCGAGCGCCGCAATCACGGCAAGCAGGTCGAACCCGTCCACATCGCCCATATGGCCGATGCGAATGATCTTGCCCGCGACCTTGCCCTGCCCTCCGGCAACGTGCACACCGTACACAGCGCGGAGACGCCGGACCAGCTCCGCGCCATCGATCCCCGCCGGCAGGCATACCGCCGTGCAGGCGTAGGACGGCGCGTCCGGGGCAAAGAGCTCGAGCCCGAGCGCCTGGACGGCAGCGCGCACGCTATGCGCCGTGCGCTGGTAGCGTGCAAATATCTGCGGCAGCCCCTCGTCAAGAATTCCGCGCAGGGCCTCGCGCAGGCCCAGGATGAGGGAGACCGAAGGCGTGTACGCCGTATGGCCCCTAGGCTGACCCTCGAGCTCCTTGCGCAGGTCGAAGTAGTAGCGGGGCTGGGTCGTACGCTCGAGCGCACGCTCTGCGTTCTCCGAGAGCGCGACGAACGCCAGGCCCGGAGGCAGGCCCAGAGACTTCTGGCTGCCCGAGATGAGCGCATCCAGACCCCACGCATCCATCGGTAGATCGTGCACCCCCACGGCGCTAATCCCGTCGACCAGGATCAAGCGGTCCCGCTCGTGTACGATCTCCGCCAGCTCGCGTATGGGATGGAGCACTCCGGTGGAGGTCTCGGAGGCCTGCACCAGCAGGGCCCGCGCAGCGGGCGCCGCCTCGAACGCGGCACGGACCTCTTCAGGTCGCACCGCGCGGCCCCATTCCACGTCCACACAGACGGGACGTATCCCGTACACCTCACACAGCTCGGCCCAGCGCTCGCCGAACTTACCCGCACGCACCACGATCGCACTCTCACCACGAGAGAGCAGATTCGAGACGCTCGCCTCCATCGCGCCCGTGCCAGAGCTGGCCAGCACCAGCACCTCGCGGCGTGTCTGGAAGACCTGCTGGAGCTTCTCGCGCACCTCGCGGAATACGGGCTGAAACCCTGGCGCGCGATGGTGGATCAGCTCCTCGGCCATCGCGCGGCGGATACGCTCCGAAACCGCGACCGGGCCGGGAGTCACAAGTCGATACTTGTACATCCGGGCAAACCTACGACAAAGGGTGCACAAACGAAGGGGGCACCCACAAGTGCCCCCAGACAACCCGCGGAGAATATCGCCCGGTCCCCATAAGGTCAACTCGACTCTCAACGTTTCCGCTTGTGTTTCAGTGGGTTAGACGCTGTGCTAAGTTCCGCCCCCGATGCAGAAGCGAGCTCTGTCACCTATCTCGCCCCCCGACCTGACGGTCGAGTTGCCCGGATCCAAGAGCCTGACCAACCGGGCGCTGGTGTGCGCGGCCCTGGCCGACGGAACGAGCCGGCTGTCCGGCTGGTCGGAAGGCGAGGATGCGAGCGCCATGCTCGAGGGGCTGGGCCGCCTGGGCGTGGAGATGGAGGAGGAAAAGGGCGACTTGATCGTGCATGGGGTGGGCGGACACTTTGCGATCCCGCTGCACCCGATCGATTGTCGCGCGTCGGGCACGACGATGCGTTTTCTCACCGCCTGCGGCGCGCTCGTACCCGGACGCGTCGTCCTCGACGGCACGCCGCGCCTGCGCGAGCGTCCCATGCAGGAGATCACGGACGTGCTCGAGACCATGGGGGCCAGCGTGCGGACCGTTGCGGGCTACCCACCGATCACGATCCAGGGAGGTCAGCTCTCCGGGGGTAAGGTGACAATCGACGCCAGTCGCTCGAGCCAGTTCCTCTCGGCCCTCCTCATGATTTGTCCCTACGCCGCTGAGCCCGTCGAGATCAGCGCCGGTCCGATCACGTCACGGCCCTATGTGGACATGACCATCGAAACCATGATCTCTTTTGGTGCTGCGGTGGACGTGGAGGGGGATCAGCACTTTCGCGTGAGCAACACGCAGCCCTATCTCCCGCGCCGTTACGTCATCGAGCCCGACGCGTCGGGAGCCACCTACTTCTTCGCGGCAGCGGCGGTGACCGGCGGACGGATCCGGGTGGAGGGCCTGACCCAGGCCTCCCCCCAGGGGGACGTGCGCTTCGTGGAGGTGCTACAGCGCATGGGCTGCAGCGTGGAGCGCGCTCCGCACGCGACCGCCGTCAAGGGCTCGCGTTATCTGCACGGGATCGATGTCGACATGAACGCGATGCCGGACGCGGCCCTCACCCTGGCGGTCGTGGCCTGTTTCGCGCACGGACCGACGACGATCCGCAACGTACCAAACCTGCGTCTCAAGGAAACGGATCGCATGCAAGCGCTCAAGACCGAGCTCGAGAAGCTTGGCGCAAGGGTGTCGCTCACGGAGACCGACATCCGGATCGAGCCCCCGGCCAAGGTCGAACCCGCGCGTATCGCCACCTACGACGATCACCGCATGGCGATGAGCTTCGCCGTTGCGGGGCTGCGCGTGCCAGGCATCGTGATCGAAAATCCGGACTGCGTCGACAAGACCTTCCCCGGCTTCTGGGATCGCCTCGAGACCCTGGGCTAGTCCTGAGGACTGGCCAGGGAGGCCTGGTAGGGGGCCATGTCGAGCACCTCGAGCGAGCGGCCGCCGACGACGAAGAGGAAACGACCGCGGCGCGCCACCGCGTCCCCGGCGTCGACCTGGATGAAGTCAGAGACCCACTGGGCGCCCGGGCCCGCCACACCGAGGCCTCGCTCACCCAGCAGGTACAGGTGCCCGGCATCCGAAGTGAGGTCCGTCAGGCGACCGATCTTCTCGCGCGGCAGCTTTGAAACCAGCTTGGGCCGCTTGGTCGCGGAAAGGCGGACCTCGACCGTGTCGTCCTTGCCCAGCACGTACATGGAATCCCCAGCGATGCGCGCCCTGCGCGCTCCGAAGCCCTTGCCGAGCGCGAGCTTGGGTCCGGAGAGGTGCTGCATGAGATGCTTGGGGTTGGTCAGCTCCACGTGCTCCGGGCGGACGAGATAGACATGGGGGTTGCGCACGAACAGACCCACGAACTCGCCTTCGAGCAGGCGCTGGGGTCGTAGCGGCCGGTTCTCGAGCCGCAGGGCGAAGACGCCCTGGGTGCCCGCGAAGAGCAGGGTGGACCTGTAGAGATCCGCGGCCGCGATGGATCCGACCTCCGGCAGCTCGAACTGGGCCAGGCGCTTGGGCTGGAACGCGCCGAGCTCGATCAGCTCGATCCCGTCCGGCCCAAAGCTCACGATCAGCTTCTCCGTGAGCAGCTCGATCCCCGTCCAGCGACTCAGGTCGCGCTCGCGCCGGTAACGGTCGATCACCCTCGGCTCGAGTGGCGTCGAGACGTCGAGGTAATCGATCGAGCCCTTGCTGTAGAGCACCACGGCGCGGTTCCCACGAATATCGATCGCGGATACCTCTTCCGGATACTCTATGTGGTGCACACGTGCGAGGGACGTAGCCCAGGTGGACACCGGCACAAAGAACTGCTTCCAGAAGCGGTAGCTAGAGTTTGCAAACACGGTCTTGTCCCGACCGTACGCTCCCCGGATGATGTGGTCGGCCGGCGCCTCGAAGCTGCGATCCCAGATCGGCTCCTTGATGTCGACCTGGTAGAGTCGGACGCGGCATTGCGAGACCAGCGTGCGCCCCCCGAAGGTGCCGGATGCCGGAACCTCCTTGTAGTCGATCCGCATCCAGGCATCCACATGCGGGGGCGGGTCGCTGCCCGCCGGGATGGGAGTCACCTGTACGCCGAGCTCATGATAGTACTGAGCCACCAGCGCGGTGAAGCCGTGCTGCACACGCTTGGCCTGGCCCACGTTGGTCGCTACGTCGACCCGCACCGCGAGCCGCCGGATCCTGGTCGCTTGCTGCTGTCGGAGGAGCTCGAGGCTGGCGCGCGCCTCGATGGCGAAGTCGCTGTCGGGATGGTCCGTGACGAAGCGCTGGAGCTCGGCGGCGCTGGGATTGGCCTGCACGGACTCGACGTAGGCAAGATTGCCTTTAGCCTTCACACTCAGCTTGCTGTTGGGATAGCGCTGGAGAAAGTCTCGGTAGGCCGCGGGCACGTTCAGGTCTCGAGCGTGCTCGAAGAAGCGGGGCTCAATGTATTGGTTCAGCTCATCCTTCAGGGGGCTCTCGGGATAGGTCTCGACGAAAGTCTGGTAGCTCTCGACGCTGGGGTGAGCTCGAACGCGGAGGAACGCGATGCGCTCGTGGGCCTCGCCCGAGTGCCAGGACCCAGGATGCATTCGCAGGAAGTTGTGGTACGCAGCAACGCTGTCCTTCCTGCGGGCGTTGCCCCATGAGGTCTGGAGGCATCCGACGACCAACAGCCCCAGGAGCGCCACGACTCCCGCTCTTCCGACTCTCGTCCAGCTTGCAGCGCCCACGCTCTCCTCCCGTCAGCCCATCTCTGGGCATTCCAGGGAAAATTCGGAGTGCCAGGGTCGGAACTTGAGGCAGCAGGTCATAGGCAAGAACCCACGCTTGCGGCGCATCACTGCATGCCGCCAGCCCACACAGCGAGGGGAGCTAAACCTCGTGCTACGCTTCACGTCCTGACGCAGAAAGGTCTAGATGTCATCCCCAGAACCCAAGCCTCGCTCCCGAGGGGTTCTCATCCTGCTCGCGCTCACCCTGGGCTTTTTCGGGAGCGCGGTGGTGATCGAGATCGGCGGGCACATCTACGCCTACCTCAACCCGTCCTACTGGGGCTTCTTTTTCAAGCCCGATCCGGTGCTGGGCTGGACGCTGGTTCCGAACCTGCGCTGGACCTCGACCGGCACCTATTGGTATGCCCGCGAGTTCAGCGTCCCGATCCAGGTCAACTCAAAGGGGTTCCGAGACCTGGAGCGAGAGCGCGAGAAGCCCGAGGGAGTGGTGCGGCTGGCCCTGCTCGGAGACTCGCTGGTGGAAGCGATCCAGGTGCCCTTCCATCAGACGGGGGGCCAGGTCCTGGAGACAAAGCTCAACGCCTGGGCCGAGGGCCGCGAACGCTACGAGGTGCTCAACTTCGGCATCTCGAACCACGGGATCGGGCAGTACCTGTTGATGTGGGAGGAGCGTGCGAGCAAATACCAGCCTGATTACGTGTTCATTCTCGTCGCGGCCCTCCACATGAACCGCGCGATCAGCCAGCAGCATAAGCGACTGAGGGTGCGGCCTACCTTTCGTCTAAAGAACGGCAACCTCGTGCGCGTCCCCCCGAAGGACTTCGACGCGTTCGGGGAACGGCAGGAGCGCGCGATCAGAACCTCGCTGGAAGGCAAGCGAATCGGTCGGAGTCCGCATCACTTCTTCATCGGTAGCCTGATCACTACAAGGTCGGGCGGCTACGGCTCAGCCATGGGGCAAGCGAAGAATCCGACCGCCTTCAAGGTCAAGCGGAAGGCCTTTGCTTTCAATCTGAGAATAATCGAGGAGCTGGGCAAAGAGGTCCGCAGCCGGGGTGGGGTGCTGGGTGTGGTGGACACGTTCACCTACTTCAACGCTGCGTTCGACGAGGAATCTGCAAAGCTCAGGAAGTTCTGTATCGACAAGGGACTCGGATACATCCCGTTGTCCGAGTATCTCTCGAGGGCAACGGACCAGGGCATCAACCCGCGCTGGAAGTACGACGCTCATTTCAACAAGGCCGGGAACGAGCTCTTCGCAGAGTCACTCTACCAGTGGGTGACGGCGCAGCGACAGCTGGAAGCTAGCGACGAGTCAGGCGGCGATTGAGGCTGCCGGGAGAGCTTTCGAGCTAGTCCACGATCTCAAGCTACCAAAGCGAAGCGGCGCCACCCCCGCTTTGAGCTGAGGATAGCGCCGCTCGCCAGAGAGAACCCACCGTCGTGCTACTCTTCCACCGGGTTGCCCCGGCAGTACCATCGCCGAGGCGGGGCTTAACTTCCGAGTTCGAGATGGGATCGGGTGTGGCCCCCGCTCTATAGACGGTGGGAAAACCAATTCTCATCGAATCCGTTCCACTCCGTGTTTTCGACGCTGCCGGCCCCGTATCGGGGGCGGGAGGTCCCGCCCCCGTTACGGAGACGTCATCGATTTTGGTCAAGCCTCACGACCGATTAGTACTGGTTAGCTCCACGCATTACTGCGCTTCCACACCCAGCCTATCAACCTCCTGGTCTTGAAGGGGTCTTAAGCGGGCCGAAGCCCGAGGGAGATCTCATCTTGGGAAAGGCTTCCCGCTTAGATGCCTTCAGCGGTTATCCCGTCCGCACGTAGCTACCCGGCTGTGCCGCTGGCGCGACAACCGGTACACCAGAGGTGCGTCCGTCCCGGTCCTCTCGTACTAGGGACAGCTTCCCTCAAATCTCCTGCGCCCACGACAGATAGGGACCGAACTGTCTCACGACGTTCTAAACCCAGCTCGCGTGCCACTTTAATCGGCGAACAGCCGAACCCTTGGGACCTGCTTCAGCCCCAGGATGTGACGAGCCGACATCGAGGTGCCAAACCTCCCCGTCG
>SMWZ01000195.1 GCA_004356455.1 Deltaproteobacteria bacterium
CGCGTTCGGGAGCGGCGGCCGCCGCAACAGTGCCATCTTGCTACGTGATCGTGGGCGTACCCTGCTGCTCGACTGCGGACCCAGCACGCTGATGGGACTGAAGCAGCTGGGAGTCGACCCGCTCGAGATCGACGCGGTCGCAATCAGCCACTTCCACGGGGACCATGCGGCGGGGCTGCCCTTCCTCCTACTCGATCATCTCTACGAGCGGCAACGCGAGAGCCCCTTGCACGTGCTCGGCCCACCCGGCATTCAGGCGCGCCTGGAGCGCATCGCACAGAGCTTCGAGTACCCGAGCCACGACTGGCCCTTCGACGTCTCCTACTCGGAGTTCGACTGCAACGCAGAGCTGGTGACGGGGGCGTTCAAGCTCAAGCCGTTCCCGGCGTTACACCAGGTCGAGACCTGCCCCCACATGCTGCGGGTCGAGGCGGCCGGTCACACGATCTTCTTCTCGGGCGACACGGGCTGGCACGAAAAGCTGCCCGAGCACGTCGGCGAGGTCGAGCTCTTCATCTGCGAGGCCACGTTGTTCGAAGAGAGCTTCGAGTATCACTTGAGCTGTACTCGGCTCCAAAAGGAGCGACGGCGTTTCGAGTGCAGGCGCATGGTGCTCACGCATCTGGGGAGCGAGGTCCTCGAGAATCTGGAGCGGGTGGACTTCGACCTGGCCCACGATGGGCTCTTGTTGAAGCTCTAGTTTCTGTTCCGGGAGTTCCAACGCAGTTCTCGCGGCCGCGGCAGCGCGCCCGCAAGGCGCGCCAGCGAGGCGCATCCGTAGCTTCGGCGAGCGAGTGCAACGCCGCGAGCGCGAACGCAGCGGCCGCCGAGAATGCGAGCGAACTTCGGGAACAGGAACTAGCTCCCCCCAGGGGGAGTCCTTGCACCCAGGACCACGCGCTGTCCGGCCCCTGTCGCCGCCGGCAGATTGCAGGGCTGGCCGCGGCTCGCACACCAGCCCAGCACCGCGAAGCTGACAGCCTCCAGCGCGTCCGCGGGGATCCCGTGGGTGTCCGTGAGCTCGACCGGCGCGGGCGCCAGGCGTGCGCGCAGCGCCTCCAGCAGCGCCCGGTTCGAGACGCCCCCACCATAGACGATCCAGCGCTGGGGCCGCTCCGGAAAGAAGCGTTCCGCCTGCTGCGCCACGCTCTCGACTGTGACATGCATCAGTGTTGCAAGCAGGTCGTCCGGGGTGCCCCCGTGTCCCTCCACCCCCGCACGTGCCCGCTCGAAGAAGGCCGGGCCGAAGTGCTCGTGGCCAGTGCTCTTGGGCGGAGGCGTGGCGAAGTACGGATCCGCGAGCAGCTCCGCCACAACCTTCAGGTCCGCAGTGCCTCGCTGCGCGCGTTCGCCATCGCGGTCGAAGCGCGCCGCTCCACTCGTGGCCCAGCGCACCGCACGATCGAGCAGCGCATTGCCCGGGCCCGGATCGAACGCGATCACCTGATCAAGGCTGGAACCCGCCAGGTAGGTCACGTTGGTGAAGCCCCCGATGTTGAGCACGGCCCGGCGCTCCCCCTCGAGCGCGAAGTAGGCGTGGTGGAAGAACGCGGTCAGCGGCGCGCCCTGCCCTCCTGCGGCCAGGTCCGCAGGCCGGAAGTCGGCGATCACGGGAATCCCCGTGCGCGCATGGATCACCGCTGGGGCGCCCAGCTGCAGCGACCCCCGCACCTCGGGCTCCGGGAAATGGCCCACCGTCTGCCCATGCGACCCGATGCCCGCGACCTGCTCGGGGGCTACGCCGCCCGCGCTCAGCACGGCCAGGACCGCGGTCGCAAAGCGCTCCCCGAGCTCCACGTCGAGCTCTACCAAATCTCGAACCAGGACAGGGGTTTGCACCAGCGCATGAATGCGCTTCCGCAGGTTTTCCGGGAGCTCGATCGAGGTGAACGCAAGCAGCGAGAGCTCGCGGGCGGAGCTCGCGAGCTGGACCAGCGCCGCGTCGATCGCGTCGGCAGAGGTCCCGGACATGAGGCCGACCCAGAGCACGCTCTCCCCCTTGCGTTCTCACGCCGCGGGGCGTGAGCAGGCATAGCTTAGCGCGCGTCGACCGGGGGATACGACGGTACGCGAGGAGTGGCGAGCGGCTCGGTCTCGGCACAGAAGCGACGTAGGAAGCGGCGCGCCCGCTCCCCCATCTCGATGAAGCGTATGCCCATGCCCTGGCAAGGGCCGAGCGCCCCGGCGTAGCCACGCGTCCAGACGATCTCGGCAGAGCACAGCAGCTCTCGGCTCGGAGCCTGGGGTAGCTGCAGCAGCAGGCATAAATAGGTGCCCACCGGGCGGGGATTGGAGCACTGGACGAAGGCACCGCTCTCGGACACGTTCGCGATGTAGCCCAGGAAGCGCGGGTCGGGCCGAGGTCCTGCGAAAGTCTGAACCGGCATCGGGATACGCAGCACCCGACGCGGCGAAATTGGCTGAGGGGAGGCCATCTACCACCGGATCGGCCAGACGGGCTCGGATCTTGACTCCTGCGGACGCCACGGATTGACAGGGCACAGAAGAGCCCGGTAAGGTCCCGCCGCCATGCCGGGCGGCACTGATGAACGCTCCAGGGTCCTCGGAGGTCTCGTTTGCCTGGGTGCGATCGTGGCCGGGGCCCTCTTTCTCTTCGGTCTCAGCGTGAAGAGCTACTGGGCCCTCGCCCTGCCGCTCGCTGTGCTGGTGCTCTTCGTGCTGGGGCTGGTGCTCTGGATCGGCTGGACGATCGCCACGGTGCAGGTCCAGCCCGAGGGAGACCCGCTGGCCAGCGCCGGGGGCGGGGGCGGGCCCGGAGCGGCCACGGTCGAGGAGCCAGGAGGCGGGGACGCGGCGGCGTCCTCCGAGGAACCCTCCTAGTGGTCTGTTCCGGCAGTTCCGACTAGCCCCATGCGCATCGCCCTCCTGACCTACAGGGGAAATATGTTCTGCGGCGGGCAGGGGATCTACGCCGCGTACATCGCGCGTGAGCTGACAGCGCTGGGTCACCAGGTTCACGTGATCGCGGGCCCGCCCTTGCCCGAGCTGGAGCCGGGCATCCCACTCCACGTGATCCCCAACCGGAACTTTTTCGCGCGGGAGCTGGACGAGGTGCTGGCCGAAGGCCGGCCGTTCGAGGCGCTCTGGCCCAGCCATCTATGGGAGCTCGGCCTGACGCGGCTGGGTGTCTTTCCCGAGATGACCGCCTTCGGCTTGCGTCTGCTCGTGCGTTGGAGGCGTCTACAGAGGCGCTATCGCTTCGATGTGGTGCTGGACAACCAGTCCCTCAGCTGGGGCCTGCTCGGGCTCCAGGCGACCGGTGTGCCCGTGGCGGCGATGGTGCACCACCCGCTCCACATCGATCGCGAGGCCGACTTCGCCCTGGATCCGCGTTTTCGGCGCAAGTGGAAGCGCACGCTCTACTTCCCCATGTTCATGCAGCAGCGCGTCGTGCCCCGGCTGGCGCAGATCCTGACGGTCTCGCAGGCCTCCGCCGACGAGATCACCCGCTACTTCGGTGTGCCACGCAAGCAGATCGCGGTCGTCTACAACGGTACCGACACTCACATGTTCCGACCCCTCCAGCGGGAAAAGGAGACCGACCTGATCTTCGTGGGGCGCACCGAGGACCGGAAGAAGGGCATCTCAAATCTGCTCGACGCGCTCGCACATACGCCGAGCGCGATCACGCTCAAGATCGTGGACGGCCGCATCCCCAAGGACGGCCTGGTGCCACGCAAGATCCGCGAGCTCGGCCTGGCGCGGCGGATCAAGCTAGTGGAGCGCATGCTCAGCGTGGAGGAGCTGGTGGCCGAGTACTCCACGGCCCGGATTGCGGTGGTGCCCTCCTACTTCGAGGGCTTCGGCTTCCCGGCCTCGGAGGCCATGGCCTGCGGTCTGCCCGTGGTGGCCAGCGATGGGGGCGCCCTGCCCGAGGTGGTGGGAAGTGCGGGCGAGGCCGGGCGCCTCGTGCGAGCGCGGGACGTCGACGCCCTGGCCCGGGCGCTGGAGGAGCTCGCGCTACAGCCCGAGCTCGCGGCCGAGCTGGGGCGCGCGGCCCGGCGACGCATCCAGCGCGTCTTCACCTGGCGTGAAGCGGGTCGACGCACCGCGGAGCTGCTGGAAGAGGTGGTGCGTGCTCACCGCCGACCTTGAGCGGCTCGGGCTGCGGCCGGGCGACTGGCTGCTGGACGCAGGCTGCGGCGGCGGCCGTCACGCCTTCGGCGCGCTCGAGCGGGGCGTACACGTGGTCGGCGTCGACCTGGACATGGAGGGGCTGAAGCTCGCGCGCGCGGGCATCCATGAGCGTCGTGGCTCGGCCTCGGAGAAGCTCCACGGCGGTGTGTTGCAGGGAAACGTCTTCGGACTGCCCTTTCCCGACGACAGCTTCGACCGCGTGATCTGCGCCGAGGTGATGGAGCACGTGCACAATTACCCGGCCGCGATCCGCGAGCTCGTGCGGGTACTACGGCCGGGCGGCACCATGGGCCTGACCATCCCCACCGCGATCACCGAGCACGTCTACCTGCGCCTCACGCACGAGTACTTCGAGAGCCCGGGTGGGCATATCCGCATCTTCCGGCCTCGAGAGCTGGCGCAGGCCATGTCCCGCGCAGGTCTGCAGGTAACGGGTGTGAGCTTCGCGCACGCCCTGCACTCGCCGTACTGGGCACTACGTTGTGTGCTGGGTCTGAACGATGAAACGCCCTCCCCCACGCGCGCATACCGGAAGTTCTTGATCCGGGCA
This sequence comes from Deltaproteobacteria bacterium, assembly GCA_004356455.1. Classification (GTDB taxonomy): domain Bacteria; phylum Myxococcota_A; class UBA9160; order SZUA-336; family SZUA-336; genus SMWZ01. The sequence goes on from SMWZ01000195.1 coordinate 4,709, forward strand.
ACTCACTCCCGTTTCTGGCAACGCGTGGAGCGGACCCTGGATTGGGTCTGGCCCAAGAGCCTGGTCCTCTACGGCACACGCCTCGCCCGCGGACGAGGCTGATGCGCATCGCTCTCCTCGCCTATCGGGGGAACATGCAGAGCGGCGGGCAGGGCATCTATCTGCACGCCCTGGCCAGAGAGCTGCTGCTCCGCGGACACGAGATCGATTGCTTCGTCGGCCCGCCCTACCCCGATCCCATACCGGGCGTGGAGATCAGGCGGATCGAGAACCATCAGTTCTGGGTCAAGCGCTTCGATCGCGACCGAAGCGCGTTCCTGCCGCGCCCCAATCCGTTCAGGATCTTTGCACCGCTCAGCTTCTACGAGTACGCGGTGACGCGCTTCGGCTTTCTGCCAGAGCCCTTCGCCTTCAGCGTGCGAGCGACACGTGAGGTGATCGCACGCCTGCGCCGAGGGGTACGCTACGACCTCGTGCACGACGTGCAGTCACTCGGCTACGGACTCCTGTGGCTGCGTGCCCTGGGCCTGCCCGTGGTCTCGACCGTGCACCATCCCCTCACCGTAGATCGCCGCTTCAGCCTCCGCCGGGACCAGACTTTTGCCGATTACAAGGGCAGCCTAACTTTCTATCCGGTGCGTAGTCAGGCACGCGTGGCGCGGCGTCTGGACGCGGTCATCACGAGCAGCCAGGCCTCCGCGCTCGAGATCGTGCGCGGATTCGGGGTCCGCCCCGAGCGCGTACACAACGTGCTCAACGGCGTGAATCTCCCCGCGCGCGGGCGCTCACGACGGCCGCCCGCACGCCCCGAGCTCCTCTTCGTGGGCCGTACCGGCGACCCCAATAAGGGATTCGAGTACCTACTCGATGCGCTCGCCCTGCTCTCACCGGAGGTTCGGCTGTGCGTGCTCGACCGTTTTCCCGAAGGCACCGCCATGGCCGAGCAGATCGCGACGCTCGGACTCGAGAAGCGAATCCGCTTCGTGGGCAAGCTTTCGCGTGCCGACCTCGAACGCGCCTATCGCCGCTCCGCGCTGGTGGTTGTTCCGTCGCTCTTCGAGGGCTTCGGCCTACCCGCGATCGAGGCGCTTGCATCGGGTACCCCGGTGGTGGCCAGTCGTGCAGGCGCCCTACCCGAGATGCTCGAAGCTGCCGGCAGCGGCCGCCTCGTCGCCCCCGCCGACCCCCACGCGCTGGCCAAGGCCATCTCCGAGAGCCTGACAAGCTGGAGCAGCGAACAACGCGCCGCGCGCGCTGCGCGCGCCCGGATCGAAGCAAACTTCGGCTGGCCGCGCGTGGTAGACCGCACCGAGCAAGTCTACCGTCAGGTCTTGGAGCTAGTGTCCAGTTCCTGAAGTTCCGACGCGGTTCTGGCGTCTAGTCTCGTAACCCTCGGGCGGGAGCCGCATCAGCTGCGGGGGCACCCGGCGACCACGATCACATCCGCCAGAGCCGGCAGCCGCTGGGCCACGCGATCGGCGAGGCGTAGCAGGCGCTCCGCCCAGGCCCTGGGGACCCGGCCCAGCAGTGCGGCCCAGGCCCGGACACCCCAGAGGAGCGAGACGCCGGTCCACTCCTCCAGCGCCAGGTAGGGCTGCAGCTGCTCGCGCAGCAGCTGTGGGTCGTAACGCGTGAAGTGATCGGACGGCACGTCGTAGTGTCGCCGCCCTTTAGTGTTACGTCCGCGTTGGAAGCGGTCTCGGAGACGGGCCAGTCGGCAGCCCAGAGAGTCGAAGTTGGCAACCGCCAGCACGACACGACCCTCGGGGCGGGTGACGCGGGCCAGCTCGCGTACGCAGCCTAGCGGATCGTCGAAGTGATCCAGGGCGCCCTTACAGAATGCGCCATCGAAGCTGTCCGTGCGAAACGGGAGCACCTCGGACCAGGCGCGGACCCGCTGGACCTCGGCGGGGCGCTCCGCGTCCTGTACCCGCGCCAGCGCCAGCATGCGCGCGGAGGGCTCGCTGCCCACGGCCCAGATACCTTCCTTGGCCAGCCGGCGATCGTCCTGACCCACACCGGACGCACAGTCCAGCACGCGAGCGCCGGGACGCGCAAGCAGGGCATTGAGCGTGGCATCCTCCATGCGCTGGAAGAGGAACTCCGAGTCGACCGAGGTCGCCGTCGGAATCACGTCCGACATATCACGATCGAGATCAACCACCCGCATGCTCGAATGATAGCCCGCAAGCCCCGAAGGGCTCGAGGCGACGCAGCGAGGCCTGCGTAGCAGTGCGCGCAGCGACCAAACGTAGTGCGGGCAGGCGACAAGGCAAAGCGGAGCTTTGCCGTGCCGGCAGGCGGGCTTGACCCGCCGCTACCCGGCCAGTCGCGCTCGCCGATAACCCGCTAGCTAAGCAGGTCGTGTTCGCCCAGCTTGCGGTAGAGGGTACTACGGCCGATCCCGAGCAGTGCCGCGGCCCGGCGGACATCTCCCTCCGCCACGCGCAGGGCGTCCTCGAGGCAGCGGCGTTCGTAGGCGGCCAGTGAGAGAGGCATGTCCGCGGGCGGCAGCACTCGGGGCGCGGGGATCCCACCGGGGTTCAGACGCAGGTCGGCCACGCTCAGATAGGAACCGTGCGCCAGCGCCACCGCGGCCTCGATGCAGTTCTCGAGCTCTCGCACGTTCCCTTTCCACGGCTGGGAGCTCAGTGCCTCGATCGCGGCGGGCTCGATGCCACGTACCTTCGAATCCCGCCCCACCCCCTTCAAGAAATGCAGAGCCAGCAGCGGAATATCCTCCGGACGTTGGCGCAACGGGGGCAGCTCAATCGAGACTACGCGCAGTCGGTAGAAGAGGTCCGAGCGGAAGCGGCCCGCCTGAACCTCCTCCTCGAGCTTACGGTTGGTCGCGGCCACAATCCGGACATCGACCAGAACCGGAGCGGTGGCGCCGAGCGGGCGCACCTCGCGCTCCTGGATTGCGCGTAGCAGCTTGGACTGGAGCATGAGCGGGAGCTCTCCGATCTCGTCCAGAAAGAGTGTCCCGCCATCCGCGCTGCGGAAGAGTCCCAGCGTAGCCCGGACCGCCCCCGTGAACGCGCCTCTCTCATAGCCAAAGAGCTCGCTCTCCACGATGCCCTCGGGCAGCGCGCCGCAGTCCACGGCCACGAAGGGTCCTTCGCGCCGGAGCGAGGTCTTGTGGATGGCGCGCGCGATCAGCTCCTTGCCGGTTCCACTCTCCGCCTGGATCAAGACATTGCTCTCGTTCCGCGACAAATCCAGCACCATCTGCACCGTCTGGTGCATGGCCGCCGACTGGAAGACGATGCCCTCGAGCGCGGAGCGGCGGTCAAGCTCCCCCTCGAGCTCACGGTTGCGCACGCACAGCGCACGGTGCTCGAGCGCACGCCGCAGGGTCTGCGTCACCCTCAAGTGGCCGTTGAAGGGCTTCTCCAGGTAGTCGAACGCGCCGGCCCGCATACACGCGACCACGGAGTCGATCGTGGCATAGCCTGTCATCACGAGGATCGCGCTATCTGGACAGCGCTGCCGAATGTCCGCAATGACATCGACTCCGGACACGTCTCCCAGCTGTAGATCCAACAGAATCAGCTCGGGAGCGTAGACGAGCTCCCTGGCAACCCCGGCACGGTCCGTCGCCTCGAGTACCCGGAATCCCTCCGCTTCGAGCATCCGACGCAAGGTCCGCACGAGCTGAGGTTCGTCATCGACGATCAATACGGCTGGAATGCGGTCCTGGGAACGAGTAAGCGGTTGAGCAGCCCCTTGAGCCATTGCTGGCGTGATCGGAGGACCCGTCCAGCCGCTTGAGCGAATGACTACGCTTCCCTAGACTCCG
>SMWZ01000196.1 GCA_004356455.1 Deltaproteobacteria bacterium
CGCACCGGAGATTCGGAGCCCGGAGGTGTCCAGGCCGCGCACGTGGCTTTTGTGCAAGGGCTGGAGGCGCTACGGCTTGATCGATCCCGCGGAGGTTCCGGGGTCGGGCTCAACTAGCTCCCAAACGACCTGACGTAAACAGCCAATTACATCTACTGATGAGAGGCCCTCAGGAAGGCTTCTTTTCCCTCCCAGATGCGTCCTTTGCAGGTGTAATTCCTGCTTCCAATACCTACCCGTTCCTGCACATAATGGCGTGACACCACCACGCGAGGAGATACGGCGATGCGTGTATCCATCATTCTCATCGGGCTGGGGCTCGTGCTCGGATTCCCTACGAGCGCACAGGCAGTCGATCCAGACACCAAGTGCGAGTCCGACAAGATCAAGACCGCAGGGAAGTACTCGGGATGCCTCATGGGCACCTACTCCAAGGCGGTCAAGAAGGGCGAAGTACCGGACTTCACGAAGTGCGACAGCAAGTACAGCGCCAAGTGGCAGAAGGCGGAGACCAAGGCTGGAGGAGCCTGTCCCACGGACGGAGATGAGGCAGCGATTCAAGCTCAGGTGCAGCAGTGCGCGGACGACCTCGTGGCGGTGCTGGGGTCTCTCCCCCCGTGTCCGGGTGGCGCACCGGAAGTCGGCGGCGCCTGCTGGTATCTCGGTCTTGAGGGGGAGAGTTGCGATGGGTTGTGTAACGCTTTGGGGCTAGGTTACGACCCCGCAACAGCGGCATATGCGGGAACCGGTGGGTCACTCCCCAATTGCGATGAGGTGATGGATGCACTGGGGGACGCTTCGGATGCTGCAGTGGATCTTGACTGCGGCCTTCAGGGTGCGGGCTGTGCCGTTGATTCTGGGGCTGAATTCCGCCTCCGGTGTACTAGTGTAGGTACCGATTCGAGCAGCAGCATCGCTAACATTTCCCGCGCCTGCGCCTGCCAATGATGGAAGAGCCCGTTGCTTGCAGTGCGAGGCCCGTGATGGGTGATGAGCTGATGTAATGCCGCAATTTCATCTACTCGGGCTTCTGAATTGACCAGTAGCAGCTCTTGACCCGCGGCGCTCATTGGTGAAAAGATTGGCCGATGAAATACGGATACGTCACCCCGAACTGAACGTCTGATTCAGAATCTGCGAAGGAGTACTCAACGGGACCAACTCCTATGGAAACCAAGGGTCAGCCTATCGCGATTTCCCAATTCGGCGTTTGTTTGGTGACGGGCGCCGCAGGCTTTCTCGGCCGCAATCTCGTACAGCGGCTGTTGGACGAGGGACTACCGGTCCGTGCCTTGGTTCGGAAGACGCCCTTGAATATCGCGGACGAAAGCCTTCGGTGCATTCGAGGCGACGTTTCCAACGTTGACGACGTACTGCAGGCCTGTGAAGGTGTTGACACCGTGTTTCATGCAGCCGGGCTGATCAGCCTGCTGGGCGGCTCCACGATGCGTAGGTCCTATCGCGACCAAGCGTGGCGGGTGAACGTCGATGGAACCGCGAACGTGATCGAGGCCTGCGTGTCAGCCAAGGTCAAACGCCTGATCTACACGAGTTCTGTGGACGTCTGCTTTGAAGGCAAGCCGCTTCCAGACATGGTTGAATCGCTGCCCTATGCGAAACACTTCAAGTCCGTCTATGCAGAAACGAAAGTAGCTGCGGAGAAACTCGTGCTCGAAGCCGACGGGGCCTCTGGACTAAGAACGTGTGCGATTCGACCAGACGGAATATATGGTGCCGAGCCGAATGAGATGATCGACCGCTTCGTAGAGCAGTTGATTGCGGGGAATCTGAGCGTGCGAATCGGTCCGATATCAGCGTTGCAGGACAATACCCACATTGTCAATCTCGTGCACGGCCAGATGCTGGCGGCACAGCACCTCGTCGCGGATGGCGCCGCCTGCGGCCAGGCCTACTTCATCGCCGATGACGAGCCCATGAATTCGTTCGAGTTCTTTCGACCCTTGATAGAAGGCTTGGGCCATCGCTTTCCGCAACGAGAAATTCCGGTCTGGCTCCTAAAGCCATTGATTCACCTTTGGCAGGCAGCGCATTTTATCTTCGGCATTCCAAAGCCGATCCTGTCACCACATGAACTCGACAAGATCTCCATCACGCACTACGCCAGCATTGACAAAGCCAGGAACGAGCTGGGTTACGCGCCCAAGAAATCCGTAGCGGAAGCCATGCGGGAATGCCTGCAGTACTGCGAATCAAATCTGAAGTCGAGGAAATAGAGCGCGCCGAAGGGATACGCCGACCAGTCACTTCGATGGCAAGCTTGAGCGTCGTCAGGAAGGTAGAGCAGCGCGGCGACTAGTTGATGTAAAGCCGCATTTACGTCTACTGTGTTCAGATGATGAGCGGCGGCTCTTAGACCACTCCTCACGCCGCCAGCGGCAGCCGGAATCGGTGGCTCGTCGGGCTCCTAGCCGCCGAGGTCCGCCAGGATCTGGTCGAGGTGCTCGTCCGGCTTTACGTTCGGGTAGGCCCGCTGGATCCGTCCCTCCCCGTCGATCAGATAGCTGATGCGCTTGGCGTAGCCGGCATCCTTACTGTCGGCGGCGCCGTAGGCGAGCCCCACCGTTCGGTCCACGTCGCAGAGCAGCTTGAACGGAAACTTGAACTTCTCGGCGAAGGCACGGTTCTCCTCCACGCTGTCGAAGCTGATGCCCAGCACCTCGAGGCCCTGCGCCTGGACCTCGTCCTTGCGGTCGCGCAACGCGCAACCCTCAAGCGTTCAGCCGGGTGTGTCGGCCTTGGGATAGAACCAGAGCAGCACCTTGCGGCCGCGCAGGTCCGAGAGCCGTAGTTTGTCTCCGAGGTGATCCTGAACCTCGAAGTCCGGCGCCTGATCTCCAACCTTCAACATCCCTCGCCCTCCCATTGTGGTCCGCGCTCTAGCCTACCCTATTTTCCGCCCCCCGGGGTTCCCATCTGGACGCGGGCTGGGGGATAATGGAGGCTCGCAAAATCGAGGAGGAAATGGCATGAGAAGCTCGGTCAGCATCACCATCGGTTTGGGTGTAGCCCTGTCCCTGGTTCTGTCCGTGGTCCTGACGGGCGCCGCGTACGGGGCCACGGATGAGGAGAAATGCGCCGCCGCCAAGATGAAGGAGGCGGGCAAGTACGGCTTCTGCCGCATGAAAGCGGAGGCCAAGTCCGTAAAAAAGGGCGAGCCCGTGGACTACAGCAAGTGCGACGGAAAATTCAGCAAGGGCTGGCAGAAAGCCGAGTTCAAGGCCGGCGGAGCCTGTCCCACAAACGACGACGAGGCGGCCATCCAGGCGCAGGTGACCGCGGACACGGATGCCTTGGTGACGGCGCTCGGCCCCACGCCCCCGTCCGAGTGCAACGTGCTCACTCAGGACTGCCCGATAGGGAGTGAGGCCTGTTTTATCAACATTGCCGTCTTGGATCCAGTCTTTACGTTCTGCGCGAACGTTCAGTTCCCCGGCAACACGCAGGGGGACCCCTGCGACTTCTCCAACGGCTGTGCCAAAGGTTATGGCTGTGTGCTGCCCGATGACAATCCGAACGAGCGCGTGTGTGCCTTCCACTGCGACGCGGGCGGCGGTGGACCCACCTGCGCCGACGGCCCTGGACCGGCCTTCGAGTGTCGGGCCATTAACGATTTTTGGGGCGACGTGAGCACGGCGCCGGCCGACCTCGGTATGTGTGTGGACCCGCTCGAGTTCCCCTGAGAGCCGCCGGGGTTGGTAGAATCCCGGGCGCCTTCCAAAAATTTACGACCGGTTCGATACGGAGAACCTATGTCCCAGGAGATCTGCTGGATGAGCGCCGTCGAGGTTGCCGAGGCGGTGCGAACGAAACGCCTGTCCCCGGTCGAAGTCGTGGACGCGCTCCTGGCCCAGGTGGAGCGTACGAATCCCGAGCTCAACGCGATCATCACACGTACGGACGAGCTCGCGCGTGAGCAGGCGCGGACCGCCGAACAACAGGTGATGCGCGGCGAGGAACTGGGGCCGCTGCACGGGGTGCCGATTCTGATCAAGGACCTGGAGGAAACGAAGGGGATCCGCACCACGTTCGGCTCCAAGCTCTACGAGAGCTACGTCCCCGAGCGCGACCACCCCATGGTGGAGCGCCTGAAGGGCGCCGGCGCCATCGTGTTCGGGAAGACCAACGTGCCCGAGTTCGGGCTGCTGCCCCTCACGGACAACGCACTCTTCGGACCCACCAAGAACCCCTGGAACCTGGAACACAACGCCGGCGGCTCGAGCGGGGGCTCGGCCGCCGCGGTGGCAAGCGGCATGGCACCGCTGGCCACAGGCAGCGACGGCGGGGGCTCAATCCGGATCCCCGCGGCCTTCTGTGGGCTCTTCGGCATCAAGCCACATCTGGGGCGCGCCGCCAGCCTCCACTTTCCTCCAGGCTGGGAGACCCTGTCGTGTGTGGGACCCATCGCGCGCAACGTGCGCGACGCGGCCCGCATGCTCGACGTGATTTCGGGCCCCTCGGCGTTCGATCGTTGGAGCTTGCCCGCTACGGGCGAGTGCTTCGAGGCAGCCTGCGGCCGCGACGTGCGCGACCTGCGGCTGGCCTGGTCGCCCGATCTCGGGCATGTGCCGGTCGAGCCCTGTGTACGGGAGGCCTGCGAGGAGGCAGTGCGCCGCATCGAGAAGCTCGGCTGCAGCGTCACGGAGGTCCCGCTCGAGCTCGAGGATCTCTCCGGGGTGCTGCAGTCGATCGTCATCTGTGAAACCGTGACGGGGATGGAGGCCCAGCGCGACGCGTGGGAGAAGGTGCTCTTCGAGCCCTTGCGCGTGTTTCTCGAGGTCGGGGAGCAGCTAACCTATCAAGATCTCGTGCGTGCACACTGGCGGCGCGAGGAGCTGGTGCGGCAGCTGGCACCGCTCTTCGAGGAGTACGATGCGCTGCTGACCCCACAGATGCCGGTCACCGCGCCCAAGAACGGAACCATGGGACCCGAGGAGATCGACGGGCAGGGGATCGGTCCCCTCGGCTGGATCGGCTTCTGCTTTCCCTTCAACCTGACCGGACAGCCGGCGGCCTCGATGCCCATCGGGTTCGGACCCGGAGAGCTGCCGATCGCGCTTCAGCTCGTGGGCAGGCGCTTCGGCGAGGCGACGCTGCTGCGGCTGGCCTCGGCCTACGAGGCGGCCCACCCCTGGAGCGAGCGCCATCCAGCGCTGGCCTGAGACGCGTTCCGGCTATACTGGCGCCCGCGAACGCGGCGGGAGGCGAAAAATGACGGAGCAGGTTTACGAGAGCTTTGATCCCTTGCTCCTGGCCGAGCAGGCGGAGAACATGGTGCGGCTCTGTGAACGCTTCGGCCGCTACGGGATGTACTCCGAGGAGGGGCTCAACCGGGGGATCGGCGAGGACCTTCCACAGCGCTACGACGCCGCCATGAACTTCGTCCGCACAGGCGGCCGACTGGGTCAGGTCGAGGAGCAGGACGTCCTGGTCGCGCGCACCAATTACTTCCGCGAGACCTATGCCTACGGCGAGCACGTCGGGACGCCGGGCATCGAGCCCTTCCTCCACTACGAAGGATTTACCAAGGCCGCGCAGCAGATCCACGGTCGTCCCATCATCGAGCCCGCAATCGTGTACGCGAACCTGCTGGTGCCTGGACAGCAGCTCGCGACCCACACCGATGTGCCCGAGTTCCGTGGCGCGAACCGCCGCATCCATCCCGAGTGGCTACTGGTAGTGATGCATCACTCCGAACTTTTCGATGAGTGGCGCATCCCGATCGCGACCGCGGTATCCTGGTTCCACAACTGCAAGGGCGGCGAGTTCCACTTCTACCCGAACGGAGCCCAGGCTCCGCCGCAGGTCCATCCCGTCCGGTTCAACACCGCGCTCATCCTGGACACGGATTCCACCTTCCACGGCATCGACCGGGTCGCGGAGCGAGGACCCATCGCGCCGCTGCGCCCGGGCATGCAGCTCACCTTCGAGGGCGACCGCAGCTGGGCCGTGCGCTCCAATGGCAGCGTAATCGCGCGCTACCGCTGGGAGGACCTGCGCTTCTCAATCTCGTGGAAGGCTTACTGCTTCGCCGACGAGGACGAGCGGCAGAGCTGGCAAACCCACAGCGACGATCTGAGCGTTGACTTCGTGCTCGAGCGGCTCATCGATGACCTGCGCGCCCGCGGCAGGCTTCGGGGCGAGCGACCGGGCGATCACGAGCTTGCACTGATGTTGATCGACGAGTACATCCACTTCCCACCGCCAGCCGCGGCCTAAACTCTGAACCCGATCTCCCCGCGCTACGCCAACTACGTACTCGGCCTGCTCTTCGTCGTGTACGTCTTCAACTTCATCGATCGCCAGATCCTGACGATCCTGCTGGAGCCGATCAAACAAGAGCTCCAGGTCTCCGACACCGCCATGGGATTCCTCACCGGGATCGCGTTCGCGCTCTTCTACACCGTTGCCGGCATCCCAATCGCTCGCTGGGCCGACCGTGGCACGCGCCGAACCATCATCGCACTTGGCATTGCGGTCTGGAGCGTCATGACCGCATTCTCCGGTCTGGCGCGAAGCTTCCCCCAGCTCGCGCTGGCCCGGATCGGCGTGGGCGTCGGAGAAGCGGCGGCCAGCCCGCCCGCGCACTCCCTGATCTCGGACTATTTCCCGCCCGAGAGAAGAGCAACCGCGCTCGGCATCTACACCATGGGTGCCTACCTGGGGATTCTCTTCGGTCTGCTCCTGGGCGGCTGGATCAACGAGTTCTTCGGCTGGCGCATGGCCTTCTTCGTGGTCGGCCTGCCGGGTCTGGTGCTGGCCCTGGTGGTGCGTCTGACACTGCGCGAGCCGCCGCGCGGACACTCCGAGGGCCTGACGGACCCGGGAGAGCAGCAATCCACGCGGGAGGTATTGCGTTACCTGTGGGCGCTGCGCTCGTTCCGCCACCTGAGCATCGCGGCCGCGCTCTACGGGTTCGCGGGCTACGGCTTCGGCGCCTGGGCCCCCGCGTTCCTCATGCGCGTGCACGACATGGGCACGGGCGAGACCGCAACCTGGCTCGGGCTGAGCATCGGGCTCGGCGGCGCCGCAGGCGCCTATCTGGGGGGCCGGATCTCGGATGGACTGGGGGCGAGCGATGCGCGCTGGTTCATGCGCGTTCCCGCGTTAGGCGCGCTGGCAGCGATCCCCTTCTATGTCCTGTTCCTGTTCTTGCCGGACAAGCTGCTCGCCCTGCTCTTCTTCATCCCCGCCGCGGTGCTGAGTGCGTTCTACGTGGGCCCCACCTTCGCCATGACCCAGGGGCTGGCCAAGCTACACATGCGTGCGCTGGCCTCCGCCATCCTGCTCTTCATCCTCAACCTGATCGGCCTCGGACTCGGCCCGCTGGCGGTGGGCATCCTGAACGATCTGCTGGCGGGCGAGTTCGGGAAGGAGGCCATCCGCTACTCGCTGCTCATCACCGGGGTGACGAACCTCTGGGCCGTCAGACACTCGTTCCTGGCCGCGCGCACGCTGCGGGAAGACCTGCGCGCCAAGGAGCGCTAGCTAGCGCGTTATCGGCGAGCAGAGCTCGCCTGCGCGCGGGCGCCGGACTTCGTCGGCCGCGAGCTAGCGCGTTATCGGCGAGCAGAGCTCGCCTGCGCGCGGGCGCCGGACTTCGTCGGCCGCGAG
>SMWZ01000197.1 GCA_004356455.1 Deltaproteobacteria bacterium
GCGACCGCGTCGATCTCGAGCGGGTCGACTCCCAGCTGCTTCAGTCCCATCAGCGTGCTGGGTCCGCAGTCGAGCAGCAGGGTACGCCCACGATCACGTAGCAAGATGGCACTGTTGCGGCGGCCGCCGCTCCCGAACGCGTCGCCCGTTCCGATGAACAGCACCTCAAGCATCCACCCAGACCTCCTCACCGAAGCCGATCGCGCGCTCCAGCGTGGCAACGGATGGCGGACGTGCATCCGGGAGTAGCAGACACCGCTCCAGGCGCGTGCCTGGCTGCACCTGAGCCCCGGCTCCGATCACGACCCAGGGCCCGACGCACGCGTCGGGCGCGATGTGCGCGCCCTCGCCGACCCAGGCGGGTCCCCGCAGCTCGCCCTCGAGCCTGGCGTCCTTGGCAGCGAGCACTGCGTCGGGTGCAGCGCCCCGGGCCTCCAGGAGTTGCGCGAGCGCCAGCAGGTTAGCGTCGAGCAGCTCCGCGGGACAGCCGATCGGCCACCAGGCTGCGCGGGGCGATTGAAGGCAGGTGGCGATGGGGACGCGCTCTCGCAGCCAGGGGCCGTACACGTCGCGCACGATCCCGAACGCCTGCCGTTCGGGCAGGTGCTCGAAGATGGTGGGCTCCATCACGTGGACCCCCGTGAACAGACCGCAGCCCACCTCGGAGCCGCGATCGATCCAATCTGTGATTCGGCAGACGCCACCGTTCTCAGCGTAGCCTATCGTGCCGAACTGCTGATTCCTAGGATCGTCTCGCAGGAGCAGCGTCGCCAGCGCGCCGCCCTGGGCGTGAGCCCGTAAGAGCTCGTCGAGATCGAGCTCGATGGCCATGTCCGCATTGAGGACGAGAAAGGGCGAGGAGCGCTCGAGGTAGCTGCGGGCCTGCAGGATCCCGCCGCCGCTTCCGCGCAGCACCGGCTCGTGCGAGAGCTCGACCGGGATCGGGGCTGAGCGTAGGCACTCGGACAAAAGCTCGGCGTTGGTGTGCGCATTGACCACAACCGACTCGACACCCTGCTCCGCCAGGCTGCGTACGAGTCTCAACAGCAGAGGCTGGTCGAGCAGGGGCAGGGTGGGCTTGGGCCGGCGCGGCGTGAGGGGCGCCATGCGGCTGCCCTGGCCGGCGGCCAGTAGCATCGCCCTCATGCCGGGTCAGACCTCAGCGTTTGCGCCAGCGTCTCGCCCAAAGGACGGAGCTCGACCGGCAGAGATGGCAGCGCGGACAGCACGGCGAGCCGGGCGGCCGTCTCGTAAGGTGCGAAGCGAGCATCATGTTTCACACGAGTGAGATAGCGAAAGCGAGCGAAATCTTTACATTTTCGTTGAACGACCAAGAGCGCCAGCCGAGCCGGCTCCGGGGACTCGCCACGAAAGCTCGCGTAGTGCGCCAGTAGCTCGCGACGTTCGTCATCGGAGATCTCGACGTAGGAATCGTAGAGGAGCGCGGCCAGATCGAGCTCCGGCGGCGCCAGCAGGGCGTCCTGATAGTCGAGGATGCGCAGTCTCCCGCGTGCATCGATCATCAGGTTCTGACTCTGGAAGTCCCGCAGGCAGAGCGAACGCGGGAGTCCCGCGATCTCGGAGACCAGCGGCTCGAGCGCGCCGACCAGGCGCGCACGCTGGGCGGGCGGAACCCCGTACTCAACGAAGTGCGCGAGCTCGAAGCGGATCCACTCCTGGTCGAAGAAACGGGTGAAGGGGAGCGAGTCTCCAGGGGGGAGGCTGTGCACGCGTGCGAGCAGCTCGAGCGCCTCGCGCTGGCGCGCGACGCGCTCTGCTCGAGGCAGGTCACACAGGTGTTGGTCGCCGAGGTCCTCGAGCAGGACCCAGCGCTTGTCGTGCGCGACCGCGTAGAGCTCGGGTACCGGCAGGTCCGCCGCCGCCAGCAGCTCCGTCATGGTCACGAACGGGAGTTGAGAGGGAGAGGCACGCAGCGCGGGGGGAAGCAGCTCGGCAGCCTCGCTCACGGCATGCATCCAGATGACACTTGCGCCATCGGCGAGATGCATGCGCAGGTAGCGGCGCGCACCGGCGCCGCCCGCAAGGGTCTCGACAGAGACCACCGGGGATTTGCGGCAGGCCTCAATCCAGCTACGCGCAGCTTCGGGCAGCAGCTCGCCCATGCGGTGCAGGATCGCGAGCCGCAGCCAAAGCGCAAGCGGCGGTGGACGTGGGGCGTCTTCATTTCCTACCGTTCGCGGCGCGATGAAGGCATGGGGGCGACGCCTGCTCTTGACGGGAATCGCGGGGCTTCTCGCCGCGAACGCGGGCGCCAGCTCTGACGCGGACGAGGCGCTACGCGCCTTGCTCGCGCAGCGCGCGCTGCGTGGCTCGCGCGTCGGTGTGGTGGTAGCGTCGCTCGAGAGCGGGAAGCGTTTGCTTGCTCGCAATCCGAATGAGCTGCTGGTACCGGCGTCGAACCAGAAGCTGCTTCTCGCCGCAACAGCCCTCGCGCACTGGGGTCCCGCGGCGCGCTTCGAGACCCCCGTGTTCGTGGACGGACCCGTCGATGCCCAGGGGGTGCTGATGGGCACGCTCTGGATCCAGGGCCGCGGAGACCCAACGCTGGTCTCCGAGAGCTTGTGGAAGCTGGCGGAAGAGATCCGTCTACACGGCATCTCTCAGATTCGAGGCGGCATCGGCGTGGACTCGAGCTACTTCGAACCCCTCCAGATCCATCCCGATTGGGAGCCGGCATCGTTGCGCGCGTACCACGCGCCCAGCAGCGCCTTCGCTGCAAACTACTCGAGCTACCGGATCGAGATCCGTGCCGCAGCCGAAGCTGGGCGGCCCGCAACCGTGAGGGTGGCTCCCTTCACGCCCTATTTCCGGATCCGATCGGACGTGCTCACGATCGCGCAGCCAGGCCCGCTAGAGCTCGACCTGGGGCCGCTCCCGGATGGCTCGGGCGAACGGGTGGGGGTGCGCGGGGTGGTTCCGCTCGCTGGCAAGCCCAAGACGTACTGGCGTGCTGTCACGCTGCCCGAGCTGTACGCGGCCTCGTTGCTGCGGACGCAGCTCGAGACTCAGGGCGTTCGCGTACGCGGCCCCATCCGTGTCGGCCGCCTGCCCGAGTCCGCGCGCGAGCTGCTGCGCTTCAAAGGGGAACCTGTCGGGCAGATCATCGGGAAGCTCAACAAGTTCAGCAACAACTTCATTGCGGCCCAGCTCACCAAGGCGCTGGGTGCCGAGGTGCACGGTGCGCCGGGCAGCTGGAAGAAGGGCATCCGCGTCATCCAGGCCCACCTGGATCGTATCGGAAGCGACGCGCCGCGGCCCGTGATCGTCGATGGCTCGGGGCTCTCGCCGCGCAACCGTCTGTCAGCGGGCTTGCTGGTGGATGTGGTGCGCGATGCGGTGCGGCGCTTCGACTCCGGACCCGAGTTTGTGGCTTCGCTTCCCCTGGGGGGACTCGATGGAACGCTCGAGGATCGCATGGAGGGAGGCCAGACCCATGTGCGGGGCAAGACGGGCCACCTGCGCCATGTGTCTTCGCTGACCGGTCTCCTGCCTGGGGCGGGGGAGTGGCTCGTCTTCTCGGTACTGGTGAACGGTGCGCGTGGGAGCAGTCCAGACGTGGACGCCGCGATCGATGCCTTTATCGCCGACCTCTCCGCCAGCGAGAGCCTGAGCGCGATCAGTGCAGGCGGGGTGACTGGAGGTGGGCGGTAACCTGCGTGACGTAGCGGGCCGGCAGCGGGGCGCCGGCGCGGAGGCGGCGGTCGATGCGCTGTGGCCCCCAGTTGTAGGCGGCGAGTGCAAGGTCCCAGCTGCCGTACTTCTTGTGCAAATACGCGAGATAGTGGGTGCCCATGCGCACGTTGACGACGGGGTCGAAGAGCGTGCCGGGGCCCTGCCAATCGATGTTCAGCTCCTGCGCGAGCATCTCGCCGGTTTCCGGCATGATCTGCATCAGACCGAGCGCGCCCACCGCTGAGCGCGCGAAGTTGTGAAAGCCGCTCTCGGTGTGGATCACGGCGAGCACGAGCTCGAGCTCGAGGCCCAGCCGATCCGCCTCCGCGACGATCGTCTCGGCGACCTCACGCACCTCGAAAGGCGCCAGCCGGGACTGGTAGCGCAGGAAGCGCGCCTGCACCCATTCGACCGCGCCGGGACCGAGAGCGGCGCCGTCCGCAGCTACGGCCGCGACCGCGAGATTTTCGGGAGGAGCCGCGGGGGTCCAGATGGAGCATGAGAACCCGCAGGCGAGGGAGAAGCCGGCCAGCTGCGTCAGTGCAGCCCGGAGCCGCATCTACAGCTCGATTCCTATGGCCTTCATCACGTTGAGGTTGTTCACCACCGCCCAGGCCGGAAGTACGACCAGGATCAGCAGCAGGCCGAGCCTGACTCGAGGCGTCAGACGCTTGGTGTAGACCAGAAAGCCGACGGCGCCGAGCGTGATGAACATCTCGACGAGAAGGCCTTCCACTAGCCCGATGGCCTCGAAGAGCCAGCGCGCGAAGGGATTGGCTTCGGTGACCTGTAGGCCGGGGATGGGAGTGGAGAGGCAAAGGAACGTGGTGGTGTTGTCCAGGAGGTTGAATAGAATGACCAGTGCACCCAGTACGAACCTCATTGGAGCTCCCTCGCGCGACCGACTGCGCGACCATGGGAGGTACAAGAAGCGTGCCGCCAGGGCAGGCTGGAGTGAATTCCGCTTGCCTGCGTTCTTCTTGGCGCGCCGACTTACGCGCGCACGGGTACGCACAGGTGCACGCCCACCGGAAACGAATTTCTCTCCTTAGCGAAAGTAATTCGCTTTAGGGCTCAGCTTAGCGTCGTCGGGGACGACCCCGGCCCAGCAGGAGCCAGTCGAGGGAGACGCCCTCTTGCAAGGCGAGTGTGATCAGAAAGTCCGCATGCGGCGTGGTGCCGTTCTCGTAGCGGTTGACGTTCTGCTGGAAGACACCCAGCTCGCGTGCGAAGGAACGCTGTGAGCGGTTGCCGCGGATATGAGACAGCCGTACAGGGATCTGCCGCTTGTGTCGTTCGAGTGCGCTCTTGGGTATGCGTGTTGTTTTCTGGGTCTTGGTTGCTTTGCGCGTCCGTGTTGGCATGCTCAGGTTCCTTCTGTGAAGCTGTAGCTGCTCTCCAGCGGCTGGAGCGCAGGGGTTGTTGCGGTGCGTATCCCTCTAACCCGCGGCCAACCGGTCTCGTGGCCCGCGAGGGTTGGCACGGGGAACACTCTGCCTGGGGCCTGGGTTTTGGAGAAGCCATCCTAAACAAGAAAGCGTGACGATTCAAGACACTTTAGGTAGTCATTGCGAGTTAGTGATAGATCTGTGAAGTTTTCACCCAGCGTGTTCAATATGGGTGTAAATTGCGAATTACACTCACACTGAACTCCAGCTAATACTCCGCTAAACTCGCGTAGACGGCGTACCCCGGCGCCGATTGTGGGACCTTGACCCAGCGCCCGGGGTGCTGCTAGCGTGCGGCGCCACGCCGCTGGAGTGCAGCCTTGATCCGCGTCGTTGCCGGTGATTTCCGCGGTCGGCGTTTACACACCGTGGCCGGAGGGGCCACACGGCCTACGGCTGACCGGGCGCGCGAGGGGCTTTTCGGCTGGCTCGGCCCCCAGGTGGTAGGAGCTTCGATGCTGGACCTGTTTGCGGGTACGGGAGCGGTCGGAATCGAGGCACTCTCCCGGGGAGCCCGCCACGTGACGTTTCTGGAGCGTGCCGCCAACGCCATCGGGGTCCTGCGCCGGAATCTGGAAGAGCTCGAGCTGCTTCTACGAGCGCGCGTGCTGACCACAGACGCCCGCCGCGGCCTGGCTCGGCTGAGGCGTGAGGGGGTCCGCTTCGATCTGGTCTTTGCGGACCCGCCCTATGACGGGGACTGGGCGCAGCGGCTGGCGCGGGAGCCCACGCTGGTGGACCTTCTGGCTCCGGCGGGCATCCTTGTGGTGGAGCGGGCGCGTTCAGCGCAGGGGCCGGATGGCGATGAGATCCTGGGGCTCAGGGACTCCCGGTCGTACGGCAGCTCAAGCTTTGACTGGTACGAGCCCACGGAAGTGAGAGGCGAGTGAGCAATCGACGCGTCGCGGTCTACCCGGCCAGCTTCGACCCCATCACCAATGGCCATCTGGACCTGATCGAGCGGGCCTCCCGGATCTTCGATGTGCTGATCGTGGCCGTAGCCGAGAACGTCGAAAAGAAGGGTCTTTTCACGGTCGATGAGCGGGTTCAGATGATTCGGGACGTGCTCGGGGAGCGCCTGAACATCCGCGTGGACGTGATCCGCACCCTACTCGTGGACTATGCGCGGAAGCAGGGGGCGGGTATCGTGATCCGAGGCCTGCGCGCGCTCTCCGATTTCGAATACGAGTTCGAGATGGCGTTGATGAACTCACACATGTATCCCGACCTCGAGACGGTGTTCCTGATGACGAGTGAGCGCTGGTTCTACGTGAGCTCGTCCCGGCTGCGGGAGATCGTGAGCTTCGGGGCGGACGTGAGTGAGTTCGTACCGCCGATCGTGAACCAGAGGCTGCGGGAAAAGCTGGCGCCGTGACTAGCGCGTTAGCGGCGAGCAGAGCTCGCCTGCGCGCGGGCGCCGGACTTCGTCGGCGCCTCGGTAGCGCGTTAGCGGCGAGCAGAGCGCGCGGGCGCGCACTTCGTTCGGCTTCGCCTCGCTGCCGATCCTTGAGGCTGTACCGTTTTAGCCCGTGTGGCGGTCGATCTCTAGCTCTTTTATTTTGAGCTGGAGGCCGCGGCGGGAGATGCCGAGACGTCGGGCGGCCTTGGTGACGTTCCCGTTCGTTATCTGGAGCGCCTCGACGATCACGGCCCGCTCGATGCGGCGGGTCTCGGAGCGGACGCGTTCGCGCAGGGGCGGAGCCTTCCCGCAAGACTTACTGTCGACGAATTCGACCAGCAGCTCGGGCGGTAGGTCCTGTAGTGAGATGGTGGCTTGCTCTGAGAAGAGCACGCATCGTTCGATCACGTTCTCGAGCTCGCGAATATTCCCGGGCCAGGCATGGGCGACCAAAGCCTCGATCGCGTCGGGTTCGATGTCCTTTACGGGCCGCTTCAGGCCGCGCGCGAAGCGTTCGAGGAAGGAGTGCGCCAGCATTGGGATATCCTCCCGCCGCTCCCGTAGAGGGGGAAGCTGAATCGGAACCACGTTCAAGCGATAGAAGAGGTCCTCTCGGAAGCGGCCCTCTTTGACCTCGCGCTTCAGGTCGCGGTTGGTGGCAACGACCAGGCGCACGTCGACGGTGATGGTGCGCGTGCCGCCCACGCGATAGAAAGAGCCATCCTGGATCGCGCGCAGTAGCTTGGGCTGGGCCGCTAGCGGGATCTCCCCGATCTCGTCCAGAAAAAGCGTACCGCCATCGGCGAGCTCGAAACGCCCGGGTTTGCGGGCCGCCGCCCCCGTGAACGCTCCCTTCTCGTAGCCGAAGAGCTCGCTTTCGAGCAGGCCTTCCGGAATCGCCGCACAGTTGATCTTGACTAAGGGCTGCTCGCGGCGTGGGCTCAGCAGGTGCAGGCTGCGTGCCACGAGCTCCTTGCCGGTTCCGCTCTCACCGGTGATCAACGCGGTGGCCGTTGTCGGCGCTACGCGTGCGAGCATGCGCTTCACGCTCGCCAGCGCCTCGCTCTCGCCCACTAGCAGCTGCTCGGGGTCCTCTTCCGAGTCCACGATCGTCTCGGACTCCTGGAGCAGGCGTGTCCGGACCGCCTTCGCGAGCACCTGGCGGATCTCGTCGGGATCGAAGGGCTTGGTGAGGTAGTCGAACGCCCCCTGTTTCAGCGCCTCTACCGCGCTGCCGATCGTGCCGTACGCCGTGAGCAGCACCACCGGGATCGGGCGGAAGCGCGTCCGCATGTGCTGGACCAGCTCGAGACCGTTCATGCGCGGCATCTTGAGATCCGACAGAACCGCGTCCACGCGCTCATTCGAGAGCAGCTCCAGCGCGGCCTCGCCGTCACCTGCCTCCAAGGTCTTGTAGCCGCTCCGGCGCAGCAGGGCCGTGAGCACCCGCCGCATATTGTCCTCGTTCTCAACGACGAGGATGGTTCCCTCCGCCTTCATGCTGCCTCGCTCTCGCCCCCGAGACAGCGAGGCAGAAAGATGCGAACCAGCGTTCCCTCTCCCGGCTTCGAAGAGATCTGAATCGTTCCATCCTGACTCTTGATGAACTTCTCGCAAAGCGCGAGGCCCAGCCCGGTACCGGAGTCCTTGGTGGTGAAGAACGGAATGAAGACGCGCTGGAGCGTGTCCTCGTCCATGCCTGGCCCGTTGTCCTGCACCGAAATTTCTACCGAGTCCTCGAGCTCGGAGTCGGCATTAGCAGTCCGGACTCCGACCCGGATGTGTCCCTTCCCGTCGAGCGCCTCGTAGGCGTTCTCGATCACGTTGGAGATGACGCGCTCGAGCTGGTCTGCATCTGCGGTGATGGCTGGAATCTCGTCTTTGATATCGACACTCAACTCCACTTCATCGTTCGGATGCTGGCGTGAGATGGCGTCGGTACAATCGCGCACGAACTTCTCCACATCGTGCATTCGCACCTGGCAGGTCGAGGGACGAGCGTAGTCGAGGAACGTACCCACCACGCGGTCGAGGCGCTGGATCTCGTGCACGATGACCTTGTCGAGCTCGATATCGGCCTCGGCCTCGGGGTCCGCGAGAACGGCGATCGCCCCCCGTATCGTCGCGAGCGGGCTGCGGATCTCGTGGGCCAGACCGGCGGCCATCTCGCCCAGGTTTGCCAGACGATCGCGGGCGCGGATGCGCTCGAACGTCTTTGAGGTCTCGATGCTCGCCTCGATCTGATCCGCCACGGAGCGCAGCAGGTGTACCTCGGTGGTGGAGAAGGGCTCACGCGCGCTGGCCTCAGCGAGTGTCCAGAAGCCAACCACATCCCGCTGCGAGTGCAGTGGGAGCACGACCTGGGCATCGAGACCTCGCATCGTCCGGCACAGCCGGCCCAGGCGTTGCTGCTCCGGCTCGGTCCGCGCCTCGCCCAGGCGCTTCTCAAGCTCCTCGTACAACAGCACCGCGTCCTCTTCGAGTGCCGCGATCCAGACCGGATCCCGGATCAAGTTGACCCGCGTACGCGTGGGCAGGCCGATACTCGCGGCCTGCTGGAAACCCAGGTGCGGCGGATCCCGTAGAAAGATCGAAGAAGAGCGGAGCCGATGGCTTTGTTCGAGGCTCGCGACCCAGTCGGTCAAGAGCTCGTCCAGCGTGAGAACATGGGTCAACCGCTCCCGTAGGTTGCCCAGGCTGCGTTCGAGCTCCAGCTTGCTGGCCATGAAATAACGGTCCATCAGGCGCTGGATGCGGTCGCGAACTTGTGGATAGAAGAGTAAGAGCACGAACGACGCCACGAAGCTGTTGAAGACGAAGAGGTCGAGGCGGGTCCCCACCCAGATTCGGATGGCCGCAAACGACCCCGCCAGCCCGAGCGCCATGAGGGTGAGCGCGACCGTGTTGCCCATGAGCTGACGCAGATCTGCGACGCGTACGCGGGCCAGATGGAGGTAGCCTGCGTACAGATAGAGCAGGGGTGTGAGCAAGCTGACGACCCGCGGTCCCTGAAGCTTCCATATGACGGCATCCGCCGCGGCGGCCAGCACGACGATCACATGGGCGATCGCGAGGTAACGCAGACGGATCGCATCGGGTGAATAGCTCCCCTTGGGGTCATCGCGGAAGCGCAGCAGCAGGGCTGCGCCAAACGTCACGCCGATAAACGCCCAGGTTCCGGCTGCGAGATGAACGACGACGCGTTCCGGACCGCTCGCGAGCAGCACGGACGAGAGGGCGAGCGGACCCAGCACGACGAGCGGCAACATGCGCCGCACCAGCTCGCCGCGGTTGGTAAGGTGCGCGGCCACGGTCGGGGCCAGGGGCCCAAGGAGTGCGAGCCCAATGCCGGCGATCGGTGCCGCCCAGAAATATCCCAGCCCCTGTGCGCCGCGGCCGAAGCTGTACAGTCCGAAGGCGAAGGTGAGTGCCGCGAACAGGAGCGCCGTGCGATCGCGGCGGTTGACGAGCGTCGCTACCAGGATGACGGAGGCCGCCGCGGCAGCCATGAAGGCGCTCTGGGTCTCCATGCTGACAACGGGAGGGTCGAGGGACACTTGTTACTCTCTTCGGGTCGTCGGAACGGTAGCTTGACGCACTCTCTTGATGGGTGGGGGAGGCGCGTGAGACGTGGCGAGGGAGGTGTTTGACACCGCTTTGGCGCACGGCTAATGTCCGGCAAATAGTTGGTTTTCAAGGACTTTTCGTGATTGGACAGCAAGGCTTGTGAGTCGGGTCCTCCTCGGCGTTACCGGCGGGATCGCGGCCTACAAGGCCTGCGAACTCGTGCGCGGGCTGCGCATGCGCGGGCACGAGGTCCGCGTCGTGGCGACGCCGAACGCGCTGCGCTTCGTCTCCAGCCTCACGCTGCAGACGCTCTCGGGCCAGGCGGTTCGCTCGGAGCTGTTCTCGCTCAACGAGGAGTCCGAGATCTCCCATATCGAGCTGGCCGATTGGGCGGAGGTCTCGGTTGTGGCGCCGGCCAGCGCCGGGTTCCTGGCGCGCATTGCGCACGGCATGGCGGATGACTTACTCGCGACGATTTGTCTCGCAGCTCGCGCGCCGCTGATCGTCGCGCCGGCGATGAACGTAAACATGTACCGTCACCCCGCCACGCAGGCAAACCTCGACCTGCTTGGGAAGCGCGGGGTGGTCATCGTTGGTCCCGACACGGGTGAGCTCGCGTGTGGCTGGGAGGGCGAGGGACGGCTGGTAGAGATCGAAAAGGTACTGGGCGCCATCGAGCAGCAGCTCGCTCCGGGAACCTATCGCGATGAGGTCGTTCTGGTCACGGCCGGCCCTACCGTGGAGGCCGTGGATCCCGTGCGCGTGCTCACGAACCGCTCCTCGGGAAAGATGGGCTTTGCGCTGGCGGAGGCGGCCGCCAGGCGCGGGGCGGAGGTCATCCTGGTGGCCGGGCCTGTGGCGCTGGCTACGCCGTATGGGGTCGAGCGCATCGATGTGGAGAGCGCGGAGCAGATGCGGGAGGCGGCGCTGCAGGCGCTCGATCGTGCCACGATCGTGATCATGGCGGCCGCGGTGGCGGACTATCGCGTGGCCACGCGCGCGTCACAGAAGATCAAGCGTCACCAGCGGGAAGCGTTGACACTCGAGCTGGTGCGTAATCCCGACATCCTGGCCGAGCTGGTCGAGCGCGAGGGTAGGCGCTTGGTGGTGGGCTTCGCCGCCGAGACGGAGCGTATGCTCGAGAACGCTCGCGACAAGCTCGCACGCAAGGGCTGCGATCTGATGATCGCGAACGATGTCTCACGCAGCGACGCGGGCTTCGATGTAGACCGCAACGAGGTATGGATCCTGGGGCCCGGCCACGAAGACGTGGAGCCCGTGCCCGCGGCCAGCAAGCGAGAGGTGGCGGAACGGATCCTCGACCGGATCCGTCGGGTCCGGGACGCATGACCCGGCCTCAGGCCTGGGTTTGCTCGCTCGCGCTGCTGCTGCCGACCCCCGTTGCTGCCGGGGCCGGCACCGTGAATGTGGTGGCTGTGTCGGGCGGGATCAATCCCGCCGTGGCCGACTATCTGATGAAAGCGATCGATCAGAGCGCGAGCGAGGGCTCGCAGGCGCTGGTCATCGAGCTGGACACTCCCGGGGGACTCCTCAGCTCGACCAAGGACATCGTCGGTGCAATCCTCAACGCCGAGGTGCCGGTGATCGTGTTCGTATCGCCCAGGGGCGCCTGGGCTGCCTCCGCGGGTACCTTCATTACGCTCGCGGCCCACGTCGCGGTCATGGCGCCTGGGACCAGTATCGGAGCGGCCCATCCGGTCTCCTTCCTGCCCGGCCAGCCCCGTCCGCCCGAAAAGGAGGGAGCGGAGAAGGAGGGCGAGCCCGCTCCTAAAATTCGCGACATCGCCGGGGAGAAGATCGAGGAGTTCACGGCCGCTTTCATCGAATCGATCGCCGAGGCGCGAGATCGCAACGTGGAGTGGGCGGTCGACGCGGTGCGGAACTCGGTGGCGATCACCCAGTCCGAGGCCCTGGAACTGAACGTCGTGGATCTGGTCGCGGACGATCTCGACCACCTGCTCGAGCTCATCGATGGACGCAAGGTTAAGGTTGGCCGCGGGGAGGTCACGCTGGCGACCAAGGGAGTCACGATCGTCAAGATCCCGATGAGCCTGGTCGGCCGCTTCTTCGACGTGATGGCGGATCCCCAGATCGCCCTATTGCTGATCCTGGCGGGCTTGCTCGGGCTCTACGTGGAGTTCACCCAGCCGGGTATGATCTTCCCCGGAGTGGCGGGGGTGATCAGCCTCATCCTGGCGGGGCTCGCGCTTCAGATCATTCCCTTCAACTGGATCGGTCTGATTCTGATCCTGGCCGGGCTCGGCCTGCTCGTGACGGAGATCTTCGTCACGAGCTTCGGGGTCTTGTTCACCGGAGGGATTCTCGCGCTGGCGGCTGGAGCCTATATGCTCTTCGACGTGCCCGAACAGTCGGATCTCATTGTACCCTTCTGGACCGTGATCTTTCCGGCCGTCATGGGGGTGGCGGCCTTTGCGGGTATCGTGGTTGTCGGGCTCTCTCGGAGTCTGTTCCGCCCTCAGTTCACGGGGGCCGAGGGTCTGATCGGAGAGACCGCGGTCGTGGACCATATAATTCGCAAGCGCGGGCGCGTTCTGGTGCATGGAGAGCTCTGGACGGCGGAGGCGGACGAGACCATCCCGAAAGGGGAGAGCGTGAAGATCGTCGAGGTACGAGACTTGGTTGTGCGCGTCGTGCGCGACGCCAACGTAGCGGAGAAATAAAATGCCGATGATTGCAATATTCGGGCTGGTCCTGTTGGGACTGGCCATCACCGGTTTCCGGGTCCTGAAAGAGTATGAACGCGGTGTCGTGTTCCGACTGGGGCGCTTCGTCGGGGTGAAGCAGGCCGGCCTGAAGTGGATCATTCCGTTCGTTGACCAGATGGAGCGAGTTGGCTTGCGCGAGATCGTGATGGATGTCCCGCCACAGGACGTGATCACGCGGGACAACGTTTCGGTCAAAGTTAACGCCGTCGTTTACTTCCGCGTTCTGCATCCCGAGAACGCGATAATCAAGGTAGAGAACTATCTCTACGGGACCTCGCAGCTCGCCCAGACCACGCTGCGCAGCGTGTGCGGGAAGGCGGAGCTGGACGAGCTGCTGTCGGAGCGCGAGAAGCTCAACCGCGAGCTGCAGGAGGATCTCGATGGGGGTACCGACCCATGGGGCGTCAAGGTACGTGCGGTCGAGATCAAGCACATCGATCTGCCGACAGAGATGCAGCGTGCCATGGCCAAGCAAGCCGAGGCCGAGCGTGAACGGCGGGCCAAGATCATTCACGCGGAGGGCGAGTTCCAGGCCGCCGAGAAGCTGAAGCTGGCCTCGGATATCATGGCTCAGTCCGAGTACGCGCTGCAGCTCCGCTACCTGCAGACGCTCGCGGACATCGCCACCGAGCACAACTCGACGATCCTCTTCCCGTTCCCGATCGATCTCGTCGAACCCATACTCGGCTCCAGAAAACGTAGGGAGAAGAGTAAGGAGGAGAGGTAGGGGCACCCTTGAAGGTCTTCCGCCGCCTGCTGATTGCGCTCCTGTTCCTGGGGATCCTGGGGGGGGTCTACGCCTGGGCCGGCCTCTTCCAGGTGGCGCCCGACGAGCAGGCGGTCGTGTTACGCCTGGGTCGGTACGCGCGCACCGTGGAGCCCGGTCTCCGCTGGCATGCGCGCGGACTCGAACGCATTTATAAGCAGCGCGTGACCATCACCCAGGAGCTGGAGTTCGGCTACCGGACGAAGTCCCTCGGACCGCCACCGGAGTACGAGGATCACCCCGAGGAGAAGCGCATGCTCACCGGGGATGCGAACCTGGTCGACGTCGAGTTCGTGGTCCAGTACCGGATCATCGACCTCTTCGACTATCTCTTCCAAGTGCAGGACGTTCCCAAGGTGATCCGCGATGTCTCGCAGGCGGCCATGCGCGAGGTGGTGGCGAAGAGCCCCATCGACGACGTGCTGACCGCGGTGAAGGGCCCGATTCAGGACGAAGCTGGCGTGCGCATCCAGCAACTGCTCGACGGCTACAGGGCGGGGGTACGCATTCAGAGCGTCCAGCTTCAGGACGTGGAGCCCCCGGACCCCGTCCAGGCCGCCTTTGCGGACGTCGCCAGCGCTGAGCAGGATCGGGAGCGCCTGATTCTCGAGGCGCAGGGCTATGCGGATCAGGTGCTTCCGCGCGCGCGCGGCGAGGGCCAGGAGCTGCTGAGCCAAGCCAGGGCCTATCGCGAGACCCGGGTGCTGCTGTCGCGCGGGGAAGCCAAGCGCTTTGAAGCGCTGCTTACCGAGTACAAGCGTGCACCCGAGGTGACCTGGGAGCGCCTCTACCTGGAGACGCTCGAGTCCATCCTGCCGCGGATGGAGAAAGTCATCATCGAAGAGGGACACGCGGAGAAGGTGCTGCCCTACTTGCCGATAGGTCGCAGGGGAGTGGGCCAGTGAGTCGCCGCATCGTCACGCTGCTGCTGCTGGCGACGCTGGCTGTGGTGGGCTCGTTCTGCGTGGTCGTTCTGGATGAGAGGCAGCAGGCGTTTCGCACGCTTCTCAACGATCCCGAGCCGGTGCTCTTCGGCTTTAGCCTGAATACTGCGGTCCTGGTCGAGCCGGGCTGGTACCTCCGGATTCCCGGACTCCACCAGCTCTACGTCTACGACCGCCGTCTGCTGCGCTACGAGGCCAGCCCACGTAATCTGTACACCTCGGAGAAGCTGCTGCTGGAGGTGGACTACTACGCGATGTGGCGGATCGCCGACCCACGGCTCTTCTTCGAGAGTGTTCGGACGCAGCGGGAAGCCCTGGGACGCCTGGATACGATCACGTACAGCGAGCTGCGCACGACCCTGGCGCAGCACACGCTGGCGGACCTGCTCTCGGCCAAGCGCCGCGCCATCACTCAGGCTATCACCGCGAACTCCGCGGCCAAGCTCTCTCCCCTCGGGATCGAGCTGGTTGACCTCAAGCTACGCCGCACGGACTACCCTCAGGTGAACCTGGATCGAATCTTTCAGCGCATGCGCAGCGAGCGCGAGCGATTCGCCAAGAAGTTCCGCGCGGAGGGGGAGGAGCAAGCTCGCACCATCCGCGCCAACGCCGATCACAAAAGCCAGGTGGTTCGAGCGGAGGCGAGCAGCGAGGCGGCGGTGCTGCGTGGCGAGGGAGATGCCGAGGCCGCCGATATCTACGCGCAGGCGTACGGGAAAGATCCCGAGTTCTATGCCTTCATACGCAGCCTGGAGGCCTACGAGAAGGCGCTCGATGAGGGAACCACGCTGATCCTGTCCCCGAAGCTGCCCTTCCTGCGCTATCTCTTTTCGGTTGGACCCGGATCTACTCCCTGACCCCGCGGAAACGCCAAACCCCGAGGCCGAGAAA
>SMWZ01000198.1 GCA_004356455.1 Deltaproteobacteria bacterium
GGCCCGGAAGAAGACAGGCGTGCGGAAGGCCCGGAAGAAGACAGGCGTGCGGAAGGCCCGGAAGAAGACAGGCGTGCGGAAGGCCCGGAAGAAGACAGGCGCGCGGACGGCCCGGAAGAAGACAGGCGTGCGGAAGGCCCGGAAAAAGACAGGCGCGCGGACGGCCCGGAAAAAGACAGGCTCGCGGACGGCCCGGAAAAAGACAGGCTCGCGGACGGCCCGGAAGAAGACAGCGCGCCAGGCGAAGCGCAAAGCGACCCCCAAAGCTGCGGCGCAGAAGAAGGCCAGCACCCCGTCGTCCGTCTTGCGCGAGCGCATCTATACCGATCCCATCCAGGACCTACTGGCGCGGCGAAGAAGGGCGATGTTCGGCCGCTGAGTCAGCGCCTCAGGCCTGCTCGAGCAGGCGTTCCTCCAGCAGGGTGACGGTTTCCGACGCCAGACCCAGACCGAGCGCGAACTCACGCAACGAGCCGTGCGCCTTACGCACCCGACCCAGGAACGAGGCCATGGTGTCGGGCTCGGCGTGCAGCGTCTGGGGGGGGAGCCGATCGAAGACCGCCTTGTAGCTCGGGGTCTGGCGCAGGCGCTCGATGATGCGCTCGATATTGCGGCTGGTGAAGACATAGTCTTCGATGATGTGGGTCTCCTCCACCTCGAGCAGCCCCAGCACCACCGCCGAGATCAGTCCCGTGCGGTCCTTGCCCGCGGCGCAGTGGAAGAGCGCGGGCTCGGTGGCGTCGGCCAGGATCTCGAGTACGCAGCGGATCGCTCCGCGGGCGGCCCCCAGCAGCAGGAAGTACTGGTGCCCCAGGTCCAGTGGGATCTCCTCGGGCTCGATGTCGCCGCGGCCCCCGTCGAAGAGCGGAATGTGATGGTAGTCGATCGGGGGTGTGGCTAACGGCCCCATCCCGTCCAGCGTCACCTCGGCCGAGGAGCGCAGGTCGATCACCGCGCGCACCCCGAGCTCGTCCCGCACATGCTGCACATCCCGCACGCTCATGTGATGCAGCGCGTCGCTGCGGTAGAGCTGGCCCCAGCGCACGCGGCGGCCTCCTTGGGTCCGATAGCCCCCGAGATCCCGAAAGTTCAGACATCCCTCCAGCTCGACCAGACGCACCGGCTCATCTTCGTGGCTCAAATTTCTTGTCTCCCGTTTCAGCCCGGGCATAGGATGCCGTTCTGCCCGTTACAAATCACGCTTGACCGTTACCTGGAGGGGGTGAAAAGATAGGCTGGGAGGGGAGCTCACTCATTGTCGACCGTGACGTCTTCGACGACGAGACGGCGAACGCCAGCTGCCCGTAGCCCAGAAGGCGTTTCGTCCGAGGTGGCGTTCGAGTGAGCCGCACGGGCCTCAGTGCGGCCGCTCTCGCGCGCCAGGAGGAGACCTTCGCGGGTGTTTTCGCGAGCGGAGAGCTCGAGAAGGCTCGTCCGCTGTATCATCCGCAGGTCGTCTACCTGAGCCCGACCGTGCGTCTCTTCGACTGGCCCGAGCGCATCGAGGGCATCAACCCCACGCTCGAGTTCATCGGCCTCACCATCCGCGGGCTCGCAGAGATCGACTATCGCGCGGTCGAGCAGGCCGTGCTGCCGAAAACTGAGTCCGCCTTCGTGCGCGTTCACTTCGACTGGAGCCACGAGAAGGCGCGGCTTCGCTCCAACTACGTGGTGCTCTATCGTTACCGCGATTCGCTGATCGCGCAGCAGGAGCTCTACTATGACCCCAGCGCAAGGCCCACTCTGATCCGCTGCTAGCCTCCAGGTCTGGCATCCGCTCAATACCTTTCTCACTGACGACGATCAAAGAGAAGACCCGGACTACTTCATTCTGTGTCGTGTTGTTTGGAGGCTTTTATGTGTGGCGTTAGATCGCTCCTGCTTTCCCTGTTGCTGGTCCCGGAGGATCTGAAGGCTCACAGTCGAGGGACCCGTGGCCGGAGTCTGCCAGAACGCTGCGCGCAGCCTCAAGCCCGGCGTGTGCGGCGATGTCCACCGGACCCGCATCGCTCTCGAAAGTCGTGCTGGCCAGATAGAGCCCCTCGCAACCGGGAACCCGAACGCCGTGGCGTTCGATGCATGACCAATACCAGGCCAGCAGCGCGGGGCGCTCGATGTGCTGATAGACTGACCACTCGACACAATCGTCGAGGTCGAGGTAGTGCTGACGCAGGTAGTCGCGTAGACCCTCGAGGGTCGCGCGCGACTGCGACCAGGGCACGCGTTCCTCCCGCTTGAGCCAGCGACTCACACTGGCGTGAAGCAGGTGACGACCATCGGGAGCCGAGCGGCGCGAGCCCAACGAGGGGAAGTGGAAGCCGCCTTGGAAACGGCGCTCGGGTCCGACCAGCAGTCGATTCCACCCCAGGTGGGTATCGGGCTGTCCCGTCGCGCGCAGACGCGGCAGGCGCCGCAGCCCGGCCTGCCAGGCGATTGCGTCGGCCTGCTCATTCTCGAGCTTACGCGCCAGCTCGGTCCAGGAGGGAGGAAGGGTCCCCGACGGCAGCAGTTGCGGTAGGTGCCACAGGGGATAGCAGACGAGGGTCGCATGGGAGCGGATCTCGAGGGCCAGGTGGCCCTGGCTGAGCGCGATCAGCCCCGTCGCACGCGAGCCTGAGAATGTGACCTCGCTCGGCTTGTGACCGAGCACGATGCGCCCACCGCGGGACTCGATCGCGCGTGCCCAGGGCAGCATCAGGCCTTGCATTCCGCCGGCCTCGTCATGGTCCGCGTAGGCCGCGACCAGCGGCGGCTTCGCGCCCTGCACGGCGAGGAAGCTCATGATGCGGCCGCTGGAGGCGCGCTCCGGGTGCTCGCAGAAAATGACCGCCACCATGACGAGAAGCGCGCGCCGAACCTCGGGCGCGCGCACGTGGGCCTCGAGCCAGTCGCTGAACGGGATCGGGATCTGGGAACGGCGCTCCTCGGGCGTGGCGGCGGCCAGCCGGCCCAGGCTCTTCATGAAGTCGGGCAGCGCGCCCTGCGGGCAGCCGAAGGCGTCCCGGGCCATGGCGGCGAAGCCCTGGGCACTCCAGTCCCCATCTATGACGGTGGCGGGAGCCGAGGCGGGCGGGAACGTGTCGAGCAAGTGGACCCGGACGGCGGGTGGCACGACGCGCAGCGGAACGTCGACGTCGGCGGCCCGCGCCGCGAGCTGGCCGTAGCGCCAGCCGATCTGCAGGTCGGTGACGTCCAGCCCGTCGCGCTGTCCGCCGTCGAGCCAGTAGCCCCGATAGGAAGTCCCGCCTCCGCGTCCCCCGACCTGGGACGGCGTGTCCACGAGCACGACGCGCAGTCCGTGGCGGGACAGGATGGCGCCCGCGACGAGCCCGGCGAGCTCTGCGCCCGCGATCGCCACATCGCACTCGAGCGGTCGGGCATAGTCCAGGCTCAGGGACATGCTCGTAGTATAGGCCCCGCTGGGGCTACGACGGCCGCTCCGGCGACTGCGGCTTCGCTCGTAAGTCAAGATTATCATTGACAAAACAGGGCTCAACGGAAGATCATACCGGGCTTGAGGCGTGGGCTCCGGCTGCGAGTTGCGGCCGCGGCGACTGTGATGCCTACCCGGTGCTGGGAGGCGTGACCACGGAAGACGAGATGTTCATTCTGCTGGGTGGGTACGACCTGCCGTGAGCCAAGAGCTCGAGGGCAAGGTCGCCCTGGTGACGGGTGGTAGCCGCGGACTCGGCCGCGCGATTGCGCTCGGCTTCGCGCAGGCCGGGGCCGACCTGGTGATCGCGAGCCGGAAGCTGCCCGCTTGTGAGGGGGTGGCGAAAGAGATCGAGGCGCTGGGGCGCAAGGTGCTGGCTCGCGCCTGCCACGTGGGTCGCCTGGAGGAGCTCGAGCCGTTGCTCGATGCCACCTACGAGCGTTTCGGTCGGCTCGACATCCTCGTCAACAATGCCGGCATCAACCCCGCCGCACTGCCCCTGACGGAGGCGACCAGCGAGCTCTTCGACAAGCTCTACGCGGTGAACGTCAAGGGCCCGCTCTTTCTGGCGAGCGGCGCGGCCCGACGCATGGCCGGGGGCGGGGGTGGGGTGATCATCAACGTGATCACCCAGGGCGTCTTCAAGCCTGGCCCCAACCTGGGCATCTATTGCTCGAGCAAGGCCGCGCTCCTGAACCTTACCAATGTCATGGCCCAGGAGTGGGGACCCCTGGGCGTGCGCGTGAACGCGCTGGCGCCTGGCCCCTTCATGACCGACATGATGCGAAACGCGGAGCAGATCCCGGGCTTCGTAGAGCAGATTCGGAACTCTAACGTCATGAAACGGATCGCTGAGCCCAGTGAGATCGTCGGGTCGGCGCTCTTCCTGGCCAGCGAGGCTTCGGGCTTCATGACGGGTCAGACCGTGGTGGTCGACGGCGGCATCCTGCCCTGACTAGCGCGTTGTCGGCGAGCACAGCTCGCCTGCGCGCGGGCGCCGGACTTCGTCGGCGCCCTGGTAGCGCGTTATCGGCGAGCTGAGCTCTACTACCCGGGTATCGGCCGGCTAAGCCGGCCTGCCGGGACGGCGCGTGACTTCGTACGCGCCTCGGTGTGCGCACTACGCTCGGCTGCGCCTCGCTGCGTCGCTTCGCGCACTACTACGCAGTCCTTCGGACCTTGCAGGACTAGCCCAGCGGATCCCTCTCGGCGGCGGCGTCGAAGGCCGCCAGGATCCGAGAGCAGCGTTGCTCCGCAAGCGTCCTCGCACCGGCCTGTGTAAGGATGTAGCGATCGTTGCGGCGCACAGCAGCGACGACGATCCGGCCCACCTCGAGCGGGTCCATCCCCGCGTCGATCGCGTCGCCGGTGATCTTCTCGATCACCGGGTCGGGCCGAGTCTCCGCGAGCTCCTGCGGCCGGTTGCGGCCGGAGTCCATGATCCGCGTTCGTACGCCTCCGGGGCAAAGCACGGAAACACCGATCCCGTGTGGCGCTAGATCCTCGGCCAGGGATTCCGACAACCCTACCACTGCGTGTTTGGATGTGGCGTAGATACCGGAGCTGGGCGCAGACATGAGGCCCACGATGGATGCGGTGTTGACGATGTGCGCGTTGCCGTCCTGCGCCAGCAGTCGAGGTAGGAAGGCCTGGATGCTGTTGATTACGCCGTAGAGGTTGACCGACAGCACCCACTCCCAGTCTGCGTAGGTTCGCGTCTGTAGCGTGCCGGACACGATCACGCCCGCGTTGTTGCAGAGCACGTGTACGGCCCCAAACTCGGCATAGCTACGTTCTGCAACCTCTTCCATCGAGGCGCGCTGCGTCACATCGGCGCGAAGCGCCAGCGCGCGCACCCCGCGTTCGCGGACCTCCGACGCGACCTTCTGGGCGGTCTCCCCCTCGATGTCGGCCACGACCACGTGCATGCCCTCTTTGGCGAAGGCGAGCGCCATGCCGCGCCCAATCCCGCTCCCCCCGCCGGTGATCACTGCCACGCGCCCGCTCAGTGGCTCGAGGGTTGCGCCCTGCCTGGTAGGCTCCGGTAGCTGCCCCGTCTCTCTGGCGGCCGCGTCGTCGAAGGCCGCCAGGATGCGCGTAAAGCGCGCTTCGACCACACCCTTCAGTTCGGGGTGGGGCAGAATATACGCGTCGTTTCGGCGTACGCCTTCGACGACCTTGCGGCCTACCCGCAGCGGGTCCATGCCCGCTGCCATCAGCTTGCGGGTCTCGGCCATCGCCTGCTCCATTTCAGGCGTCTCGCTTGGTTGCGGCCCGCGCAGCGCGGCGGTGCGATCCCGTGAACGATCCAGCATCCGGGTCTGCACCGGCCCCGGGCAAAGCAATGAGACCCCGATCTCATCTCGTTCCAGGTCAAAACGAAGCGACTCGGTGAGTCCGGCCAGACCGTACTTCGCCGTGGTGTAGATGCCGTAGAGAGGATAGGCCGCCAGGCTGCAAAGCGAGCCGGTATTCACGATGTGCGCCTCATCGGGCTGCGCCAGCATGCGTGGGAGAAAGGTCTGGATGCCGTTGATCACCCCGAACAGGTTCACGGACAGCAGCCAGCGCCAATCCTCGTCGCTACAGCGATCGAGCGTGCCCATCGTAACCACACCGGCGTTATTGCATAGAATGTTCACGGCACCGAACTCGGCGTAAACCTGGTCGGCCAGGGCCTCGACCGAGGCTCGATCCGCGACGTCCGTGCGCAGGGCCAGGGAGCGCACGCCCCGCTCGCTGGCCTCCTTCGCAACGGTGCGAGCCGCGTCCTCCTCGATGTCCGCAATGACTACGTGCGTGCCCGCATCGGCGAAGGCGAGCGCGATGCCGCGACCGATGCCGTTGCCCCCGCCCGTGATTATGGCCGTCTTGTTCCTCAGCGTACGCATTCCCGGCGGCCTCCCTTTGTGAGCGGGAGCCTATCACGATGCGGAGATGACCATCATGCACGACGGTGCGGTGCTCAAGTGAACTCCTCCGGGGACCGAACGGAGGGTTCCCCCACCTGACTGGTCGGAGCGCCAGAAGATGAAGCGGACCGCAATTCGGGGTTACGGGGGCTCAGGACGGACGTTCTGTGTCGTGCTCGTGCTTCTGGTCTCGGCCTGGACCGTGGGTTGCATGATGAAAGTGGAGGAGCCCACCGCCCCCAATCTTCTCCTCATCACCCTCGACACCACCCGACGAGACCACTGCTCCGTCTACGGTTATGAACGCGGTACCACACCGAACTTGGTCATGTTGGCCGAGCAGGGCGTGCGCTTCGACCTGGCGTATGCCCCCATGTCTGTGACCGGGCCCACGCACGCCACGATCTTCACGTCCCTGTATCCCATCGGGCACGGCGTGGTCAAGAACGCCCTCAAGCTCGGGCTGGAGTATCAGACGCTGGCGGAGATCCTGGCCGAGAACGGCTATCAGACCGCGGCCGTAGTGAGCTCGTTCGCGCTGAACGGGAAGTTCGGCTACGCGCAGGGCTTCGAGGAGTATGACGACGACTTCGGTGAGGCCGAGCCCATCTTCAGCGACGAGTTCTGGCCGGATCACCTGAACGAAGGGGGCTTGGATCGGCGCGCCCACCATACGACCCGCCAGGCGATCGGCTGGCTCGATGAGCGTCGCAAGCGGAACCAACCCTTCTTTCTCTTCGTTCACTACTTCGACCCGCACGCTCCCTACGTTCCGCCCATTCCCTTCGCCGAGCTCTACGTAGACCCGAACGATCGCTCCGACTATTTGCAGTACCTCACCGATCTCTACGATGCGGAGATCGCCTTCACCGACTGGCAGGTCGGGGTCCTACTCGAAGCCCTGGACAAGTTGAGCCTCGAGCGGAATACACTCGTCGTTCTCGTCGGGGATCATGGCGAGGGCCTTATGCAGCATGGTTACCTGCTGCATGGGCCCAATATCTACGAGGAGGCGGTGCGTGTTCCGCTGCTGGTTCGTTGGCCGGACCAGATCGCCGCGGGACAGGTGCTGAGCTCTCCCGTCGAGATGGTCGACCTCTTCCCGACCATTCTCGACCTGCTCGGGATCGAGCCTCCGCCGGTTCCCATTCAAGGTCGCAGCCTGGCGGCGGCCCTGTACGGTGACGAGGAGCTCGATCCCGAAAGGCCAGTCTACCTCCACCGTCGGCCCTACAAGGAGCGCATGCTGAAGACCCTCCCCAAGTACAACCCCCAGAGCGTGGACTCCATCCTGGTAAAGGGGCAGAAGTATGCCATCCGGGTCGGGAGGTGGAAGTATATCGAGGGGGCGGAAGAGGGCACGAAGGAGCTCTTCGACCTCGACGCCGACCCCGGTGAGGGGAGCAACCTCTACTCGAAGCTGCCGGAAAAGGCAGCTGCGCTGGCATTGCAGCTGGAGTCCTGGCGCCTGTCGCACACACCGGACGGGCTGGTCCAGGTGCCGGTCTCCGACGAAGATGAGCAACGGCTCCATGCACTCGGCTACGTAGACTAGTGTCCTAAACTAGCAGCCCTGCCAGATCGGGGATCGCTTTTCCAGGAAGGCGCGCGCTCCCTCGGCCGCATCGGCGGTCGCGCGTAGCGGTCGACCGAGTTCTTCCTGACGCTGGTAGGCGTCATCGAGTCCGAGTCCTAAAAGCTCGCGCACGCCGCGGCGGGTCTCGCGTACGGCCAGCGGTGCATTGGATGCAATGGCATCCGCCGTTTCGAACGCTGTCTGGAGCAGACGATCGGATGGCACGATTCGGTTGATCAGGCCGATCTCCAGGGCGCGCTCGGCATCGATCGGGCGGCCCGTCAGCAGCAGTTCATGTGCGTGCACCCAGGGGATCTGGCGAGGTAGCAGCACGGTCGCGTTTCCGGTCGGGTAGAGTCCGCGCGCGACCTCCTCCAGGGCGAAGGTCGCGTGAGGCACGGCGTAGCGGATCTCGCTCGCCAGCATCAGATCGAGACCGCCGGCGCGCGCGTGGCCGTTGACTGCACACACCAGAGGCGTCTTCAGGTCGAAGCCTGCGAGCAGGGCCGTGGCGACATCGCGCAGGCCCTCGAAATCCCCGGAATCGACCTGCTCACCGCGTGCGAGGCGCCGTGCCGCGGGAATTGTGGTTCGGAAATCCATCCCGGCAGAGAAGACACGCTCCCCTGCCCCGGTGAGGACCGCGCACCTGATCTCGGGGTCGTCGGCAATGCGACGCCAGGCTGACGCGAGCTCACGCAGTGTGGGCGGGTCCAACGCGTTGGCCTGCTCCGGTCGATCGATTGTGACCAGAGCCAGGTGCGGGTGTTCCTTCGGGAGCTCGATGTGTGCGGACATGATTTCCTCCTGAAAGCTCAGGCTAGCGTAGCTGGCGCGAGCACAGCGAGTTGACCCTCGGACGCGGGAACGCTTACTCTGGCCGCGCGATCACGGACACCGCAGGGGGAGGGCCCGATGGCAAACGTTTTGATCACGGGCTGCAGCAGCGGTTTCGGTCTGCTCACGGCGCTTCACTTCGCTCGCCAGGGCGACAAGGTGTTTGCGACCCTGCGTGATCCCGCCAAAGGCGGGGAGCTCCAGCGCGCTTGTCGTGCGGAATCGCTCGAGCTCGAAATCCTGGAGCTCGACCTGCTCGATTCTGATTCGGTGGAGGCTGCCGCGAAGCGTGCCGAGACGGCGGGTCCGCTGGATGTGCTGGTAAACAACGCGGGCATGGAGGTACGCGGTCCGATCGAGGAGACGGAGGAAGACGAGGTGCGACTGCAGTTCGACACCAACGTCTTCGGAACGCTACGCGTGATCCGCGCGATCTTGCCAGGGATGCGTGAGCGTCGTGCGGGCACGATCGTGACGGTTTCCTCGATCGCGGGGCTGGTCTCACGTCCCTTCGGGGGTCTATACGCCGCGAGTAAGCATGCTCTCGAGGCGATCACGGAGGCGCTCTACCACGAGCTAAAGCCGTTCGGGGTGCGCCTCGTGCTGATCGAGCCTGGACGCTATGCCACCCAGTTCGCGCAGAACATGCTCGTGGCCCGACGCTTCACGCCCCGGTCACCCTACCGGGCCACTTGCGATAGGTTCGATCAGGCGCTCGACCGCCTGCTACCGGATGGGAAACCCGCAGATCCTGAAGAGGTCGCCGAGCTCATCTATTGCGCCACCTATGACCCGCAGAAGCGCTTCCGTTACCTGGCCGGGGCCGATGCTGAGATGATGGCTCGTCTGTACCGCGAAAAGAGCTTCGAGGAGTTCGAGCAGCTCATGCGTCAGGCGCTCGACTGGCAGGATTAGCGGGCGTGTACCAGATCGGTGAGCTCCACGCGCGCTCCTGAACCGTCTTGCGATGCGTCGGATCGCAGCGGGGTCGGGATCGGTCCACACGGCGCAAAGGCTGTCGAGGTCGCCGCCGCTGGGCCGGCACCGGTCTCGAGGTCGACGCGCGCTCCGTTGGTTGGATCACCTGCGACCTCGTGCACGCGCTCCCTGAGCTCGCCTGCCTCCAACCGGCCAGCCCACCTGGGTTGATGTCGATCATGTCCGGCAGGCTTGGCGTCTGGCAGATCTCTGTCTCGCCCAGCATCTCGGCGTGATCCGTCACCGCGACGAAGTCGAGCGGTCGTGCGAGCTGAATCGTCCGCAGCCCTTTGTCCAGCGAATCGTAGGGCTGCACCTCGAGTCGCGCGCCGCGTGCGAAGCGGTAGGCGTCGTGCGGTCGGTTCCGGGTACCCTGCGTGCTGGCGTCGAGGGAGAAGGTGGTGTGAACGTGCAGGTCGCCGAAGTACGGCTTGCGCAGCGGGCTCGAGTCCGCACAGGGCTCCCTCCGCTCGATCAGCTCAGCCGCCGACGCGCTGCCAAAGACGCCGATCCAGAGCCCGAGGACGATCGCGCCGGCAGCCCTCAGGCTCACTCCAGTTCTAGGGTGATCTCGACCTGTAGGTCTCCGAGGTTGGAGTCGAAGAAGTTGGCGGTACCCGTCAGCTTCATTCCGCTCACGATCCCGTTGGATATATCGGTACAGTTGCCGGGCGTTCCCGTGAGCACGCGTTGTCCACCTATCGGGAGCACGTTGCCGATTCCGTCGTTGGCGTTGAGGATCGTTCCGATGCTGCTCTCGGTCGTGATCGGGACGCACTTGGTGGGCAGGAAGATGAATATGTCCGTTGTGTCGCACGGTGGGAACGTCTCGACTAGGATCTGGACACCTGCCTGGCACTCCAGCCCACCGGGGCGGCTGGGATTGCCCCCGATGTACAAGCAGTCGCAGCCGCAAGCGTTGCCATGGAAAACGGGGTCGCCCCCGGCGCACGAGCCCTGGGGGCAGTCGACGTCCAGTTCACAGAAGAGGTTCTCGCGCGGACCCGCCTGGCAGTAGCCCTCGCAGGCTTGCAGGATCGGAAGGAACTCGCCCTGCGGCTCGAGGGAATCGCAGTAGATACCGCACATACGATCGCACTCGGCGTTTCCGGTCGGGGGATCGAGCAGGCCGCAGAAGGGAACGAAGAACTCATCGGAGAGAGCGACCACTGCGGTGCCCACGTTGTGGTTCGAGACCACGATCGAGTCCCTCGCGCTGCCGCCGTTGCAGTCAAGAATTCCAGCCGGGCAGCCGGGGAAGGTATCGAAGCAGACGAAGCCAATCCCGGTGAGATTAACCGGTTCGAGTTCCAGCAGCTCGCAGGTACAGACGGCCTGGTTGGTGGCGGGATCGATGGGGCCGCAGTCGATGGCGAAACCCTTCTCTGGCGTATCGGGGTTCCCGATCAACGGGATCGTGATCAGCGGCGTTCCGAGATCGGTGTTGAGGAATGCGTTGCTACTGACGATACAGCGCGCGTCCGGCGGGCCGGGAAAGCAGTCCCCATGGGTGACGACTTGGATGCAGACGTTGTTCGGATCCTCGGGGTCATAAGGGTTCCCGTTCGGATCTGTCCCCACGCAACTGGCTCTGGCTCGGAGTTCTGCTTCGATACGACCGATGGCGCCCGCACAGTTGCAGTCTGACTCGCACGCGCTTCCATCGCTACAGATGGTTCCGGGCGGATCGCAGTCCTCGCCCCGGGCGGCCTGCACGATCTCGTCGCCGCAGAACTCGATCAGGCACTGTGAGGAGCAGCCATCCTCGTCCACCTGGTTTCCGTCATCGCATTCCTCGTTCAGGAGCGTGCCGCCGCCGCCGGCGGCGCTCTGCTGTGCGTTCGCGCACAGCTGGTCCTCGGTCATCGTTGGCCCGTTACACAGTCCATCCGTGTGGCTCACCCCATCCCCACACGGCGTCAGACCCATCACGTTCCGCTTCACGATCGTCCCGTCCGTGCCGTCGCAGCTCCCGTCCCCGTTCACATCGCAGTTCTCGGGCTCCGCCAGCAGCTCTGGTCCCCCGCCTGCACAGGGCGAAAGCCCCTGCGAGCAGCGCCGGATCACTGTGCCGTCCGTGCCCGTCACGCTCCCATCGCCGTCCACGTCCCCGCACTGACACGCGTTCCCGATCCCGTCTGGGCTGCTGCTGTCGATTCCGCCGTCGTCCTCCTGATCCGGGTTCGACACGAAGGGACAGTTATCCGTCTCATCCGGAATCCCGTCCCCGTCTGTATCCACCTCGTTCGTACACAGCACCCCGTCCCCGCAGAACTCCAGCTGGCACAGCGGGGAGCAGCCATCGCACTCCACGTCGTTCCCGTCGTCACACTGCTCCGTGCCCTCCTCAATCCCGTTCTGGCAGTCCTGGTCCAGCACACACACGCTGGGCTCGCCCTCGCAGCTGAATCCGTCCTCCACCCTACAGCTCGGGCTGCACCCGTCCCCGGCCACACTGCCGCCGTCGTCGCATGCCTCAAGCAGCTCGATCAGACCGTTCCCGCACTCATCCAGTGCGTCCGCCACGATCAGCGCCACCTCCACCACGTCCGCGGTCACCTGCGCCACCTGTTCGTGCAGCGTCCGGCTCTCCGCGGCCGCGTTCTGCAGCCCTGGAAACGCCAGAGCCAGGTCTACCCCCGCGCACTTCTTCTGGATCTTGTCGTTCAGCTTCGTCACACAGGCCTTCTGGATCTTCCCCTTCGGGTCCGGAATCCCGCCCAGAACGTTCGGCTGATTCATGCACGATGCCTGAAGCTCTTCCGCGTCCAGCGGGGGCGAGCCCGACTTTCCCTTAAGCCCCGCCTTCTTACACGCGTTGAACTCCTTGATCAGAGCGTCCGCGCACTTCTCTCCTTGCTTGGCCACCGCCTGCTGACACTTCGCAGTCGGCTTTTCCAGCTTGAAGCTCACGATCGCCAGGTCCAGGTCCGGACCGAAGTAGTCGTGAGCCAGCTGCAGCTCCGAAACTATGCCCACAAAGTTGACCGTGTTTGCGTTCGTCGCAGCGAAGTCCGGTGGGGTCGTGCACTTGGCCGCCTCCTTGGTGCTCGTCTTGGCCGTGGCCTTGCCGACCGTCCCCTTCCGGTCCGCGGTCGTGCACTCCTCGATCGTCATTGCTCCCAGCTTGCCTTTGGAGCCATCCTTGATGCAGGCAAAGATGCTCTTGCCCTGCATCTTGGCCACCTTGCCCAGGTTCTTGTTCAGCTCATTGATGCACTGCTGCTTGGACTTGTTTTGAAGCTGAGCACCCACGGGCGCAGAGCACAACAGCAGCACCCAGGCCACACCCGCTGCGATACATAGATCTCGAGCTCGGAGATGAAACCGTCCTCGCACCCTTAACTCCTCGACGAATGGTGAGGGAGCCGCCCCGTTGTGCCTGGCCGCACATACCATGCTGCCGAAGGGTGGTGGCCCTCCATCCAGAGTTGTGTCGCTTAGAGGGGATTTTACTACTATTTATGCCTTCAGGGTCAAGCGAATCTTCACATAGCTGTGGAGGGTTTGGGGCCCCCCAGGGGCCGAATTCCGGCTCGACGGCCCGCCGAGAGCCCGATTTTCGCCCCTTCGAGGTGCCCGCAGGCCGGCGCTTGTGGCCCAACTTGCCTGTCCCGTCCCCGCCGCTGCGCTCGACAC
Source organism: Deltaproteobacteria bacterium (assembly GCA_004356455.1). GTDB lineage: Bacteria > Myxococcota_A > UBA9160 > SZUA-336 > SZUA-336 > SMWZ01. The sequence goes on from SMWZ01000198.1 coordinate 13,376, forward strand.
CCCGATCGTGCCGTGATAGACCGGGGGCCGATGCAGTGGAAGACGCTGACGGTGGAGCGTAACGGTGCGATTGCGCGCGTATGGCTCGACCGCCCGCAGTGTAGGAATGCGCTCAACACGAATGCACTCGAGGAGATCGTCGAGGTCTTCGAGTCATTTCAAGCTGACTTCTCCACACGCGTGGTGATCCTGGGGGGCCGCGGTCCGAGCTTTTGCGCGGGCGCGGACCGAAACGATCCGCCGGGCAGCGCACGCATGGCGGGCGCGTCCGCTGCGACGCCTCGCGAACGCCGTTGGTACGCGCAGCTTGGGCGGCGTGCGCTCCAGGCCATCGAGAACCTCGAGGCGATTACCATTGCGCGTCTGCACGGCCACGCCATCGGAGGTGGCGCGGTGCTTCCCCTCGGCTGTGACCTCCGTGTGGCGGCGGAGGGCACGATCTTCTCGATCCCCGAAGTGGATCTGGGCCTGCCCCTGACATGGGGAGCGACGGGCCGATTGCTGCGGGAGGTGGGCGCGGCCCGGGCGCGCGAGTTGATCCTGCTATGCGATCGCTTCGACGCGCAGCAAGCCGAGCGCTGGGGGCTCATCAACCGCTGCGTGCCGCAGGATCAGCTCGATGCCACCGTGAACGAGTGGGCTGAACGTATCGCCGCGAAGCCCGAGCTTGCGGTCCACATGGCCAAGACGCAGTTCCGGGCCTATGCCGCCAGCGTCGTTCTGGGCGATCCGTCCGAGATGGATGGGGATCTGCTCATGGCCGCGGGTCGCAGTGCCGCGGCGCGAAAGAGCTTCCAGCGCAGCTGATCCCGCGCCTACGCGCCTCTAAGCTCTGCGCCCCTAGGGACGCGTGGGTTAAATGCGGTCTCCGCGCTCCCCGCGAGGCGGACCGGCGGGCTGGCGTTCTCGAGCCTCGCTGACCCGGATCGTGCGACCGCCGAAGTCGTGACCGTCGAGGGCGCTGATGGCCGCATCCGCCCCGGCCGAGTCCATGTCGACGAACCCGAACCCTCGAGGTCGACCGGTGTGGCGGTCCGTGATGAGCTTCACGGACTCGACCGCTCCGTGTGACTCGAGGAGCTGTCGGAGGTCGTCCTCCGTCGTGTCGAAAGGCAGATTCCCGATGTAAAGCGTCTTTGCCATGATTCCCTTTGCGTCCGTTTCGCTGTAGGTCTTAGTAGATGTGGACGCAATCTGTGGACGCATCTGGCCCGCCAATCCGTCGGTCAGCTACGTCCTACACTGCGGCGCAAGGCTAGCAGATCGGAGAGGCCCCGCCATAACAGTTTTTTGTAGTGCGACCGGGATCGCTACCAGGTTGGGGTGCAGTTCGGCACGAATCACCGATGTGGGTGATAATGCTCGGTCTTCGAGGACCGAGAGCACGAGACGCGGGAGCAGGGCAAGTGCACGAGGGTAGTCGGCGCGCAATACGCGCGGCCTTCTGGGCGAATCTGGGCGTGGCGATCACGAAGTTCTGTGGCTTCTTGTTCACCGGAGCCACGTCGCTTCTGGCCGAAGTCCTGCACTCCGTCGCTGACACCGGGAACCAGCTGCTGCTTCTTCTCGGAGCCGCACGCGCACAGCGCCCCGCCACGCCCAGCCATCCCTTCGGCTATGGCCGCGAGCGCTACTTCTGGGCGTTCATCGTGGCGGTCGTGCTGTTCACGATCGGTTCACTGTTTGCGATCTCTAAAGGGATTGAGGCGCTGCGCGAGCCACACGAGATCGAGCGCCCCGCGTGGGCCATGGGGATCCTGGTCGTCGCGATCGTCCTCGAGTCGTTCTCGTTGCGGATCGCGGTACGCAGCGCGAACCAGCTACGCGAGGGCAAGTCCTGGTGGGAGTTCATTCGTCACGCCAAGATGCCCGAGCTGCCGGTTGTGCTGCTCGAGGACCTGGGCGCGCTGCTTGGACTGGCGATCGCGCTGGTGGCGATCGCGCTCGCCGTCTGGACCGGCAACCCCGTCTACGACGCGGCTGGCAGCCTGGCGATCGGTATTCTGCTCGGGGTGATTGCCATCGTGCTCGGCGTCGAGATGAAGAGCCTCCTGATCGGGGAGTCGGCCTCGAGGCGTGAGGAGGGCGCGATTCGCGAGGCGATGGAATCGCATCCCAAGCTGCTGCGCCTGGTCCACCTCCGCACGCAACACCTGGGGCCGGAAGAGTTGCTGGTCGCGGCCCGGGTCGAGCTGGATCCGACGCTGTCTCTGCCCGAGGCGGCCCGGGTTATCGACGAGGCCCAGGAGCTGGTGCGCGCCCGCACGCCCACCGCACGTCAGATCTACATCGAGCCCGAGCTGAGCCGGAGAGACCCCACTTCCTAATCCGGCCCACCGCCCACGCAGGGCCTGAGTCAGCGATTCATGGGAGATTTCTCCCCGTCTCCAAACGCACTGAGTGTGCCTCCCCACGTGGGCGCAGCCTGAGCGCGCAGCCTGGCGCCGGGAAAACGCTCCCCGAAGCAGCCAAATTCTCTGCGAA
>SMWZ01000199.1 GCA_004356455.1 Deltaproteobacteria bacterium
CGCAGGAAAGGCCCCTCCTATGGATTTGAACCCCACGCCCAAAGAGGTCCAATTCCGCAAAGAGGTGCGGTCCTGGCTCGAGGCCAACCTGCCCGAGGGTTGGGGAACTCCAGCCTTCGAGCTGCCGGAGACGCTTGCCGAGAAGATCACGTTCGCGCGCAGCTGGCAGGCCAAGCTCTACGCGGGGGGCTGGGCGGGGCTGACCTGGCCCAAGGAGTACGGTGGCCGCGGCGCGGGCATCGTCGACCAGCTCATCTTCGGCGAGGAGTACGCGCGCGCGCAGGCCCCCGATACGGTCAACGTCTCGGTCGGCACGAGCCTGGTCGGTCCCACTCTGATCGCGCAGGGAACGCCGGCGCAACAGCAGCGCTACCTCGACAAGATCCTCTCGGGCGAGGAGATCTGGTGCCAGGGCTTTTCCGAGCCCGGTGCGGGCTCGGACCTGGCGGCGCTTCGAACCCGGGGCGAGGTCCAGAGCGACGAGATCGTCGTGACGGGACAGAAGATCTGGACCAGCTTCGCCAGCGAGGCCGACTGGTGCATCCTGATCGTGCGCACCGATCCCAACTCCGAGCGTCACCAGGGTCTCAGCTTCCTGCTCGTGGACATGCAGACCCCGGGTATCACGGTGCGCCCGCTGCGGGAGATGACGGGGGAGGCCTGGTTCACCGAGGTCTTCTTCGATCAGGTGCGCGTGCCGCGCGAGAACGTCGTGGGTGAGCTCGGCAAGGGCTGGGACGTGATCATTACGACGCTCATGCACGAGCGCAGCGCCACCGCGGGCCACGTGCGCATGGCGTCGATGCAAGACAAGATCGCGAGCCTCGCCCAAAGCCGGCTGCGCAACGGACGACCCGCATCGAAGGACCCGCTCGTGCGCCAGCGGCTGGCCCGGCTGGCTATCGACGCCGCGATCCTGCGCTACACGGTGTACCGCAACGTGTCGCGGGTCCAGCATGGTACCGCTCCCGGTCCCGAGGGCTCGATCACGAAGCTCTTTGGCAGCGAGCTCGAGCAGCGCATGGCCGTCACCGCGAGCGAACTCCTGGGTCCCTTTGGGTTGCTCGAAGAGGGCGCTGCACGCGCGCCGGAAGACGGCCAGTGGGCCTACGAGCTGCTCTGGTCGCGCGCGGCCACAATCTACGCGGGCACCTCGCAGATCCAGCGCAACATCATCGCAGAGCGTGTGCTCGGGCTCCCGCGGGCCTGAGGAGAACGCTCTATACGAATCGGGAGATCTGGTATAGTGCGATCTGACAGACCGTCAGATCCTGTGGGCAGCGCCGACGCGCGCCACTGAGCGCGGTTCTGGACGCCCGAAGGAGAGCCACATGGCCAAGGAAAGAATTCTCTCGGCGGACTCACACGTCCGCATTTCGGACGAGGCCGTCGTGGGCCACCTGCCTCAGAAGTACCACGACGACTACAAGCAGGCGCGGCTCGAGTACATGGCCCGCATGGCCAAGAAGGCCAAGCGCAAGCCCGCCGCGCAGCAGAAGCAGGCCGAGTCCAAGGAAGACAACACCGAGATGTGGAAGAAGCAGCCCTGGCAGGCCGCCGGCCGGCCGGGTGAGCACGACCCCGTGGAACGCATCAAGGACATGGACATCGACGGCGTCGAGGCCGAGGTGCTCTACACCGATGTCGAGGTGGGCGTGGGCTACTACTCCATGGGAGACGGTGGACGCCTGGCCGCTTTCCGGGCCTTCAACGACGCCGCACTCGACTTCGCGTCGCACGACCCCAAACGCCTGCTCACGGTCTACATCATCCCCATCGCCGCTATCAAAGAAGCGGTGAGCGAGGTCCAGCGCCTGGCCAAGTCCGGCGCGCGCGCCTTCATGCTGCCACTGTATCCGACGGACATCGACCTGCCGCCCTACTTCGACCGGGCCTACGACCCACTCTGGAGCGCGATCCAGGAGACGGGGATCCCGATTAGCCAGCACGTGGGTGCAAACGCGGCGTTGTGGAGGATCTTCCAGTACGACACCACAGCCGCGCGCGGCATTTTCCAGTCGCTGCCTCCGATCTTCATGTCAGAGGTGATCGCCAACTGGATCATCGGGGGCATCTTCGAGCGCTTCCCCGAGCTCCGGGTAGTGCTGGTCGAGGCGGGCCTGGGCTGGATCCCGTACTACCTGGAGCGGCTCGACACCATGAAGCGCAGCCACGGCTGGGATCACTACGATGGCATGCCAAAAGAGCTCCCGAGCTACTACTGGCACCGCAACATGATGGCCACATTCGAGGAGGACACCTTCGGCGTTGGGCAAAGGCACGTTGTCGGGATCGACAACATGATGTGGGCCACCGACTACCCGCATCCCGACTCGACCTGGCCGAACTCGCAGAAGGTGCTCGACACCCACTTCAAGGATGTACCCATCGAGGAAGCCCGGCAGATGATTGGTGGCAACTGCGCGCGCGTCTACGGGCTCTGATCCCAAAGAGACTCGCAAGGAGGATCAAAATGCGCTTCGAGAACAAAGTGGCCGTCGTGACCGGCGCGGGACAGGGCATCGGCGAGGCCTACGCGAAGGCGCTCGCAAAGGAAGGCGCTCGTGTGGTGATCGCGGAGATCGATGGCGAGCAGGGAGAGCGGGTCGCGAAGGAGATCAGTGCCACGGGGGGTGAGGGCCTCTTTGTGCGCACGGACGTGTCCTCGGAGGAGTCCACGCGCGCCATGGCGCGTACCATCAAGGAAGCTTTCGGCGGCGTGGACTACCTGATTAACAACGCGGCTATCTACGGAAACATGGAGATGCACTCGCTCCTGACCGTGCCGCTCGATTACTACAACCGCTTCATGGCGGTGAACATGAACGGCTGCCTGCTGGTGACACGCGCCGTCTACGAGTCCATGGTCGAGCGGGGCGGAGGCGCGATCGTCAACCAGTCGTCGGCCGCAGCCTGGATGGGTGCGGGCTACTACGGGATCGCGAAGCTCGCGATGCACGGCATCACGCAGAGCCTGGCGCGCGAGCTCGGCCCCAGGAACATCCGGGTCAACGCAATCGCGCCGGGCCCGACCGACACGGAGGCGACCCGTAGCGTCGTGCCCGAGTCCATCCTCAAGGGGATTCTCGCGACCATGCCCCTGGCCCGCATGGGCGAGACCGGGGACATGGTCGGAGCCGCGCTCTTCCTGCTCTCCGACGAGGCGAGCTGGATCACGGCACAGATCCTGGCCGTGGACGGCGGTCAGATCATGCGGGTCTGAGGCGTTCGACGGAGCATTAGTGGAGCGGGTGGAAACACAGAAGGTGGATCAGAAAGGACGGCCCCTGGGTCGGCGTGCGCTCGAGACCCGCCGGCGCCTGCTGGATGCGACCGCCGAGCTGTTGGGAAAGCGCGGCGTGCGCGAGATCCGCGTGGTGGAGATCGCGCGCAAGGTCGACACCTCGCCGGCCACCTTCTACCAGTATTTCAAGGACGTCGAGGAGGCCACGCTGGCGCTCGCCGAAGAGGCAGCCCAGGAGATGCCGGCCCTGGCTGAGAAGCTGGCGGGAGCCTGGAATAGCGGGGGCGGACTCGAGATCGCGCGCACCCTCGTGGATGCGTTCATCCGCCACTGGGACGCGTACCACGCCGTACTGCGGCTTCGCAACCTGGCCGCGGACGAGGGCGAACCGCGCTTCCTGCAGGTACGCCGGCAGGCCATGACCCCCATCCTGGACGAGCTGGCTCGATGCATTCGCGAGTCGCAGGAGGCCGGGTTGGTCTCCCCGCAGATCAACGCCCACGCCGCCTCCGCGGCGCTGGCCGCGATCCTGGAGCGGCTGGCGGCCTACCACACCGAGCTCGAGTCTCTGGGCGTGACCCGCGACGACCTCGTGGAGACCTCGGCCCGTATCCTGCACCAGACGGTCACGGGAAGCAGCGGCAAGAGCGTCTAATCCGAGCGCGACTCGATCTCGCTGGCGTGCGCCTCGACGGTGCCCGTACTCGTGCCGGGCGCTTGCTGGAGTGGCGAGGCTGCGACCTCGCCTTGGGCGGGCGTCAGGCTCCCGGCGGCTTCATGTCCTCGGGCGCAACGTCTCTCACGTGGGTGTGAAAGGACCACTGATGACCCTCGGAATCTTCCGCTCGATAGATGCGATCGCCGTAGAACTGGTCCTCGGGCTCAGCCAGGATCTTGGCGCCCGCGGCCTTAGCGCGAGCGTAGTGCGCGTCGACGTCATCGACGTAGCACACGATCAGAGCGTGACGAGCGGGGAGATCCCGCGGGCTCGCGTGGCCATTCTCGCCGACGGCGGTCGCGAGCATGAGGACGTTGCCCTGGTAGCCCACCTCGGCGTGGCCGAGCTTGCCATCGGGCATCGGCATGCGGAAGCGCTCTTCGAAGCCGAAGGCCTTGCCCAGGAACTCGAGTGCCGCGGGCGCATCCGCGTACAAGAGATAGGGGATCACGCGCTGCATACCTTCCGGGGGGTTCTGTGCCATGGGGGATCCTCCTGCTGTATGGCCAGGCTGGCAGGCTACCACGCAGATAAGTGGGGAGGGAGTCCGGCACTCGGCTATTAAGGCGCGAACCGCTCCACAAGCCGGGCGCGATAGAGCTGCCAGAGGAGCACGAGCTTGAGCACGGAGCTGGCTCCACCCATGACGATGAGCGTCCAGCCTGTCTCAAGGCCCATGCTGAACCCAAAGAGAACCGTGGACAGGTTCTTCATCAGGGTCAGGAAGTGGAGTGGCCAGGCGACCGCTCCCGTGCGGCCGGCGCGCCGGACAACGACGATCTGGTGAACGACCGAGTACGAGAAAGAGCGGGCCGTGTCGCCGAAGGCGCGGCCCGCTCGCCCTTAACCCTTGCGTGCGCCAGGTGTGCCGCCTCTTCGTTAGGTGTGCTTCAGCTCGATGAGGATTTCGTGGTAGGTTTTCTCGCCGATGTTAAGGGCCCACTCGGTGCCACCCTTGGGAACCGAGACGGTGTTGCCCTCTGGCGGGACCTTGCCCACGAAGAAGTCCATTGGGCTGTCCTTTTGTGGAATACCCGCGACCCG
>SMWZ01000200.1 GCA_004356455.1 Deltaproteobacteria bacterium
AACTGCGCTGCCCGCACGACCGTCAGCTGATAGCGGGCCTCGAAGATCCGGGCCAGGGTGATCCCCAGGTCTTTGTTCTCCTCGAGCGCGATCCGGATGAGCTCCTGGATCTGCTCATCGCGGAAGAGCTCCCACCAGTCGAGGTTGGCAATCGACTCGCCCGTAGGAGTGGGCCGGACGTATTCCGGCGGGACGTCGAGGTCCGGGCGCTCGTAGTCCGGGGTGAGCGTGCAGCCGGCGAGCGCGAGCGCCAGCCCTATCCAGTAGGCACGCAGCCGCATGTCAGCGGAGCTCCTCTGTGGCGAGGGGCGCGCCCGCGGGCGCAGGCTTGCTGCGGCTTATGTAGCGCTCGACGATCACGTAGAGCGCGGGAGTCAGCAGCACGCCGATCAGCGTGGCCACCAGCATGCCGCTGAACACCGTCACGCCCATAACCTTGCGTGCCTCTGCGCCGGCGCCGCTGGCGACGAGCAGCGGCAGCACACCCAGAATGAAGGAAAACGCCGTCATCAGGATGGGCCGGAAGCGCTGGCGTGCGGCTTCCATGGCGGCGTCTACCGCGTTCTTGCCCTTCTCGGACTCGACCTTGGCGAACTCGACGATCAGAATGGCGTTCTTGGCAGCGAGCCCGATCAACATGACGAGCCCGATCTGGGCGAAGACATTGTTGACGTAGCTCTCGCTCAACAGCCGCGCGAGCCAGAGCCCCCCCATGGCGCCGAACACCGCGATCGGCGTACCGAGCAGCACGGAGAGAGGCAGGGACCAACTCTCATACTGTGCGGCCAGGATCAGGAACACGAACACCAGCGCCATCACGAAGACCACCGCCCCGCCGGGGGCCGTCTTCTCCTGGTAGGACATATTGTACCAGGCATAGGACATGTCGCTGGGCAACACCTCGTTTGCCACCTCTTCCAGGGCGGCCAGAGCCTGGCTGGAGCTGTAGCCTGCGGCGGGCTGCCCGCTGAGCTCGGCGGAGCGAAACAGGTTGAAGCGGTTGGTGAACTCCGGTCCCGCCGTTCGGCTCCCCGTGACCAGCGTGGATAGCGGAACCATGCCGCCGTCGGCGTTGCGCACGTAGAACATGTGGAGACTGTCCGTATCCGCCCGGTACTCAGACTCGGCCTGGACGTAGACCTTGTAGAGGCGCCCGAAGCGGTTGAAGTCGTTGACGTAGGCACCTCCCAGGAAGGCACCGATGGATGTGTTGATGTCCGCCAGCGGAACAGCGAGCTTGAGAGCCTTGGCTTCGTCGATGTCGAGAAAGATCTGGGGCGCGCGCGGTCGGTAGAACGTGAACACGTTGGCGATCTCCGGTCGTTCTCGGGCCGCCTGGATGAACCGCTCCGCCTGCTCGGCTAGATACACCGGCTCATTGCCACCCCGATCCTGGAGCATGATCGAGAAGCCCGATCCCGAGCCCAGGCCGGGGATGGCTGGTGGCCCGAAGGCAAACGCCACACCGCCGGCGATGCGGGTAGAGAAGGCGGCGTTCAGCCGCCGGACAATAGCGGCGGCGTGATCCTTCGGATCCGACCGCTCATCCCAGTCTTCGAGCTGGATGAAGACCATACCGGCATTGGGCTGCATGGTAGCGGTGAGGATGTTGAAGCCGGAGATGGCGGTCGAGTTCTGTACGGCATCCACCTCGGCGATGATTTTCTCGAGCTGCTTCATGACCTGATCCGTGCGTTGCAGGGACGCGGCATCGGGCAGCAGAAGTGTCGCGAGGACGTAACCCTGGTCCTCCTCCGGCACGAAGCCGCCCGGAACCGCGCGGAACAGCACGAGCAGACCGCCCACGAGCAGCGCGAGTAGTAGCCCTGCGCGCGCCACGCGGCGGGTGAAGAAGGCGGTCAGCAGCATGAAGCGCTCGGTTACCTTCTCGAAGCCGCGGTTGAAAGCGCCGAAGAACTTGTCGAGTAGACCCTTCTGCTCGCCACGAGGCTTCAAGAGTAATGCGGCCAGGGCAGGACTCAGAGTCAGCGCGTTGAGCGAAGAGATCGCCACCGCCACGGCGATGGTGATCGCGAACTGCTGATACAGCCGCCCGGTGATGCCACCCATGGCGGCGACGGGCACGAAAACAGCGATCAGCGCCAGGGAGGTTGCGACGATGGGGCCGGAGACCTCACCCATGGCCGCGACAGTTGCGTCCCTGGGGGACATCCCCGCTTCTATCTTGGCCGATACCGCTTCCACCACGACGATGGCGTCATCCACCACGATCCCGATGGCCAGGACCAGACCCAGTAATGACAAGGTGTTGATCGAGAAGCCGAGCAGTGGGAAGACCGCGAAGGTGCCGATCAGCGAGACCGGTACGGCGATCGTTGGAATCAAGGTCGCGCGGAAGTTCTGCAAGAAGATGTAGACCACGAGCAGGACGAGCGCGACCGCCTGGAAAAGCGTGACGATGATCTCGCGGATACCGGCCGTGATGGGCTTGGTGGTATCCAGGGAGATCACGTACTTCAGGTCTGCGGGGAAACGCTGGGAGACCCGCTCCATCGCCGCCAGCATCTGCCTCGCAACCTCCAGGCCGTTGGCATCGGGCAGCTGGAAGATCTGGATCACGGCGCTCGGTACACCGTCGAGTCGTGTGTGGATCAGGTAGTTCTGGGTCCCCAGCTCGGTCCGCGCCAGGTCCTTGAGCAAGACCTGGGAGCCGTCGGGATTCGAGCGCACCACTACGTTGCCGAACTGTTCCGGGGTCTCGAAGCGGCCTTGCATCTGGACGGTGTAGGTGAATTCGGTTCCCGGTGGCGCCGGTGGGCCGCCGATTTGTCCGGCGGGCACCAGTACGTTCTGCTCCTGGATCGCTCGGGTGATGTCCGGGATGGTGAGCTTGAGCTTGGCCAGCTGGTCGGGCCGGATCCAGATCCGCATGGCGTACTCGGTGGTGCTCCCGCCGAACACCTCCGTGAGACCGACGCCCCGGATCCGAGCCAGCTCGTCGACGATGTTGATGGTGGCGTAGTTGGCCAGGAACTCCGCGTCGTAGGTGCCGTCTGGTGAGACCAGGGAGATCAGCAGCAGGGGGAAGGCCAGCTTCTTCTTGACCACGATGCCCAGCCGCTTGACCTCTTCCGGGAGACTGGCCTCCGCCTCCGACACCCGGTTCTGGGTCAGCACGTTGGCCATGTCGTTATCCGTACCGACCTCGAAGGACACGTCCAGCTTGAAGCTGCCGTCGCTCGCGTTGATCGAGCGCATGTAGATCATGTCCTCCACCCCGTTGACCTTCTGCTCGATCGGGGTGGCGACCGACTGCTCGACGTTGATTGCGCTGGCGCCGGTGTAGGTTCCCGTCACCGATACCATTGGTGGTGTGATGTCAGGATATTGGGCGATGGGCAGGCGTCCGAGGGCCACCAGTCCGAGAATCACCGTAACGATCGCGATGACCATGGCCACGATGGGCCGGCGGACAAAGAACTCGGCCATGTTTCAGGCGTCGGGGCCGGCGGCTACGTCTACGTCCCGTTGCGCTCCCGAATCGTCCAACTGGGCAAGCTTCGGCACGACTTTCATGTTGGCCTTGAGGCGCAGCAGCCCTTCCAGGGCGACGCGCTCACCGGGATTGAGCCCCGATTCAATGATCTGGAGCTGAGCGATCTTGGGTCCGAGCTGTACTTGACGCAGCTCGACGTTTCCGTCCTGTCCAACGACGAAGACGCGGAAGTTCCCCTGCAGCTCGCTGATACAACGCTGCGGAATCAGCAGGGCGTCCTTGCGGGTCTCGACCACGGCTCGCACGCGTGCGAACTGTCCCGCCAGCACCAGGTTATCCGGATTTGGAAAGTCAGCCTCGAGGGTGAAGGTGCCGGTGGTCGGGTTGACGGCTGCGTCGGTCGCGACGATATGGCCTCGGTGTGTGTGCATCGTACCGTCGGCGAGTATGAGGTCCAGTCCCTTCCGCTGCCGCTCCTCTCCCTTGGTGCTCAGCTCGATCAGCTGGCGCGCGAATTTCAGGTAGCGACGTTCATCGATCGCGAACCGTACCCGGATCGGATCGGTCTGGGACACGAAGTTGAGCACGACCGGATTCGGCGCCCGGCCGACGAACTCTCCCACCTTGGCCTCGGAAAGGCCAATCCCACCGTCGATCGGCGCATGGATCCGGGTGTAGCCGAGCTCGATCTCCGCCTGCTCGAGCCGCGCCCCGGCAGCCTGGGTGGCTCCAATTGCGGCCTCGTACTGCGCGACGGCAGCATCGAGATCCTGCTGGCTCACAGCGTTCATTTCGGCCAGCGGCCGGATGCGGCCCAGGTCCGCTTTCGACTTGGCGAGCCCGGTCCGCGCCTCTGCCAGGCCCCCCTGGGCTTCTACCACCTTGGCCTTGAACGGCTGCGGATCGATCGTGTAGAGCAGCTGCCCCTGCTTGACCCTCCGCCCCTCGGCGAAGTCCATGCTCTCCAGCACGCCCTCGACCCGGGCGCGGATGGGGATGTCCACCGATCCCAGGGTCTGCCCCACCATCTCGAGCTCGATCGGCTGGTCGCGCTGGATCACCTCCACCACAGGGATCTCGAGCAGAGGGGGTGCGGAAGGCTCGGATCCGCCACAAGCAACCGCCAAGGCGAACGGCAGCGCGTAGAGAACGGACCACGTCAGCTGGCGCGGATACTGCTTCATTCCGGCTCCTTACGAGCCCCGGAGCAGCCGGGGGGTGGCGCAAGCATACACCATGAGAGCTGGATCCCGACCGTGGCGGTCGCCTGTTGCGCAGGACTTGCGCTTCTTACTCCGGTGGGAAGTACTTGAGCACCTCCGCTACCGCTTCGCGCACCCGGCGTTCGCTCTCTTCGGGTGTGCTGCTCGCTTCCCCGATCCGCCGCTGACCCGATCCCCGCCAGACCAGCTTCCCCAGCTTCGCGTCGACGATGTCCAAGACGAGTATGCCCTCTTCGTATTCGAAGTAGCGTGTTTCCGGAATCCCCATCCGACCCCAACGCCCGGCGGGCCCATAGCCGTAGTGCGCGTCGACGGTGCGAGCATCCAGCTTGGTGGTGAGGGAGAGGTGATAGCCGATGTAGAAGTCGGGCGTACCTTCCAGAATCTTCACATAGCTCTTGGAGGCCAGCTCTTGCTCCACCGCGAAGCGAACGCGGGTGTGAAGCAGAGGATTGTCGACCCGCGGATCGCCCGTCATCTCCACCGGGCGGGGGAGCCATGAGAAACGCCCGTAGCTGGAGAAGTCTGCCGCAGGATCATGGTCCGTGTGGACGGTCCAGCCGCTCGCACACGCGCACAGAGCCAGAGTAAGCAAGGTTCGCAGGCGTTTGGACACGGCCCGGTATGATGCCATACTGAGATCTGTGGAGCAGTCCCGTTCGAAGCTCCTGCTCGGAGCCGTGCTGGCCCTGAGTTTTCCGATCTGCGGACTCGCTGCGGGGGCCGATCTCGGCCGCGCGGGATCGAGCCGTGACTTCGGACTGTTGCGTCCTATGGGGAAGGCGTCCGGCCAGGACCTTCGGGGCCGGGAGCTGCGTCGCCTCGAGTTACAGCGGAGCACGCGCGCAGCCCAGCGCGATGTTCGCAGAAAGCGGGAAGAGCGGCGTATCGAGCGCAGCGGGACGCCCCAGGATCTCGAACGCTATCAGCACCAGGAGCGCGCGCAGGACGCCGCCTCCAATCTCTCGTATGACCTGGACCGGAGGCTGATCGACCGCCGTGCCAGCGCTGGCTCCTCCACAAATCGGGAGACACGCTTCCTGGATCTCCAGCGCGACATCGAGCGCTCACTCAGCAAGGTCGTGTTCGAACGGCGTCAGCGCAGACTCGAGCACGAGCTCCGGACCAAGGGCGAGAGGCGTCGTCTCGAGACGGGTGAGGGAAAGCCGTAAGCTGCCCACTCGTGAAAATTTTGCCGCAGGCTGCCCAACCCCTAGATCAGGCGCGTCCAGGGAAGGTCGCGATAGAAGAGGATCAGAACGAACGTAGCCAGGTAGAGTGCTCTCGTTCTCTGTCCTGATGGATCGGCCTGTGCGACTCCCAACGCGAGCAGCAGCCAGCCAAAGCCCGCGACCGGCGCGACCGCGAAGGTGGTGATGCAGAAGAGCAGGAGCAGTGCGTCCCGGTAGCGCGAGAGGCCTCTCCCCGCGGGCCAGAGAAACGCCCCCGCTACCGCGGCTTCGATCGCGACCGTCCAGACTGTGGCCATCCGTGCCAGGCGGGTGAACGACGCCGGCTCCGGTGGGCGGTAGGGCTGGAAAAGCGTTCCGTCCACGTGCTGGGACAGATAGGCTCGCTGGCTCTCGAGCTGCTCCGATGTGAGCCCGCCGAGGAGCAGAGTCGGTCCCTCGAAGCGTGGATCCAGCAGCAGCGTGACACGGAAAAACGTGCCATCGAGATAGTCGGGTGAGAGTACAAGCTTCCACAGGGTTGCGAACGCGAACGCGCAGCCGATCAAGAGACGGCCATTGCGCGCGAGCAGCGCCGCCGTGTCCTCGGCCAGTAACGCGATCAAGACCGCCAGGCACCAGAAGCAGAGCAGATAGGTGTGGTTGTCGGACACGGGCCATTCGAGGAAGAGCCGCCAGCCGGTCAGGAGGGTGAGCCATGCCCAGGTGCCCGGGTGACGGAGCAGCACGGGTACGAGCAGGCCCCCGCCTGCGAGGACGATTACGAAGGGGCTCACCCTCCAGTTGCCGATGGGCTGCAGGAGCAGGAGGAGCAGCGTCAGACGCAGCGCCAGATCGGTCACGTCCATGCGGGCCAACCCGTGGAGAGCGCTACTCAGCGTCTTCAAGCGAAAACTCCAGGGAGCGCAGGATGTGACTCGATGGAGCCAACGTCTCCGGGTCGAAGCGGGTTCGCCACAGCTTGATCCGCACCGCTGTTGCCGGACCGGGGTCCGGGGTGGGGAGCTTCGCCATCTCCAGGGCGAGCGCGTGCAGGTTCGCTTCACTCGGCAGCACGCGAGCCTTCCGCGCCAGTTGTTCCAGCGCTGGGGGAATAGGAAGCTCGCGTTCGAGTCCGGGACGGAGCACGAAGACATGGAGATGACGTCGGCTGCCTGCGTCTGTGGTGGAGAACATGCCGAAGCCTCCTCCGGACCAGGGGCTCAGGTCCGCGCGCTGGGCGAGGACGAGCTGAGAGAGTGCGACGCCGACGAGAAGGGCGATCGGGAGATCCCCCAGCCAGCGCGCGCTCGCGTGGGTCAGGCGCATCGGCTCAGTACGGCGGGGCTACGATCACGTAGGAGGCTCCCGCGGGATCCGCGATCTGCCGGTAGAAGACCTTGTCGTACTGGTAGTACTTCTTCTTGTTCACGCTGACCTGTATGG
>SMWZ01000201.1 GCA_004356455.1 Deltaproteobacteria bacterium
CCGCAGCCCGCCCGAGCCGGTGTTCCTCGCGGCTTCGTACGCCGTCCTCAGACCACCCACGTTGTCGTGGGGCACGACGGTATTGAGGCCGTCGTTCCCCCCATCGAGGAAGAAGACAACGAGGTAGCGGTCGCCGATGGTATCCGCCAACGCCTGGCGTACGAACGGGTTGCCCAAGAGTCCCGACCCCCAAAGCGCGCCTGCCGTCGCCAGGCCCGTGCGCTGGATGAACTGTCGTCGCGTGATTCTCATGCGAGTGTCTCCCTTAGTGCACCTGGTAGGCGGGCGACTGCATTACCAGGGCGAAGAGCCCGTGCAGCTTGGTATTGCGGATTTCATCGTCGAACAGGTCGAGGCTGGCGTTGAGGCCGCTATCCGTGAGGTAATCGATCAGTGCCTGTCGTTCACTGCTCGTGAGCTGGTTGCTGATGCCGAGGACGTCGCTGACTGCATCTGCGATCTGGCCCGGATCGGTCAGGCTGAGATCCATCAGCGTCTCCGGACGAAAACGCTTTCCACCTTCGCGGGCCGCGACGATGTCGCGTGCGAGGTTATAACGGGCGAGCAGAGTGGAGCTGCTCAGCCAGGCCGACTCCCAGTCCCAGCCGAAGACGCTCGGCGGATCCAGAAGCAGCTGGCCCATGTTCTGGAGATGATCGCGGATGGGACGGAAGGTTCCGCCGTTGACAATCTTGTCCCGGCCTCGAAGCTTTATCTTAAGCATTCGCAACGTGCTCACAGTGAAGTCGATGGGCCACTTGACCGACTTCAGGGTTCCGCTCCCGAAGGGCGCCGGGGCGGCGGTCGCGTAGAACTCGTCGCGCACGAAGATGGCGCGGCAAAGCCCGCCGATGTCCCAGTTGGTGTCGAAGTCCGAATCGGCCACAACGGCATCCACCAGCGAGGGCGTTACCAGATCGGGATGCGCGAAGTACTCGATCAGGCGGGCCGCGGTACGGCGCGCGACCGTGTTCTTGCCGTCCGTGTCCGTATGCTGGAAGAGGATATCCGTGACGACGTCGATCTCGGCGGCGCCCTCCCCGCTGCTGGTGAAGTCAGCGCCGCCGGGCGGGAAGCCGTGCGCCCCCTTGAAGATGACCTTGGGACCGCGCTCGGGAAAATCCTCTATGAAGTCGTGTCGGTTCTCGTTCAGAAAAGGCTGGGCCGCCTTCTCGTAGTCCCAGCCTGTGAACGCTCGCGAGATCTGGACGATGTCTTCCTGCGTGTAGTTCTTGTTACCTGCGAAGTCGGTCACGCCCAGCGTGAAGAGCTCCTGTAGCTCGCGCGCGTAGTTCTCGTTAGGAACCTGCTTACGGTTTCGTACGGTGTCCAGGAACTCCATCATGGCGGTGTCTTTGTTGATGGCCTTAACCAAGTCTTTGAAGTGCCCCTTGGAGTTCGTGTACAGCAGCTTGATCTGGGTTGCCATCAGCTTGACGTCCTGGACGGTGGAGATGGCCGTCGAGAAGTGGTCATGCCAGAAGAGCACCAGCTTGGACTGGATCGGGTGTCGGGTCTTGGTCATGAATTTGATCCACTTGTCGTGAGACCGATCGAACTCGCGCCCACTCGGCTTGAACTTCTTCGGCTTGAAGTCGAGGAGATCATCAGCTGCCGCGCCGCGGGTGCTGCCGATGTAGCCGCTGTTGTCCAGCTCTCGTCGGGTGGGACCGAAGCCCGTACGACGCAGCAGATGGCGGGCCTCCGCTTCGGTGAGGATCGTGTTCTCGTCGCCCATTTGGTCTCCTCCCGCTCAGTCGGTTCCCGGCACCCAGCCCGTTTTGGGGGCGCCTGCTTCGATCCAGAGCTGGATGATATCGATCAGGTTCCCCGAAAGACTCGGCATGCCGAACGGCATGCGTGCGCCGAACCCGAGATCCAGGTCGCCGGTCAGCTTGTGGAAGAGAAAGCTGGTGTTCAGATCGCCGCTGTTCGGGTCGACCACCGTCACCCGCAGCCAGTCCGCGCCCGCGGCCGCGGGGTTGTCGGGGACTACGTTAATCAGGTTCGTGTACGAGCCGGCGGGCTCGAGCAGCAGGTTACCTGCCTGGGTCTGGGAATCGTGACAGCCGCTCAGGTTGCAGGACTCGTTGAAGACCTGGTTCTGGATCCGATCGTAGGTTCCCTCGAAGAACAGCAGCGGGTCGCATTCGACTGAGGCCGGATCGCAGATGAGCTTGAGCTTGTCCCTGTCCCGGACCTGTTTTCCCCCGCTGAAGGTTGATTCGGTGGTGATGCGCACACGCTTGCGGTTCTTCTTGCAGCGGTTGTTCGCGGAGGGACCCTTCACGCGAACCGAGAGCGTAGTGGAGGCCGTGCAGGCGTCGACGTCGTTGGTGGGCGGATCGAGCTCGTTGTCGATGCGGGTCTGCAGCGCTTGGAACTCCGGGTCGAACCTGGGATCGCCGTTGTCTAGCGCGTGTTCGACCGTGACCGCTTCGACGCCGTTCAGCGTGCACTTGGCGGGATCGAAGGTGCTGTTAACGCAGATCGAAACCGGGAAGTCACAGACTCCGTTGACCAGCCCATCCGCGTCGCAGTTCGGGTCGCCGTCCGTGCAGCGGATGAGCCGGTTCCTTCCGGGCGGGTAGTTGAAACCGGCCTCGAAGACCATCAGGCAGTCCTTTTTGCGGCCGCCGCCGCCGCCGTAGATGTCAGCCTGCGCGGACCCGCCGAACGAGAGCGCGCCCCAGGCCAGCAGGGCGACGAGCGACCGCGTCTCCCGCACAGGCGTCATCGCCGATTAGTAGGGCATTCCACACGCGCAGAGTCAACCGGAAAACGTGGGGTCACACCCCCAGAATCTACGCGCTAGAGGATGTCGCAGTTGGGTTGCGCGGGCTGCGCCCCGGCTTCAGCTGCTGGGGAGGGCCTGTTTGCCCGCATCGAGCACGTGCTGGGGCGGGCGCTTGACGTCCCAAACGACGCCCAGCTTCTCGAGCAGCCAGATGACGTAGTAGGTGGGATCGATCTCCCACCAGAAGAAGCCGTTCTTGGCGCTCGAGCAGAAGTAGTGGTGGTTGTTGTGCCACCCCTCGCCCAGCGTGAGCAGCGCGAGCCAGAAGTTATTGCGCGAGGTGTCGGTGGTGGGATAGCGCCGGCGACCGAAGACGTGGGAAAGCGAGTTGATGGTGAAGGTCGCGTGCCAGAGCAAGACGGTGCTCACCAAGTACCCCCAGACCAGGCCCGTCCAGCCCCCGACCAGAAAGCACGCAACCGCGAGCAGGACGGTCGCCAGGTAGTAGTGGCGGTCGAGCCAGCGCAGCTCCGGGAACCGCGCCATGTCCTTGATGGCTTCGATTGGTGTCCGCTCGTAGCGCTTGGCCATGATCCAGCCGAGATGGCTGAAGAGGAGTCCGCGCCGGCTCGGTGAGTGGAGGTCTTCCGGACGATCACTGTTGCGGTGGTGGTTGCGGTGGTGACCGGCCCACCAGAGCACGCCTTTCTGGGCGCTGGAGCTGGCCCAGAGCGCCAGGATGAACTGAAACGCGCGCGAGGTCCGGAAGGCACGGTGCGAGAAGTAGCGGTGATAGCCCATCGTGATTCCGAGGATCCGCACGTTCAGCATGACGACGCAGAGGAGCAGGCCGGTCGCGCTGGGCGGCACCAGCATCGCGCCGATCAGCGCCCCCACGTGCGCGATCAGGAAGGGCAGCGATTGCAGGGGCCTGGCAACCTGATCCGCGGCCGCGGGCACCCGCTCCAGGCGGGGCACCGCAACGGTGGGGACCTCCGGATGCGTGAAGTCACCCGCGGTCTGGGGTGCGAGAGTGTTCACGTATCTCATGTCGGTCGAGCTTAGCCGTCTGCGGAGACCGGGACCGTCAAACTTGTGTCAAACCGATGCGAATTCCTGTCAAAGTTCTGTCAATCGGAGGTTTTTTCTTCGGCCAGGCGATAGCCGAAGGCGCGCACCGACAGCAGATGACGTGGGTGGGATGGATCGGGCTCGATGAGCTTGCGCAGACGCAGCACGAAGGTGTCGACCACGCGCGTGCGCGTTTGCGGATGCAGGCCCCAGACCTCTCGCAAGATATCACCTCGGCTCACGGCAGAGCCACGGCGCTCGTGGAGCAGGAGAATGAGTCCCAGCTCCTTTGCCGTGAGGGGCAAGTACTTTCCCGTGCGTTCGAGCTCGAATCGATCGGGGTGAACGGTGCTAGCGCCGATCCGGAACGGAGCGGGTGTGATGTCCTCATCCTCTGCGTGCGAGGCTCTTCGTAGCAGGGTACGCACGCGCGCCTGCAATACGGGCAGGGAAAAGGGCTTGGTGAGATAGTCGTCCGCTCCCGTGTCGAGTCCGTCGACGATGTCCTGTTCCGTGTCGCGGGCGGTCAACAGCAGCACCGGCACTCGATTCTCTGCTTTGCGCAGCTGCTGCAATACCTGCAGGCCCGAGATCCCGGGCAGCATTAGGTCGAGGATGATCAGATCGACGCTGGACTCGTCGGGATTCTCGATTCGCTCCAGGGCACCCTCGCCGTGCTCGAAGACCTCGACCTGATAGCCGTCGGTCTCGAGGTTGAAACTCAGACCGCGCGCCAAATGCTCCTCGTCCTCGATGAGCAGGATGCGAGCCTCCATCACAACGCCCGCGGCAGCGTGACGATGAAGCGACTGCCCGTGCCCTCGCCCTCGCTCTCGGCGCGCACCGAGCCACCGTGGGCGCGCACGACGTTGCGCACGATGTACAGACCCAGACCCAGGCCACGGGTCGCGCGCACCGTGTCGTGCGAAACGCGCTGGAAGCGCTGAAAAATGCGCGTCAGGGCGTTGGGCGGGATGCCCGGTCCCTGGTCCGCCACCTCCACTTCGATCTTTCGTCCCGTCAGCGGCCGAACCCTCACGTCAACGTCGATCTTGGGGCCGGCGTAGCGGATGGCGTTTTCGATCAGGTTCCGGAAGGCGACGCGAAGCTGCTCTATGTCGCCCCGCACCCAGGCCTGCGGCGGAACATCCAGTCGCACGCTGTCCTGCTCGAGTCCGTGACGGCCTCGCGCCTCTCCCACGCAGTCTCGGAGCAGCGCGCCGAGATCCACGGCCTCACGCCCGCTGCGACGCACCTCCGTGCGGGCGGCCTGCAGGATCTGATCGATCGTACGCTGCAGTCGTTCGAGATCCTCGGTCATGATGTCGAGGAATTCGCGACGGCGCACTTCGTCCAGCTCCTGCCCCCGCAACGTGTCGAGGTAGAGACGAAGCGAGGCCAGCGGCGTATGCAGCTCGTGGGTCACCGCATCGATGAAGTTCCGCTGCCGTTGGTTGGTTCGGATCTCGCTCACGAGCCAGGCCGCCTGCAGAATCGCGACCGTGATGATCAGTACGAAGAAGAACGACCCCAGGATCACCAGCATCCAGTGGACGGCCGTGAAACCCTCCGCGAAGGCCTGAAATTCCCGTGTTACGAGGATCTGCCAGCCGACCGTCAGCGCGATGGTGATGGCTACGAGCCCGGACGTCAGGGTGATGGGAAGGGAGACCCGAGGATTGCGCATGGCCATCGGAGTGTACGGCTTCCGATGCGTGTCCAAAAGAGGCCACGAGCCGGGAGATTCGGGCTAGAATCGCACCTCCTTCACGGGGGGTCGCGCTTGCGCCAGGATGGTTCCCGCCTTCTCGCCTGCGTGGCGCTGCTGCTGTCGCTCAATGCCTGTTCGACCCTGCCCCAGCCGCCGCCGACGACGTCGAGTCTCGAGCTGCGCGCAGAGGCGATCGCGGCGGAGCTCGCGCAGATCCGCGGCCTCAGCCTGAAGCAACCCGTCCCCGTGGGCCTCAAGGACAAGGCCGGTCTGAGAGACGCCTATCACACGGCGATCGAGCGGGAGTGGAGCGATCACGACGATGGCACGGAGCGCGCCTACAAGCTCTTCGGGTTGCTGCCCGAGGAGATGATGCTCAAGTCGTACCTGCTCGACCTCTACTCGGCGCAGGTGGTCGGCTACTACGATCCCAGGGAGGCCGAGTTCTTTGTGGTCGAAGTGGAGGAGGGGGACTCGGCCGAGCAGCAGCCCGAGCTGGTGCGCAGCTTCGTCCTTGCACACGAGCTCGTCCATGCGCTCCAGGACCAGCACTTCGATCTCGAAGCCATCAGCGATCGCTTCAAGCGCGAGAACGACCGGGGGCTTGCGACCGTGGCGGTGATGGAGGGCGACGCCATGCTGGGCGCTTCCGACCACCTGCTCTGGCAGCGCGCGGGCTGGCCCACCAGCCTGGTCTCTCCGGTCGGGCGCCGCGTCGTCGGGCTCCTCTCCGGTCTGGCTGATGGCCTCGGTGTGGCGGGCGATACACCGGAGGCGCAGCAGCTGCGCGATGCGCCCAGCGTAGTCCGGAGCGAGCTGCTCTTTGCCTATCTGCACGGTATGAGGTTCATCTCGGCCATTCGCGCCGAGTTCGGCTGGACGGGGGTGGATGGCGTATTCCGCGACCTTCCCGACTCGACCGAGCAGATTCTGCACCCCGAACGCTACATCGACCGCCGGGATCGTCCCGCCACGCTGCACCTGGCCGAGCCACCTCCCGGCTGGACGCCCGCCTTCAGCGAGACGTTGGGTATGCTGACCACCCGTGTGCTGCTCGAGGAGTACCTGGGCCGCTGGGCCGCCCGAGCCGCGGAGGGGTGGGAGGGGGATCGCTACGTCGTGTGGGAGACACCGGACGGAGTAGCTCTGGGCTGGCTCACGCTCTGGGATACGGGCTACCAGGCCTGGCGCTTCGAGCGAACCTATCGGCGGCTCCTGCGACGCAAGCTGCCCGAGGGGCAGGCCTTCGCGGTCGTCCGTCGCGGCCTCGCGGTCGCGGCGGTCCAAGGCGGATCTGCGGCCGAGGTGGAGGCCGCCGCCATCCGCCTGCTGCAGAGCCGCATCGAGCGCTCCCCCGATGACGCGCCGGTGGAGAGCATGTTGCGGCGCTGGCTGCGCTGGCCACTCAGCCTGCGCCGGCTCGACCGGGTGTCCGAGCTGGCGCTGCTCGGTGGCCATCTCATGCGGCTGCGCAGCCACAGTGGCGGGCACCAGCTGTCGTTGCTCCTGGGCTGGCTGGGGCGCTCGGAGCGAACCCCCGATCGGCGTCAGCTCTCCGGCGCGCTCGGTCTGCTATGGGCCTCCAGCGATCGCAACCACGCCTATCGTGCCGGGGGGATCTGGCCGCTGCTCGACCTGCACACGCGCGATTTCGGCTCCGAACGGCGGGCCGACTTCGCGCTGCTGCGGCTTCCGCTGCTGGGTGCGCTGTTTTCACTCCAGCAGGGCGCCGGCATAACGCGCGCGGAGCTGCTGCGGGGTCTGGTCCTGCGGGTCCAATGGGGACCGCAGCTGCGCCGCGGTCATCGGGTGAGGCTGCTCATGCTTCCGATCCCTGGGCTTTAGGGAGATGGGTATGCGGCTGGTTCGAGCTGCGGTGCTGCTCACGTTCGTGGGTTTTTGGCTCGCGCCCGTGAGCGCACGCGGCACGCTCGATGCGGACGAGGTCCAGCTCAAGCGGGCCCTGGAGGCGCGCTCGGGAGAGATGCTCGAAACGCTTCGGCTCTGGGTGGGCACCAATACCGGCAGCTTCAATCAGGTTGGCCTGGAGCGTTGCTCCAAAATGCTGGCGGAGCCGCTCTCGCGTCTGGGCTTCGCGCTCGAGATCGTGCCGGGGAAGGCATTGGGACTGCCCGGCCGCCCGACCCAGACGGGCCCGCTGGTGATCGCGCGCCGTCCGGCCCCCAGCGGCGTCGAGGGTGCGCCGCGTTTTCTGCTCGTCGGCCATTACGACACGGTCTTCGAGCTCAGCTCTCCGTTTCAGCGGCTGCGCATCGATCCGAACGATCCCGGTCGCGCCATCGGCCCCGGGGTTGCCGACATGAAAGGCGGCCTGGTGGTGCTGCTGTTCGCGCTGCAGGCGCTGGCGGAGAGCGGCGACCTGGATCGAGCGGGGTGGACCGTGATCTTCAACGCCGACGAGGAGGTGGGCTCGCTGGTTTCGCGAGCTCGGATTGAGGCTGAGGCGCGCCGTGCCGACTACGGGTTTGTGTTCGAGGCTGTACGGCCCGATGGTGCCATGGTTCGTTCGCGCCGGGGCGTGGGGCAATTCCGGCTCGAGGTCTCAGGGGTCGCGGCCCATGCGGGTCAGGCCCATGCGAAAGGCCGCAGTGCGATCCACGAGCTGGCGCTGAAGGTGGTTCGCTTGGAGGCGCTCACGGATTACTCACGCGGGATCACGTTCAACGTCGGCACCATCGAGGGAGGTACCAAGCGAAACATCGTTCCCGAGCGCGCGTACGCGTGGGTCGATGTGCGCTACGACGATTCGGCGCAGGCCAAGGAGATCCTGGAAGGGCTCCAGCTGATCGTGCAGGACTCCGCCGTCAAGGGAACCAGGGCCGATCTCTGGGGCA
>SMWZ01000202.1 GCA_004356455.1 Deltaproteobacteria bacterium
AAAGAGTTCCCGCTCCTCAGAATCTACCAGGGCGAGCATGTCTGCGATCGACTCAATAGCCAATGAGCGGACATGCGTAGTCATCGCCAGATTCCTCCGTCAGGCTTGGTCCCGAACGGCCTAAATCGTGTATCGGTCCCCTGCGCCAGATGCTTTGCGACGCTGATAGAGTCCGCTAGCTGCAGTACCCGCCGGCAGCAGCCGGAACGAGGGTCATGGCTGCGTGCAACGTCATTGCCATCGTGTTCGACTTTGACGACACCCTTGCGACAGCACCTCTCAGCTGCTCGAAGGGCTGGGCGTGGACGTAGATGCCTTTTGGCGCGAGACGGTGGCCACGGTCGTCCGAGATGGATGTAATCCGGCCCGGGCCTACCTACACTGATTCCTGTCTCTGCGGGAAGAGGGGGTCCGTCTGGTTCGCTGACGCGCCAGCGGCTCATCGAAGCTGGCGAGGGCGCGGGAAGGAGAAATCAGGGTCCTTCTGAGGGTCCGATAAGCCGCCTAGCCGAGGAACGCACGATCGAGGCGAAGCCATCTCCACGCCTGGAGGCAAACAAGAAAAGAGGAAGAGAAGACCTGACCCCCAGTTACGCCTCCACTGGCTATGTTAGACGAGCGTTTGGCTGAGCCTGCCCCCGTCCTGGGTACCAACGAGGCGGCCTGCCCGCCTCAGCAGGCGGCTTCGCCAGCCACGCCACCGCTCCGCCCTCCAAGAGCCGGAGCACGCGCACGTTCTAGCCGCGCAGCTGCGCGAGCAGATCCAGCCTGAGGGCGCATCCCCTCCCCGGCTAGGTCGCAGCACCCTCGCCCCCCGTCTCGCGGTCATTTTCCGGGTCCAAGACTTCCGGTTTGGACCCAACTTGGCAGGGCTAACGACCTGAAACGTTGAGTTTTCGGGGCCCCGGGACATAATGCGTGTATGGCGCGCATCTTCATCGACGGCCACGCCGGAACCACCGGCCTGCGCATCCACGCGCTGCTGCGGGACCGCCTCGATCTGGAGCTGATCGCGCCGGACGAGGAGCGTCGCAAGGATCCCGAAGCGCGCGCCGAGCTGCTCAACCAGGCCGACCTGGCGCTGCTGTGCCTGCCGGACGAGGCGGCCAGAGAGGCGGTCGAGTGGGTCGAGAGCTCGAGCACGCGCATTCTCGATGCCAGCAGCGCGCACCGGGTGGCGGACGACTGGGTCTTCGGGCTGCCCGAGCTCAGGCCCGGTCAGCGCGAGGCCATCGCCGGCGCCGCGCGCGTATCCAATCCCGGTTGCTACTCGACGGCGGTCATCCTGGGACTGCGTCCCCTGGTCGATGCGGGTCTGGTGCGGCGCGACGCTGCGCTCACCGTGCACGGGCTCTCCGGCTACTCGGGCGGCGGCCGCTCGGAGATCGAGCGCTGGGAGGATCCCGCGAGCGGGCTGCTGGTCCTGCCCCACGACGTGCCCTATGCCTTGGAGCGCGTCCACAAGCACGTGCCCGAGATGCAGCTCTACGCGGGGCTCGAGCGCGCCCCGCAGTTCATGCCCGCCAAGGGTCCCTTCCGCGACGGGATGCGGCTGCTGCTGCCCCTGCCGGCGGAGACGCTCGCGCAGGGCGCCACCGGCAAGCTCGTCTGGGAGGCGCTGCACGCGCGCTACGCAGACGAGCCCTTCGTACGTGTGCTTGCGCTCGAGGAGCCGCGCGCCTCGGACGAGCTCGATCTGGATCCGCGCGGCTGCAACGGAACGAACCGACTCGAGATCGTCGTGCTCTCGAGCCCGACCGGGAATGTGGTCTTGGCCGTGCGGCTGGATAATCTGGGCAAGGGCGCCGCGGGCGCGGCGGTTCAGAACCTGAATCTCATGCTGGGACTGCCCGAAGGCACGGGTCTAGAGGCCTAGCGGATCGTTACGGCTCCGAATCAGTAAGTGGGTTGACTGGATGACGGACGGGGTGAGCTTCTGCGCGCCGGTCGAGCGCTGGTTCGAGCGCCGCTTCGGCCACCCCACCGACGCTCAGGCCCGCGGCTGGCCGGTGATCGCGCGCGGCCGTGACACGCTCATCTCCGCACCCACCGGCTCGGGCAAGACCCTGGCCGCCTTCCTGATCGTGCTCGACCGACTCACGCGACGCGCGATGCACGGGACGCTGGCCGATGAGGTCGAGACCGTGTACGTGTCGCCGCTGCGCGCCCTCTCCCACGACATCCAACACAACCTGGAGCTTCCCATCGCCGAGATCCGTGAGGAGGCGCGGCGCCTCGGGATCGCGCTGCCCGAGATCCGCAGCGCCGTGCGCACGGGGGACACCCCGCCGGCGCAGCGGCAGGCCATGCTGCGGCGGCCGCCGCATATCCTGGTCACCACGCCCGAGTCGCTCTTTCTCCTGCTCACGGCGGAGCGCAGCCGCGCCATGCTGGGCACGGTGCGCACCATCATCGTGGATGAGATTCACGCGCTCGCGCGTGACAAGCGGGGCTCGCACCTGGCGCTCTCGCTCGAGCGTCTCGAGGCGCTGTGCGAGCAGCGCCCCGTACGCCTGGGTCTCTCCGCCACCCAGCGACCGATCGAGGTGCTGGCACGCTTCCTCGTCGGCAGTGAGCGCAGCACTCCCGACGGCTCGCCCGACTGCGAGATCGTGGACCTGGGGCACCAGCGCAACCTTGACCTGGCCATTCAGGTTCCGGCCAAGGAGGACCTGCACGCCGTGGCACCGCACGAGCAGTGGGACGACCTGCTCGACGCGCTCTCCGGCCTGATCGGCGCTCACCGCACGACGCTGGTCTTCGTCAACACGCGTCGACTGGCGGAGCGCCTGGCGCACCGGCTGGGCGAGCGCGTGGGTGAGGAGCATGTCGCGGGGCACCACGGCAGCCTCTCGCGGGAGCGTCGCCTCAACGTGGAGGCGCGTCTGCGCGACGGTCGCCTGCGGGCGCTGGTCGCCACCGCTTCGCTCGAGCTCGGCATCGACATCGGTAGCATCGACCTGGTGGTTCAGATCGGCTCTCCGCGCAGCATTGCCAGCTTCCTGCAGCGGGTGGGACGCTCGGGACACGCGCTCGGGCTGGTGCCCAAGGGCCGGCTCTTCCCGACCTCGCGTGATGAGCTGGTGGAGTGCGCTGCACTCGTGCGCGCGGTCCGCGCTGGACGTCTGGATGCGATCGAGCCGCCGCGTGCGCCGCTCGACATCCTGGCGCAGCAGATCGTGGCCGCCTGCGCGTGTGAGGAGTGGGAGGAGGCTGCGCTGCTCAAGCTGGTGCGTCGCGCCGCACCTTACGCCGAGCTGGCGCAGAAGGACTACGACGCGGTGCTGGACATGCTGGCGAACGGCTTCGAGACGCCCAGGGGCCGGCGCGCCACCTACCTGCATCGCGATCGGCTGCAACGCCGGCTGCGCGGGCGACGCTCCGCCCGCATCAGCGCGCTCACCTCGGGAGGGGCGATCCCGGAGACGGGCGACTACCGGGTCGTCCTCGATCCCGACGAGACGTTCCTGGGCACGGTCAACGAGGACTGGGCGATCGAGAGCATGAGCGGGGACATCTTTCTGCTCGGCACGCACAGCTGGCGCATCCGCCGGGTGGAGGCGGGTGTGGTGCGCGTGACCGACGCCGAGGGCGCTCCCCCCACGATTCCCTTCTGGCTGGGGGAGGCACCCGCGCGCAGCGCCGAGCTCTCGGCCGAGGTCTCGCAGCTGCGCCAGGAGGTGGCGCGGAGGCTCGAGGCCGATCCCGAGCAGGCCCGGCGCTGGCTCGAGTCCGAGTGCGCGCTCGCGCCCGAGGGCGCCCAGCAGATCGTGCACTACATCGAGAGCCAGCTGCGCGCGACCGGCCGCATTCCCACCTGCGAGGACCTCTTGGCCGAGCGCTTCTTCGACGAGGCGGGCGGCATGCAGCTCGTGCTTCACAGTCCCTATGGCGCGCGCATCAATCGAGGTTTCGGCCTGGCCCTGCGCAAACGCTTCTGCCGATCCTTCAACGTGGAGATACAGGCCGCGGCGACCGACGACGCGATCGTGCTCTCGCTCGGAAACCCCCAGACCTTCCCGCTCGATTTGCTGCCGCGCTTCGTGTCTTCGCAATCCATCGACGACGTGCTGACCCAGGCCATGCTCGCCTCGCCGCTCTTCACCACGCGCTGGCGCTGGAACGCCACCCGTGCGCTGGCGGTTCTGCGCAGCCGCGGTGGCAAGCGCGTTCCGTTCCCGCTTCAGCGCATGCAGGCCGACGATCTCCTGGTCGCGGCCTTTCCCGATCAGGTGGCATGTCAGGAGAACGTAACCTACCCGCTCGAGATCCCGGAGCATCCGCTCGTGCAGCAGACCGTCTATGACTGCTTGCACGAGGCGGCTGACGTGGATGGTCTGCGGGCGCTGCTCGAGCGCATCGAGAACGGGCAGGTGCGCATGCACGTGCTCGACACGGTCGAGGCCTCTCCCTTCACGCACGAGATTCTGAACGCACGGACCTACGCTTTTCTCGACGATGCCCCGCTCGAGGAGCGGCGTACGCGGGCGGTTGCGCTGCGGCACGTGCTGCCGGAGCAGGCGCGCGACCTGGCGCGCCTCGAGCCCGCCGCGATCGCACGCGTGCGCGAGGAGGCGGCGCCCGTGGTGCGCGATGCCGACGAGCTCTACGAGCTGCTGGTCGACCTGATCGCGCTGCGCGTGGAGGACCTGCCGCCCAAGAGCCTGCCGTTCGCAGAGAAGCTTCTGGCCGAGGGGCGCGCCGCCCGGCTCGAAGGCAGAGACGCGCCGCCACGGCTGTTCGCGCTCGAGCGTCTGCCCTGGGTGCGTGCGCTCTTCCCGCAGGCTGTGGTGACCCCCGAGGTCGAGCTGCCGGCTCATCTCGAGCGCGGCCCGGTCGAGGCCGAGGCCGCGTGCGATGCTGCGACGCGCGGACACCTCGCGTTGCTCGGTCCCGTCACGCCCGAGCAGCTTGCGACGCGGCTAGGCCTGCCTCCCGAGTCCGTACTCGGCGCCCTGGTGCGGCTCGAGGCGAGCGGGATCGCGCTGCGTGGACGCTTCGACCCCGAGGGCGAGGAGACACAGTTCTGCGATCGCAGCCTGCTGGCCCGCATTCATCGCTACACGCTCGTGCGTCTGCGGCGCGAGATCGAGCCCGTCAGCGCGCGCGACTACCTGCGCTTCTTGCTGCGCTGGCAGCACCTGGAGCCCGACGCGCAGCTGCTGGGGGAGGGCGGTGTCGAGCACGTGGTTGAGCAGCTCTCGGGCTTCGAGGCCGCGGCCGCCGCCTGGGAATCGGAGCTCCTGGCGAGCCGTATCGACGGCTACGCTCCCAGCCTGCTCGATTCACTCTGTCTCAGCGGCGTGGTCGCGTGGGGTCGGCTCAGCTCCCGCGCGCTCGAGGCCGGCAGCCAGCCCTCGCGCGCGACCCCACTCGCACTCTTCCCGCGCAAGGACCTGAATGCGTTGCTGCACGCGGCGGCCGCCGAGGCCAACGG
>SMWZ01000203.1 GCA_004356455.1 Deltaproteobacteria bacterium
AAACCAGCCCGCGAAGAGCACGCGCCCGGACGCCACGGCGCGCACAGGGGCCCCGGCCGCTGCTGCGATCTCGATGCCCGTGCGACGTATCCGGGTCCCGAACTCGGGGTCCACCTGCGGTCCAAAGCCGTTGCGGATCCGGCCCTCCACCGGCCAGGGCACGGCGCCCGGCCGCAGTCCCTCTCCGGCGGCCGGCGTGAACCCGGAGGGCATGCGCTCGAGCGCCTGCTCCAGCCGCCGTGCGGCCCGGCGCAGCTCTTCAGCCCTACGCAACTCACTGTCCGAGCGAGTGCGCAGCATCGACATCAAATTATGACGCTCCACGGAGCTTCGCCGCATCCTCTCCTGACGCGCTCCGATCTCACGCCGCGCCGCCCGGATCTCGCTCATGAGCTGCTGCTGTCGATCACGACGCTCCACAAAGGCGTTCCGAGCCACGAGATGGCGCCGGAAGAGGCTCGTGTCGCGCTCCAGGACCTGGGCCAGGCCGTGTTGCCGACGAGCGAAAGCTTGAAAGTCGCGCGCCGAGTAGAGCGCGAAAATTCCGCCGGTCGATCCGAACTTATAGAGCGCAATCAATCGCGTTTTCAGATCCGTTCTCGTTCTCTCCAGCACGGGGGTCACCTCCGCCAGGCCAGCGCGCGCCTCCTCCAGTTCCTGTTCGGCCGTTTGCTGCCGCTGCCGCAGTCGGCGCACGCTGCGGCGTGTCTCGCTCAGCTCCCGATCGATCGCATCCAGCTCCTGGAAGTGCCCCTCGGCCTCTTCAGCGTAGGCCCGGGCCCGGGCTTCCCTCTGCTCAATCTCGCGCCTGATCTCCTCGAGCCGCTGCTTGTGGTCCGCACTCCGAGCCGGAGACCCGGGCACCAGCGTCAACAGCGCACAGCAGAGCACCGCCGACCCCATTCGAGTCAACGCGTCTCCTCCAGCCTGATCAGCGAGAGTACGGACCCCCCGACGCCGAGGCCCACGCCGATCAGGAAGAGCAGCGCAATCTGCGGGGCGCCGAAAAAGCTGGGCGCCGAGTTCCCCAGCAGAAAGGCCAGCAGGTCTCCGAGGATGGGCAGCCCCAGCTGAAACAGGCCGTAGAGCAGCCCCACTGCGACCGCGGCCGCAACCGCCCCCTGGAGCGCACCCTCGAGATAGAACGGCAGGCGCACGAAGAGCCCGCTGGCTCCAACCAGTCGCTGGATCTGAATCTCGTCGGTACGCGCGTACAGCGCGAGCCGCACCGTGCCGGCCACGACCGTGCACAACACCAGCATCAGGAAGGCACCGAGCGCCGCCCCCAGCCACACCACCGCACGCAGCAGGCGCGAGTAACCGTTGACCCAATCCTCACCCCAGCGCACGTCATCGATCTCCTCGCTCTGGGCGATGCGCGCGGCCAACGGCTCGATGGTGCTGGCGGAGCGGGTGCCGGCCGCGAGCGTGATCTCGAACGAGGCCGGGAGCGGGTTCGCCTCCAGGCCCTCCAGGATGCCCGCCTCCCGCCCCAGGTCGGAGCGCAGGCGCTCGAGGGCCTGGTTGCTGTCGACAAACTGAACCCGACTCACGCCGTCGAACGCTTCGAAGCGCGAACGCAGCTCGACCACCACGCTGGGCGAGGGCTCGGCGTTGGGCTTCAAGAACGCCACGATCCGCAGCTCGTTCCCGAAACGGACGAGCACCTGCTGCATATTCTGCACCACCAGCAGGTAGGTGCCGACCAGAAGCAGGCCGGCCGCCATGCTGCTGACCGAGAGTGTGAAGATGATGGGTGTCGCCCGAATCCCGCGAATTCCCGAGCGCAGGGCGCTCGCCAGCCGACGCAGCTGCTCCCGGTCCATCAGCTGAGCCTGCGCGCGGTCTGTGGTGGGGCGTTGGAAAAGGTGTCGGGGCGACGGTCCAAGATCAGACGACCGGACTCCAGCACGAGCCGACGATGCGGGTAGCGCTCGAGCAGGCTCGGGTCGTGCGTCGCCACGATCACGGTCGTCCCGCGGGCATGCGCATCCGCAATGATATCCATAATGTCGAATGCCAGGTCGGGGTCGAGATTGCCCGTGGGCTCATCGGCCAGCAGCAGCGGCGGATCGTTCACGAGCGCGCGTGCGATCGCCACGCGTTGCTGCTCACCGCCCGAGAGCGCGCGTGGTCGGTTGTCCAGCCGGTCGCCCAGACCGAGCCGGCGCAGCATGCTCCAGGTGCGGGCCCGGAGCTCCCGCCGTGGCAGCCCGGCGATCTCGAGCGTGATGCAGACGTTCTCGAAGACGGTCCGCTCGGGCAGCAGCTTGAAGTCCTGGAAGATGACACCGATCTGACGCCGCAGCTCGGGGATCGAGGCCGACGATAGCCGCGACACGTTGCGTCCGGCCACGATGATCTGCCCCCGACTGGGATGCTCCGCCCCGAAGAGCAGCCTCAGCAGCGTGGTCTTGCCGGCGCCGCTGGGCCCGGTGAGAAAGACGAACTCCCCCCGTTCCACGGAGAGCGACACGTCGCGCAAGCCGTAGGTCTCCCCCGGGTACCGCATATCGACGTGGTACATCTGGATCATGGCCTGATTCCCTGGAGGAGCGACCGCTTTTCTGTGTGCGCCGGAAGTCTAGCGGCCAGCGAGGTGAGCCCGGATGACCTTCGCCAGCGGCACGTCGCTGATGATGCCCTCGCCAAACTCCGGCGCGCTCGACGCCTCGGACCGGGCCGCGCCCTCGGTCCCCGTGCTCGAGCTTACACCGACGGCCTCGTCCAGCGCTCCCGATTTGAGGTTCTGAACAACGCTGCGGTGCTGGTCCTCCATGAGCGTGCGCACCACCGACTCGAGGTCCTTGCGTGAGAGAACATCCTCGTAGCTGCGCTTGCTGACCGAGATGATCGCGCCGCCCTCATACAGCAGGGTGACGATCTGCGGATTGAGCTCGCCCTTATCCTCGGTCTGGACATGAAACGTACGACCGCAGTAGCGAATGTTGGTATTGAAACCGCCGACCATGACTTTGTCCTCGGCGCGATTGTGCGGGACCACGGCGACCCTCGCAAGCGTCCGTCGGGAACGCACCCCGGTCATCGGGCGCAGGAGGGCAGAAGGTGACTCAGACGGCGCCTGACGTCCGCGGCCTGGGAGTCGGCCCGGTCGTGTTAGCGGGCGCTCCGAGCGGAGCTCGCGGCCAGGCGGGAGAACACACCGCCCGTCCACGCGTCCAGATGTGCGGCCAGCTCCCGCACTCGCAGCTGCAGCTCCGGCCGCTCTTGCTGCCGGTCCGGCGCCAGGGCTTCCAGCTCGGCCAGCACACGCAGCCGCTCGAAGTAGAGGCGGTTGACCCGCTCCAACACCTGGTCGCGCAGCTCGATCAGCAGTCGCCGCTCGCGCGAGACCGAGAGCGCGTAGCCCGGCGCGGCCAGCTTGGCCAGGTCCCAGACCAGCTGAACCTCGAAACCCAGCTTTCGCCCTTGATCCGAATCACGATCCAGAAGATCACGTACGCTGCCCGAGCTGAAGGTCTGATCGTGCTCGCGCGCACGCGACCGATCTCGATCCAGGGAAAAGGTCGTCCGCAGCTGCGGGTAGAACGCAGCGCGGCGCGCACGCGCATCCAGCCGGGACACGCGCGCGGGCGAGAGCTCGAGGTAGGCCAGCGCAGCACGCTGCACGCGGGCCACGTCCGGACCCACGCTACGCGTGGCTCGCAGAGCCAGGGCCGCCGACGGCGGGCGCGTGAGCGGGACGAGGGCGATCCCGCGCGGGGTCGCCACCAGCAGCCCCCGAGCGGCCAGCTTCAGCTCGAGAGCATCGGCATCGAGCTCGATCTTCGCAGCGGCTGCTTCCACACGGTCGAGCGCGAAGCTGTATACGCCGCGCTCGGAGGCCACCCAGAGTCTGCCGCGCGCCAGCGCGATCCCGCGTACCCTTCCCACGCCGAGCTCGATCGACTCCTGCGAAGCGCCGCGGACGCTCCAGAGACCCTTCGGCACCGAGAGCCACACGTCCGACGTCGTGCTGACGGCGCCGTTGAGCTCCCACCATCCCGTCTCCAGGCCGCGCAGGCGGGGCGCGAAGCCCGCTCCCGACGGTTTGACCCACAGCGTGCCGCGGGTCGCCACCCAGATCTGCTCCTCGAGTGCCTTCACCTCGCCCACGGCGCCCGCCGGCAGCGTTGTGTGGCGGCGGAAGCGCGCCTGACCCAACGCCCGCGAGAAGAGCCCCACGTTCGAAGCCACCCACGCCGTGCCTCCGCGATCGACGCTGACGGAGTGAATCGCCGCACCCACCCCCAGCGGCAACGCCCGCGGCGCGTCCCCCGCGAAGGGCCAGGCATACAGGCCGGCGGCGGTAGCGATCAGCGTCTCCTCGGACTGCGTCGCCAGATCGCGTACACCGCCGCGCGTCAATACCAGCCTCCAGCCGCTCGGTCTCTCCTCGTACAAGCCGCGCTCGGTTCCGAGCAGAACACGATCCCCTCGCAGGCCCAGGGCCGTGGGAGGCCCGGGTGGCGGGGCCGACAGCCAGAATGGCAGCAGCAGCACGAAGTTTGCGAGAGCCAGCACGGCCCGCGCATACAGCAAAGCGTGTGCCTGCGCGGATGCTACACACACCGTCCCGCACGCGCGCCAGGAGTGGATGTGAACTCGCCGGCGCAGCTCGCGAACGCTCGTCCTCAACCTGCGCGGCCGAACGGCCGATCTCGGGCCCGGCAACCAACACGGAGCCCAGCCCATGCTCGCCGTAAGACCACAGCGCGCGCCAGCCCGGAACAGCAGGATCCGCTCACTGGCACTGACGACGTGCTGCATCGTCAGCTTCGCATGCTGCTCCGAGACGACCGCCGCGGATCCCACGCACCCCCACGCGCACGCGACTCCGTCGTTGGAGGCGGGAGACGCGCTGGGCCGCGCCGTCTTCGGATCGCGCGCACGGCGCGCGCCGGCGCTCCCTGGGCCAAGTGCAGACACGGACGGCAGCTCGCTCACACGCCCGGCCCCGGCGCGCATCGACCCCACGGAATGGCTGTCCAGCTGGCACGCGAGGCGGAGCGCGGAGGCAACTTCCCATGCTAATCCTGCAAGGGCCAAAGGCCCGCGCTAGTACCGCACTAGCGCTGCAAGGGCCGAAGGCCCGCGCAGCGAGACGAAGCCGAGCGAAGTGCGCGCAGGCGGGCTTCGCCCGCCGATACCGCGCTAGTACAGGTTGACACGCCCTAGGCCCGTCGTAGACTCGATCCACACGCGCTGCTCCCAGGCGTCCCGAGGAGGGCCCGCCATCCTCAAAGCCCCCGACATCTGGCTCGTGCTATGCCTGTCGACCCTGCTGTGCGTGCCCGGCGCGGCGTCCTCCGACGCTGGGGCGCAGGTGTATCGCTGGCTCGACGAGGCTGGGAATACGCACTACAGCGTGCTGCAGGGAGAGCTCGGCAAGCGAGGTGCGCCGCTCAAGCCGGCACCGCTGCCGCAGGCGACGGACGTTGCCGCACCGCTTCCCCCGCCCGGGCCGCCGCCCCCGGTGAAGCTGGGGCCGCCTGCTCTCCAGCAGCCCGCCGTGCCGAAGCGTACACCGTTTCCCACGCCACCCAGCGTGACAACGCCCGCGGAGAACGCGGATGATATCAGCGAGCTGGAAGCGTTGATCGCGCGCGACAAAGAGGTGATCAAGGACCTCATCAGCCAGGGACGTCCGAGCGGAGAGGACCTGCTCGCCGATCCCCAGCTGCGCGAGATTGCCAAGCGCCTGCCGCGTCTGCAGTCAGAGCTCAGAGCGCTGCGCGGGGAGACCTGGCCCTAGGGCCACTCCGCGATGGCTGTGCGCCCCGTAGTCGTTCTCGCCGGTGGGGTGGGTGCGGCCCGCTTTCTCAGCGGGCTGGTGCAGGTCGTGCCGCCCGAGCAGCTCACGGTAATTGTGAACACGGGTGACGACCGCGATTTCTTCGGGCTGCGCGTGTGTCCGGATCTCGACATCATCACCTACACCCTGGCCGGCCGCGTGCAGCGAGAGACCGGCTGGGGGTTGGCCGGCGATACCTTTCACTGCCTGGAAGCGCTGCGGCGTCTGCGCGGCGACGCCTGGTTTCAGCTGGGCGACCAGGACCTGGCCACACACATCCAGCGCAGTGCTCGCCTGCGTGAGGGCGCATCGCTCACCGAGGTCACGCGCGAGATCACCGCGGCCTTCGGCCTGGAGCTGGAGCTGCTGCCGATGACCGAAGCCGAAGCCCCCACGCGCCTGCTGCGGCGCGATCGCGAGCCCAGCGACTTCGAGGAGTACCTGGTGCGGGATGGCGCGCCCGATGACGTGGAGGCGGTGGATCTCTCGGCGGCCGCCGCAGCCGCACCTGCGCCGGGCGTGCTGGAGGCCCTGGCTGCGGCCGAGATCCTGCTGATCTGTCCGAGCAATCCGGTCGTCTCCATCGGAACCATCCGGGCGGTGCAGGGCGTCGAGGCGCGCCTGCGCGAGCGCCGCGACGCGGTGGCAGTGAGCCCGATCATCGGCGGCCGACCGGTGAAGGGACCAGCCGACCGGCTGCTGCGCGCGGTCGGGGCCGAAGTCTCGGCCCAGGGTGTGGCCAAGCTCTACCAGCCCATCGCGAAGGCCATCGTCATCGATCGGGTGGACGCCGGGCTGGCCCCAGCCATCGAGGCGCTGGGGCTTGGGGTGCGGGTCACGGAGACCCTCATGAAAGATACGAGAGTCTGCCGACAACTGGCTGATTTAACTCTTAAATTCGCCCAGGGCTCGGAGTGAGGGTCGCGGCCATTGTCCCCTTCAAATGCTTCACCCGCGCCAAGGGCCGCCTGCGCACACGCTACAGCGATCGGGAGGTGGAGCAGCTCGGCCACGCCATGCTGGCGGACGTCCTGGGCGCGCTCACACGCGCCAGCTGCCTCGAGCGCGTGACGGTGTTGACGGATGACCCGTCTGTGGCGGACGTCGCACGCCAGGCGCGCGCCGCGGTCCGCCTGCGTACGCCCGACCCCGGCTTGAACCCGGCGATCGAGGACGCCACGCGCGAGCTGCTCGACGAGAGGTTCGAGGCGGTCCTGGTGGTGCTGGGTGACGTACCGCTGCTGCAGACGCCGGAGGTCGAGACGGTGGTCGAGGCCGGAGAGCAGCAGCCGGTGGTGCTCGTGCCCTCCTCCGACGGGGGCACCTCGCTGCTCTTCCGGCGCCCGCCGGATTGCATCCCCGCCTGCTTCGGCCCCGACAGCGCGAGCGCCCACGCCAGGGCGGCACGCGAGCGCGGGCTCGAGCCCCGGTGGCTCAGCGACCTGCACCCGGGCACGGCTTTGGATCTCGATACGCCCGAAGACGCGCAGCGGCTGCTCGAGACGGGCGTCGCGTGCCGCACGACCGAACTCCTGCGAAAGTTCAGCAGATGACGCGCTCGCTCACGCTGCGACAGCTGGAGGGCCTACCGGAGATCCAGCCCGGCGACGATCTGCCGGAGCTGCTGGCGGCGCAGGTGCCGGCGGGTCCGGGGGTGCTTGTCGTAGCTCAGAAGATCGTCTCCAAGGCCGAGGGCAGAACGGCTCGGCTCAAAGAGGTGGAGCCGTCTGCGCGCGCCCGCGAGCTCGCCCAGAAGGTCGAGAAGGACCCGCGCCAGGTGGAGCTGGTGCTGCGTGAGTCGACCCGCGTCGTGCGCGCCGTACCCGGCGTTCTGATCTGCGAGACGCGGCACGGACTCATCTGCGCCAACGCGGGGGTCGACTTCTCGAACGCTCCCGAGGACGAGTGCGCGGTGCTGCTCCCGCTCGACCCCGACGCCTCGGCGCAGCGGATTCGCCACAGGCTCGGAGCCGGCCGCGCCGTCATCATCTCGGACACCTTCGGGCGTCCCTGGCGGGAGGGCCTGGTGGACGTGGCGATCGGTGTGGCGGGTCTCGCCCCGCTCGCCGACCTGCGCGGCACGCGAGACCGTCGCGGCAGGCTGCTCGAGGTCACGGTCATGGCACGCGCCGATCAGCTGGCGGCCGCCGCGGGCATGCTGATGGAGGACGCGCCTGGCTGTCCGGCGGTCTGGATCGAGGGGCTCCCGCCCGAGGGTGAGGGCTCGCTGCGCGACCTGCTGCGCGACCCAGAACGCGATCTGTTCAGGGACTGAGGCCGACTCAAGAGTCGACCGACGCGCGCGCACCCAGGCGCGTACGAAGTCACGCGCCGTCCCGGCAGGCCGGCTCTGCCGGCCGCTACCCGGGTAGTAGAGCTCAGCTCGCCGATAACGCGTTAGTCGTGTGCGCTTCCGTCGGGCCGACGCAGCAGCAGGCCCGTCCACTCCTGAATCCAGCCCACCACCGCCGCCAAGCCCTTACCGGTACGACTGGAGACCACCGCCACGTCCTCCGTAGCGAGGGAGAGCTGGCGCGACACAGCGTCCATGCGCGCGCTCAGCTGCGCAGCGCGAAGCTTGTCGGCCTTGGTCAGAGCCAGCCGGGTGGGAATGCGTTCGGCGGCAAGCCAGTCCAGGAGCTCACGCTCCTCCTGCTGCGGACCGCGTCGGATGTCGACCAGAAGCACACAGCCCTTGAGTGCAGGGCGACGGCCCCCCAGGTACGACTCCACCAGCGGCCGCCACGCTCGTTGCTCTACACGCGAGACCGCGGCATAGCCGAAGCCCGGCAAGTCAACCAGGTAGACGGACTGATCGAGCCGGTAGAAGTGAATGCGCCGGGTCTTGCCCGGCGTCGAGCTGGTACGCGCGAGCTGGCGGCGTCCAACCAGCCGATTGATGAAGCTCGACTTTCCCACGTTCGATCGTCCGAGCACAGCGACCTCGGGCAGCCCGTCGGTCGGAAACTGCGCATGCTCGGCGGCATCGTGTGCAAGCTCGGCGTTCACGTCCATTTCCCTCGGTTTGACGCTCTCCAGCGCGGAGGGTAGCTTGGGCGGAGACTCGAGCACACGGATGATCCGACATGAGCAAGGGCGCGCAGATTGCGGTTGCGGTGTTGAGCGTGTTCGCTGGGTTGGCCTGGCTCTTGAGCGCCAGCAGCTCGGGCGAAGGAACATTTCGCTACTTCGAGAACGTTTCGGCCTTTCTGGAGACGAGCCAGGAGGAGCCATCGCGGCGTAGCTTCCGTGTGCACGGATTCGTCGTCGAGGGCTCGATCGCGAAGGACCTCCCGAACGGCCACGTCGATTTCAGCATCGAGGACCCCGACCGTGTGACGGCCAGGCTCTCGGTGAGGCTGCTCGCGCTCGACATACCGGATCTGTTCAAAGACGGAGCCGAGGTCGTGGTAGAGGGCCGCTTTGAGCACGGACGCTTTCTCGCAAATCGGGTCCTGGCGAAGTGCCCCTCCAAGTACGAGGTCGTGCCCGGGACCGAGGCGTAGCTCCGAGCCCGCGCAGGAAGTTCAGGATCGTTGACCAATCTCGTCATCAGCTTCGGCCACTTCTCGCTCTACCTGAGCTTACTTTTTGCAGTGTACGGCGTATGCGCGGCGGCTTTCGGCGCCCTGCGCGGCCGACCGGAGTGGGTCCGCAGTGCCGAGCGAGCCGTGTACGCGGTCTTCGCGCTACTCAGCTTCGCCATGCTCGGACTCGAGGCCGCGCTCTTGAGCGACCGCTTTGACATCGCCTTCGTGGCCCAGAACTCGAGCCGCGAGCAGTCCTGGGTCTTCAAGCTGCCGGCACTCTGGGGCGGTCAGTCAGGGTCGCTCCTGCTCTGGGGCTGGATGCTCTCTGCGCTGAGCGCGGTGGTGATTTTCCAGAACCGGACGCGCAACCGCACGCTCATGCCCTGGGTCATGGTCACGCTGCTCGCCAATGTGATCTTCTTCGCCACGCTGCTGTGCTTCGTAACGAACCCGTTCGCAGCCCTGGCCCCGGACCAGGTCTTCTCCAATGGTCGCGGCCTGAACCCGCTGCTGCAGCACCCCGTGATGCTGATCCACCCGCCGATTCTGTACGTGGGCTTCGTCGGCTTCGCCGTGCCCTTCGCCTTCGCCCTGGCCGCGCTCATCTCGGGGGAGCTCGGCCCGGCCTGGTTCCGCTCCACCCGTCGCTGGACCCTCGTAGCCTGGGCCTTCCTCGGCGTGGGTCTCATGCTCGGCGGACGCTGGGCCTACGAGGTGCTGGGCTGGGGCGGCTACTGGGCCTGGGATCCGGTCGAGAACGCCGCGCTCATGCCCTGGCTCGCGGGCACCGCCTACGTGCACTCCGTGATGATCCAGGAGAAGCGCGGCATGCTGAAGATCTGGAACCTGGCGTTGATTGGTCTGGCCTACTCCCTGTGCCTGTTCGGCACCTTCCTCACGCGCAGCGGCGTGGTGAGCTCGGTCCACAGCTTCACCGCCTCGGGCTGGTTCGGATACGTGTTCCTGATCTACGTGATCGTGATGGCCGCGGTCTTCGCGGGCTTCCTGATCTGGCGGGCGCCGCTCCTGCGCAGCGAGAACCGGCTCGACTCCGTCATCTCGAGGGAAGCGAGCTTTCTCTTGAACAACTGGGCCTTCCTCGCCCTGCTCTCCATCGTGTTCTTCGGAACGCTCTACCCCGTATTCTCCGAGGCCATCTCCGGAATCAAGGTCCAGATCGGGCCGCCCTTCTTCCAGCGCTACGCGGGGCCCCTGGCGATCTTCCTGCTGGTGCTGACCGGTACCGGGCCCCTGATCGCCTGGCGGCGAGCCACCTGGACCAACCTGCGCAAGAGCTTTCTGTGGCCGGCCGCCGCTGCACTCGGAAGCGCCGCCCTCGTCTTCGCACTGGGCATGCGCCAGTTCTATCCGGTGGCCTTTCTGGGACTGTGCGCGTTCGTAACGGCCACCGTCGTCGGGGAGTACTGGCGCGGAATCCGCGCCCGCATGCGACGGGGCGAGGGTCCGCTGCGGGCTCTGCTGGAGCTGCTGCGCCGCAACCAGCGGCGCTACGGAGGCTACGTGGTCCACCTCTCGGTGGTCCTCGTCTTCATCGGCTTCGCGGGCTCGGCCTTCTACCTGGAGGAGACGCGCATCCTCCGGCCCGGGGAGACGTGGCAGCTCAACGGCTACAGCATCACGTACCGTCACGCCCAGCCGGTGAAGGATCCTCACTACGCGGGCGCCCTGGCGCGCGTGGCCCTGCAGCACCACGGTAAGCCGGTGGGAATCCTCACACCGGAGAAGCGCATGTACTTTCAGCAGGAGCAGCCCGCCACGCTTCCCGCCATCGCGAGCAGCTTGAGAGAGGACTTCTACATGATCCTCGTCGGTCTCGAGCCGGACCAGTCGGTCGCGCTCAAGGTCTATATCAACCCACTCGTGAACTGGATCTGGATCGGAGGCTTCATCTTCATTCTGGGCAACACGCTGGTCCTGTGGCCGTTTGCGGAGCGCCGAGCCGGTCGCCAGGGGTGAAGCAGGCCTACGCCGCAAAGGCCCTGGCCCTGTGGCTGCTATCCACTCTCGCGGCACACACGCACGCGGCCACCGTCGAGGGTCGGGTCATCCACCCGCAGCGTAGCGATGCGGCGGCCGACCTCGAGGTGGTGCTGCTCGGCGTCAGCCAGGAAGGCGAGCCGATCGAGCGCAGGACACGGACCGACGCGCGCGGCCGCTTTCGTGTGAGCGCGCTGCCAACGCCCGCCGCGTATCTGGTCGCCGCAACCTACCGCGATATTACCTTCCCGGGCGGCAGCGTGGTGTTCCGGGAGGAGGCGCCCGAAGAGACCCGCGAGCTCGTCTTCCACATCTACGACTCCTCGACGGACGGCACGCGTCTGGTCCTGCGCAAGATGCGCTGGGTGATAGAGCGCGAGGCGGGCGCGTACCGCGTGTCGCAGAGCTTCGTGGTCGCCAACCCGGGGCTAAACGTCGTTCTGCGCGAGTCGGCCCAGCCGCCCCTGCTGCGCGTCGGCCTCGCCCCCGGACACGGCGAGCTGGAGACGCCCTTCGGCACGCTGCCGAGCGGGGCGCAGCTTCGGGACGGCCTGCTCGAGCTGCGCGGCCCCTTCTACCCGGGCGAGCGCGAGGTCCAACTCGCCTACGACCTGCCCGAGACCGGGCTCGACCTGAGCACCCAGATTCGGGTTCCCGACCCGCTGCAAATGCTGGAGGTATTCGTGCGGGACTTCGGCATCCGGGTCGATGCGGGTCCGCTCCATCCCGCTCGGCCCACACGCGAGGGTGACGTGATCTATCAGCGCTACCTGGGGTTCGACCTGGCCGCGGGCACGCGTATCCCCTTCCGCGTGGAGGCCCTCCCGCCCCGCGCACCCACAGCGGCCTGGGCCGAGATGCTGGCGGCCGCGCTGGCGGCGGCCGGTCTGCTCTACTTCGTGGGCAGGCCGATTGGCCGAGCGGAGCCACACCCAGCAGCCAGCGAAGAGTCTGCGGAAACGAGCGAGCGCGAGGCGTTGATCACCGCCCTCAGTGACCTCGAGCACGACTTCGAGACCGGGAAGCTCTCAAGCGAGGATCGCGAGCGGCTACGGCAGGATCTGCGCCGCGAAGCCGTACGCGCGCTGTCCCGCGCGCGCGAGGCCCAGAGCGCCGCCGAAACCACAGCGGCGAAGCCCTGCCGCTGCGGGCGCATGCCCGCGCTGGACGACCGTTTCTGCGCCACCTGCGGCAGCCCCCTGTGAACGTGATCGAGACCCGCCAGCTCGAGAAGCGCTTCGGCACGGTGCGTGCGCTCGATCGGGTGTCCACCACGCTGCCGGAGGGGTCGACCACGTTGCTGCGTGGGCCGAACGGCGCCGGCAAGACCACGCTGCTGCGGGTGCTGGCGGCACTCACGCGACCCACGGGTGGCGAGGTTCGGGTACTCGGCGTGAATCCCTTCGGAGCGGACGGCGCCGCCCAGCGCAGCCGGCTCGGATACCTGGGGCAGGAGACGGCCCTGTACGGCGAGCTAACGCTCCAGGAAAATCTCGAGTTCTACGCGAGGCTTCACGGCGTAGACCCAGATCGCATTGAGTTTTTAATTCACGAGCTCGAGCTCGAAGGCGTGGCCGGTCGGCGCGTACAAACGCTCTCACTCGGCTATCGCCGCAGAGCCGGATTGGCGCGCGCACGGCTCACCGATCCCAGCCTGCTCTTGCTCGACGAGCCCTGGAACGGTCTGGATGCGGAGGCCTCGCAGCAGCTCACCCACTGGCTCGAGCAGCACCACAAGGCCGGCCGCAGCGCACTCGTCGCCGCGCACAGCCCCAGCGCTGGGACCGGCCTCTTCGACGCGGAGATCCGGCTCGAGCGAGGCCGGCTGCTGGGAACAGAGTCATGAGGCTACCGCAATGAACGGGCCCCGGGTCTTCGCCGCGGTGCTGGGCAAGGATCTGAGGCTCGACCTGCGCAGCTGGGACCGACTGGGTCCCATGGCGGTCTTCGCGGCCCTGGTCATGGTCCTGCTGAGCACCGCCCTGCCAACGACGAGCGCGGCCAGCCCTGGCTGGATCCCGGCGCTCGTGTGGATGGTGTTCCTACTCACGTCGCTGCTGGGGCTGGGTCGCTCGTTCCAGGCCGAGAGTGAGCAGGGAACGATCGTGTTGCTGACCCAGGCCCCGTGTGATCGGGGCTGGGTCTTTCTGGGCAAGGCCACCGCGAACTGGCTGGCCCTGCTCGGAGTCGAGCTCTGGACCGCGTTCTTGTGCTGGGTGCTGCTGGATGTGGAGTGGGGGGTCGCGTGGCCCGAGATCCTCGGGGTCGGGCTGCTGGGCGCACTCGGGCTGGCCGTCGTGGGTACGCTGCTGTCGGCCCTGGCGTGCGCCGCCCGCTTTCCGGTGTTCCTGCTGCCGGTCCTGCTCTTCCCTCTCGTCCTGCCCGTACTCGTCCTCGCTTCGCGCATGACCGGCGAAGCGCTGGCCGGGGACCAGATCGCAAGCGCCATGTGGGTGGGGCTCGCGCTCTATGATTGGGTTTTCCTGCTGATCGCGTACTTCGTGTTCGACTACGTGTTGGAGGACTGAAGCGTGGAGGAACGGCTGATTCGCTCGGCCCGGGTGCTCGGGCCGCTGGCCCTGCTGGGCGTAGCAGTATGGCTGGGCATGGTGGTCTTCGTGGCGCCCGTCGAGCGGGTCCAGGGGGTGGTCCAGAAGATCTTCTATGTGCACGTGCCCTGCGCACCCCCGGCCTATCTCGGATTCATCCTGACGGCAATCGGGGGCCTGGGCTTTCTCCGCACCCGCAAAGAGCAATGGGACCGCCTGGCGCTCTCGGGCGCGGAGGTCGGCTTGGTCTTCTGCACCCTGATCCTGCTGACCGGACCGATCTGGGCCAAGCCCGTCTGGGGGCACTGGTGGGTGTGGGACCTGCGGCTCACCTCGACGCTCGTGCTC
>SMWZ01000028.1 GCA_004356455.1 Deltaproteobacteria bacterium
AAAGCTGACGCGCTACCAGGCTGCGCCACGCCCCGATCGCGGGAGAGTCTAGCGGGCCTGACGTTCGCGCTCTAGCGCGGGGTGAGGCGGATGGGGATCTCGCGGATCGAGTTGGTGAGGTTCGAGCGTAGTCGTCTGGAGGGACCGGTGAGCTCGGCCCGGCTGAAGCAGCGGAAGAACTCCTCGAAGAAGACCTGCGCCTCGAGGCGAGCGAGACGAGCGCCGAGGCAGAAGTGCTCCCCCCAGCCGAAGGCCAGGTGCGGGTTCGGGTCGCGCCGGATGTCGAAGCGGAAGGGCTCCTCGAAGACCTCCTCATCGAAGTTGGCCGAGGTGTAGTGCAGCGCCACGCGATCGCCCTCCCGGATCTTCTTGCCCCGCAGCTCTACGTCGCGAGTGGCCGTGCGCCGAAAATAATGCACCGGTGTGGTCCAGCGCAGCATCTCTTCGATCGCGGTCGGGAGCAGGGCAAAGTCGGACTCGAGCTCGCGGTAGGCCCGAGGGTTCTCAAGCAGGGCCAGCATGGCCCCCGCGAGCAAGCTGCGGCTGGTCTCGTTGCCGGCGACCGCGATCTGCACGAAGAGAGCCGCGAACTCCACCTCGTTCAGCGGGTGCCCCTCAAGCTCCGCGTTCAACATGAGCGAGATCAGATCCTTGCCCCCCCTGCCCTTGCGCTCGTTCGCCAGCTTGAAGCCGTAGGCGCCCAGCTCGGTCGCCGAGTTGGCCGCGGCATCCCTCGCCGCGACCTCCGGATCGGTCCTTCCGATCAGCTTGTCCCCCAGCTCGACGATCCGCAGGCGATCCGCCTCGGGGATGGCCATGATCTGGTTGATGGTCTGTAGCGGCAGCTCGGCGGCCAGATCGCGCACGAAATCGCAGTCGCGCTTCTCGGCTGCAACCTGCATGATCTCGCGCGCCCGTGCGCGCAGCCACGGCTCCAGCTCGGCAATCATGGTCGGCGTGAAGGCGTCGAGCACGATGCGCCGGATTCGGATGTGCTCGGGTGGGTCCATGCTCAAGAGCTGGGTGCGCATGGCGGCGAGCTGCTGAGGCGACTGGTCCTCGATGATGATGCCCCCGCGTGCGGCGGAGAAGGTCTGCCAATCCTTGGACGCCGCCATTACATCGGCGTGCTTGAGCAGAGCCCAGTAGCCGGCGCCCTCGGGCAGCTCCTGCCAGAAGACGGGCTCCTGGGCGCGCAGCAGCGCGAAGGTCTCGTGGGGCACCGCCTTTACGTAAAGGTCGGGATCGTAGATGTTGACGTCCT
This sequence comes from Deltaproteobacteria bacterium, assembly GCA_004356455.1. Taxonomy (GTDB): domain Bacteria; phylum Myxococcota_A; class UBA9160; order SZUA-336; family SZUA-336; genus SMWZ01. The sequence goes on from SMWZ01000028.1 coordinate 1,265, forward strand.
CGAGCTTCACGCTTCCTCCAGCAAGAGCGCCCGCGTGGGGCAGTACTTGACCGCCAGCTCGACCTTCGAGCGTAGATCCTGCGGCGGCTGCTCCTGGAGCAGCACGAGCTCCCCGCTCTCCTCATCGAGCTCGAAGACCTCCGGTGCCTCGGACGCGCACACGCCGTGCGCCTGACACAGGTCCCGATCGAGCTTGACCTTCATCGGATGGTCTCCCTCAGGCACGCCGCCGATACCGCACGCGGCAGGGCTGCACGAGCTGCACCACCATCTTCGAGTGGTCGTTGCGATAGCTCTCCGATGGCTGGAGCATCTCGAAGCTGTAGCGGCGCAGCAGGATGCTGAAGATCGCCTTGAGCTGCATGATGGCAAAGGCGGCCCCGATACAGCGATGCCGCCCCCCGCCGAAGGGGATCCAGGCGAAGACGCGCTGGTCCTCCTGGCGCCCGGGCCGGTAGCGTTCCGGGTCGAAGCGTTCAGGGTCGGGAAAGCATTCCGGCATTCGGTTCGAGACGGCGATCGATGCGGCCACCAGTTTCCCCGCCGGGACGGTCCAGCGCTTGTAGTGGAAGTCGTACATGACCTTACGCAGCACGATGATGAGCGGTGGATGCAGACGCAGCGTCTCCTTGATCACGTTCTCGAGCTCGGGGATCTCGCGCAGCGCCTGGTAGCTCACGTCGACCCCATCGGCGTAGATCTGCTCGAGCTCGGCCACGACCCGATCCATGTAGACGGGGTTGCGCAGCAGCTCGATCAATGTCCACGCGGCCGTGCCGGAGGTCGTGTGGTGGCCTGCAAACATCATAGAGATGAAGATGCCGGTGATCTCGTCCGGCGTGTAACGGGGGCGACCGCCATCGTGATACAGGCTCGTGAGCACCTGGAGCAGGTCGTTGGGCTTGCGGCCCTCGGCCTTTCGCTGCTCGATGATCCCGACGATCATCTCCACCAGCCGCCTGCGGGCCTGGTCCCGCTTGCGGAAGGACGGCAGCGGTAGATAGGGGTTTACATACGCGATCGCGTCGGTGCCCCTCTCGAGCTCGTGATACTGGGTCGCGAACTCGGGGGTCAGCTCCTCTCGGAACTCCTTTCCGAGCAGGCAGGCGCTCGAGGTATAGATCGTGAGCTCCGCGAAGAAGTCGAGCAGGTCGATCTCCCCCTCTTCGCCCCAGCCCGCGAGCATGCGCTCGGTCTCGTCCGCGATCACCTGGGCGTGACCACGCATGAATTTGTCACGCAGCGAACGGTTGCGGAGCGCCTGCTTGCGCTGCTCGGGCGGCGCGTCGAAGACAACGCCCGCGCCGAAGATCGGCTTCATGAAGGGATAGGCCGCGGCCTGATCGAGCTGCTCGTCGGACGCGCGAAAAAAAGCCTCGTTTCCCTCCTCGCCCGTCAGCAGGACAACACGGTGGCCCGCCAGGTTGAACTCGCCGATCTCTCCGCACTCGTCGCGCACCCGTTGCATCAGCGCGATCGGCCGGCGCCGCAGCTCGAGCAGATGACCGAGCCAGGGCAACCCTCCGGAGAGCTTGGGGGGATCGGAGCCCCTCGCAGCAGGCGCGGGCGTCTGAGTCGCAGCGGGAGACGCGACGGAGGCCGGGGTCGCGCTACTCATCCCGAGCCCAGCCGAGCTCCCCCAGCGCACGTGCGGTGGCTGCGCCGATCCCGGACGACGCGCCCGTGACGAGCGCGGTGCGAGCCTCGGTAGCGAGCTTCCGGCTCACGGGGAGAACTCAATCGGCATGGACGCGAAGCCACGCACGTTGATCGAGTGTACGCGCACCAGCTTCTCCCAGGCGATCTCGAAATTAGGGAAGCGCCTTTGGACCTCTTCCAGAGCTACCCGGCCCTCGAGCCGGGCCAGGGCCGCCCCCATACAGAAGTGCGTTCCGTAGCCGAAGGAGAGCATGGCGTTGGTGTTGCGCATGAGATCGAAGCGATCCGGATGCTCCCACACGCGTTCGTCGCGGCTCGCCGCCCCCAGGATCACGACCAGGCGGTCTCCCTCCTGGAGCTTCTCGCCGTGCAGCTCCAGATCCTGGGTCAGAGTGCGCGCCAGGGCCTGGGTCGAGCCGTCGTAGCGCAGCGTCTCCTCGATCCAGCGTGGGATCAAGCTCGGGTCGGAGCGAACCTTCTCGCGCTCCTGGGGGTTCTTCGAGATCCAGTAGAGGGCGTTGCCGAGCAGCTTCGTGGTGGTCTCGTTGCCCGCGATGATCATCAGGAAGAGAAAGCCGAGGACCTCTCGTGGGGTCAGACGATCGCCCTCGATCTCCGCCGCAAGCAGCGCACCGGTGAGATCGTCGTGAGGATGCTTCTCCCGGTCCGCGACCAGCTCCTGGAAGTAGTTGAGTATCTTTGCGGCCGCCTCCATGCCGGCGGGAGGGACGTCCAGCATGCCGTCCTCGCGGTGCAGGACGGTATCCGCCCAGCTTCGCAGGGGATCGCGATCCGCTTCGGGCACACCCAGCATCTCGCTGATGACGTCCATCGGGAGCTTCCCCGCGAACTCCTGGATGAAGTCACACTCGCCCCGGCCGATGAATCCATCGATGTGGCCCGTCGCGATCTCGCGAATGCGCGGCTCCAGGTTGGCCACGCGGCGCGGCGTGAAGGCGCGGTAGACCAGGGCGCGCATGCGCGTATGGCGCGGTGGGTCCATCGCCAGGAATGACATGGTGGCATCCGCATCCGGGTGGGTAGCCGACGGATCGAGGGAGACCCCGTCGCGGCTTGAGTAGAGCTCTGTATCCCGCAGCGCGGCCTGTACGTCGGCGTGCCGCGACAGTGCCCAGAACCCGAGCTCTCGGTTGCGATAGGCGGGCGCCTCGTCGCGAAGACGCTTATAGATGGGGTACGGGTCCTCCTGGGTTGCGTAGGCGTAGGGGTTGTACTCGACCATGCGCGAGGACCTCGCTCGAGCTTTGGGCCACCTTATTCCATTTACATTTCGCCTGCAAGGCAAATTCTGATATGCTGGCGCCCGCATTAGCTCGGGGGATCGACCATCACCATGCGTGCGGGATTCATCGGACTCGGCAACATCGGTGCGCCCATGGCTGAATGGCTGGTGAAGAGCTCCTTTGAAACGACCGTCTACGACACCAACCCCGAGGCGGTCCGGGAGCTGGTCGCCGCGGGAGCCCGAGCCGCGACCTCGGGCCGCGAGCTGGCCGCGGCCAGTGACGTGATGGGCGTCTGCGTGCGCGATGACGCCGACGTGCTCGACGTGGTGCTGGGCGAGGATGGACTGCTGGCGGGAGCCACCCCCGGCAGCGTGATCGCGCTCCACAGCACCATCTTGCCGCGCACGGTGACAGAGGTGGGCCGGCTCGCTGCCAAACGCGGCGTGGGTGTGGTGGACGCATGCATCACCGGAGGCCGGGCGGGCGCCCAGCAGGGCACGCTCACCTATATGGTGGGGGGCGAGAGCGAGCACCTGGAACGTGTGCGCCCCGCCTTGGAGACCTCGGCCGCCAAGATCATTCACACGGGGCCGCTGGCCAGCGGCGCCGCCACCAAGCTCTGCAATAACTTGATGACCTATCTGGGGTTCCTCGCGGCCTTCGAGGCCACTCACCTCGCGCGCAACGCGGGTCTCTCGCAGCAGGCGCTCGAGGAAGTCACCGCCACGAACGGAAACATGAGCCAACAGATGCTGCGCTTCCTGGCGCTGCATAAGGTCTCACCCGAGCAGCAGAAGAGCGAGAGCTTCCAGACGGTGATCCGCAGCTACGCCGACCTGGCCGAGAAGGATCTGACCGTCACCCTCGCCTTTGCGCGCGAGAACGGCGTGACCCTGCCCGGCACCGCGCTCTGCCAGCAGCTGATGGCGCGGGTCTACGGAGTTCTGGACGAGAATCGCCGCTGAGACAAGGCCCAGCCGTGACCGAAGCTACACACACCCACCTGCCGCTTCCCCCCAGAGGGCGTCGCTCGCACGCCGAGCGCACAGCGGAGACGCGCGCAAGGATCATCGCGGCCGTGGTGGAGAGCATCGCGGAGGTGGGATTTCAGCGCACCACGGCCAGCGAGATCGCACAGCGAGCGGGCGTCACCTGGGGCGCCGTTCAGCATCACTTCGGGGCCAAGGACGGCATGCTCGTGGCCGCACTGGAGAACTCTTTCAATCGCTTCGCCCAGCGACTCGGAAATATCCCGCTCGAGGGAACCTCGCTCGAGAAACGTGCCTCGCTCTTCATCGATCGCGCCTGGGAGCACTTCAGCAGCGCCGAGTATCGCTCCACCTTCGAGATCCTGTTGAACTACCTCGGACGCGATGACCTGGAGCAGCACCCGACCTGGCAGGAGCGGATGTTCCGAGCCTGGGACCGGATCTGGCTGCGCCTGTTCGGGGACGCTCCGCTTCCGCGACGGCGTCGTTTCGTGCTCCAGCACTATACGATCTCCGCGCTCTCGGGCCTGGCCTCTACACTCATGTTGGAAGGCGGAGAGGCGCGGCTGCGGAAGGGCGAGCTCGATCTGCTCAAGGACACCCTGGCACGAGAGCTCAGCCAGGGCATGCAAGACAGCGTGCGCTGAAGCCGGCATGAGACGAATTTTCTAGACTGTCCCGATGGCGCGCCGACAAGAACAGGAGAGTGCTCGCAAGGAGGTGACGGAGGTCGCCCCGAACGTGCTCCGCATGGAGCTGCCGATCCACATGCCGGGACTCGGCCACGTGAACTGCTACGCGCTGATCGATGGCGAGGGGGCGACGCTGGTGGATCCCGGTCTGCCCGGGCCGCTCACCTGGCGCGCCATCCAGGACCGGCTGAAGCGCGCGGGGCTGCGCGTGAAGAACGTGCATACGATCATCGTGACGCACTCCCATCCCGACCATTTCGGCGGTGCATTGCGCCTCCAGCGAGCGTCTGGGGCGCGCGTGGTCGCTCATCGCAGCTTCAGCTTCGGACCGATCCGGCCCGTCATCCTGGAGCCCGAGGTCTCGGTGGATGATCTGTCGGCACAGGTCGAGGCGCAGGTCGAGACGGAGGCCGAGGAAGAGGAAACCCGACCCCGCACAAGAGACCGCGGCCTAACCCCGTGGGGCGGCCAACGACCCGGCTTCACCCTGCGTCAGCGTCTCGTCTGGAGAACCTTGCGCTTTCTCCAGCGCGGCTCGTTCCTGCCCACCATCACCCACCCCGTGAAGCATGGCGACGCGCTGCGGCTGGCCGGCCGCGACTTCTTCATGCTGCACACCCCGGGTCACACCGAGGATCATCTGTGCCTGCACGATCCGGAAAGCGGGACGCTGCTGGCGGGCGACCACGTACTGCCCACGATCACGCCCCATATCTCCGGTCTAACCTCGACGGCCGATCCGCTGGCCGATTTCTTCGACTCGCTCGACCGCGTGGGCGAGGTGCCCAACGTCAAGCAGGTGCTACCCGCCCACGGTCACCCGTTCACCGACCTGCGCGGCCGCGCCCAGGCGATCAAACGCCACCACCACGAGCGGCTCGCTAAGGTCAAAGCGATCTCACGCGAGCTCGGCCCGGCCAGTGTCCAGGCCTTCTCCCACAAACTCTTCCGGCCGCGAAGCTGGGGTCCCATGGCCGAGAGCGAGACCTACGCGCATCTCGAGCACCTGCGCCTCCTGGGCGAGGCCGAGTGTGTCAAGGGCAAGGGTGGCCAGCTGGTGTACGTGGCAGGCTGAGTCCGGCTCGAGCCGCGCTCAGGCGGACGCGTCCCACACGAGTCGCACCTGCTGGCTGTTGCAATCGGTCTCTACGCGCGGAGCGGGCCCCAGCCACAGGCCCTGGTCATCGACGCTACGTCCGCTCCGGACGTCGTAGCGATCGCCGTGCCAGGGGCAGCGGATGCACCCGTGCTCGAGCGGGGCGTCATCTAGCGGCCCCAGCGAATGCGGACATACGATCGAGTGGGCCACGAGCGCTCCGTCCAGCTCCACGACGCGGAAGGGCCGGCCATCGAGTTCGACCACCAGCGGCAGCTGCGCGCGCACGTCTTCGAGCGCACCCCGCGTGAGCAGCGCGTCGCCTCCGATTCGCGCTGGGCGGCGTCGCGAGAGAAGCTGCTCACACCGCATCATCATGGCCTCGTCCCCGTCCCAGAGCTGCGTGTACAGGCGCATGTAGGCCACAGCAAGGCCCTCCGCCTGCTCCCGTATCAGGTTCGGCAGCAGGAACTCCACCTCGATCCCGGTGCGCTGCGCGCTCAGCGGCTCCAGGCGTGTCCAGATCTCGCTGCCCTCCCCCACGCCTGCTGTCGTTCGGGTGGAGTAACGTCCCTGGTCGCGCTCGATCCGCAGCTCGATGTCGACGACCTCGCCCGCGGGCTGGAGGCCAACGCGCACACGCCATCCCCAGGAACCCGACTCCAGGAGCTTGATGTCCGAGAACGAGCTGCGGTATAGCCAGGGCAGGTGCTCCCAGTCCAAAACGTTCTCCCAGACCCGAGACAGCGACGCACGGACCGTGCGGCGCTAAACCGTGACGCTGCTCAGGGAGTCGGAGACCGAGGTGCTAACGCGCGTCGTCGAAGACCGCTCCGGGCGCTGACTAGACACGCTCGAGGATGGTCGCCGTAGCGAGCGCCCCGCCGCAGCACATGGCAATCAGGGCGACGTTCTGATCGCTGCGCTCCAGCTCGTGCAGCGCCGTCGTGATCAGGCGACTGCCGGTGGCGCCCACCGGGTGGCCCAGCGCGATCGCGCCTCCGTTCACGTTCAGCCGGTCGAGGTCGGGCTTGTGTATGCTCGCCCACGAGAGCACGACCGACGCGAAGGCCTCGTTGACCTCGAAGAGATCGATATCGCTCATGCTCATCCCCGCCTGCTTGAGCACCTTGAAGGTGGAGTCGACGGGGCCATCCAGGTGGTAGTAGGGATCCGAGCCCATCAGTACCTGGGCCTTGATGCGCGCTCGCGGTCGCAAACCCGCGGCGCGCGCCCGCTCCTCGGTCATCCAGAGCACGGCCGCGGAGCCGTCCGAGATCTGCGAGCTGTTGCCTGCGGTGTGCATGCCGTCGGGAAGCACCGGGTTGAGCTTGGCCAGACCCTCCAGCGTGGAGGAGCGCGGACCCTGGTCGGAGGTGACCCGTCGTTTCTCGCCCGTGGGCTGCCCGTCCTCGCCGAGTACGGGCGCATCGACGGGAAGGATCTCGCGCTCGAAGCGCCCCTCCTGCTGGGCCCGCGCCGCATTCTGCTGCGAACGCAGGCCGAAAGCGTCGACATCCTGACGGGTGATGCCGCGTTTCTCAGCGATGCGCTCGGCGGCGGCAAACTGGTCGGGCATGTCCCAGGGAAAGTCAGGCGGCCGCGAGCTGCCCGGTCCGTTGAGGCTCTCCGCGCCGAGGCCCACGCGGCTCATCGCTTCGATCCCACACGCAATTCCAACCTCGATGAAGCCCGCCGACATAATGCCGTGGATGAAGTTGTTGGCTTGCTGGGACGAGCCGCACTGGCAATCCACCGTCGTGCCCGCGGTCGCATAGGGCATCCCCGCCGCCAACCACGCGTTACGCGTGATGTTGAAGGACTGTTCGCCCGCCTTTGTCACGCAGCCGCCCACGACCTGCTCGACCTCGTTCGGGTCGATCCCCGCCCGCTCGATCACGCCCTTCTGGGACAGGGCCAGTAGCTCGGTCGCGTGAAAGCCCGACATCCACCCATTGCGCTTTCCAATGGGCGTGCGAACGGCTTCGACAATGACTGGCTTGTGCATGGAATCTCGCCTCCCGTGGTTCCGATTCGGGCCCGGTCCAGTCTACCTTGGCCGGCAGGTCCGGGTCACGCGCTCCCCAGAACGAGCCCACTGGTCGGGACGCCGGTGCCCGCCGTGACGAGAACGTGCTCGACATCCGCGATCTGGTTCACCGCCGTGCCCCGGACCTGGCGCACCGCCTCGCAGATCCCATTCATGCCGTGGATGTAAGCCTCTCCGAGCTGGCCGCCGTTGGGGTTGATAGGGAGAGCGCCGTCGAGCTCGATGTTCCCGTCCGCGATGAAATGACGCGCCTCGCCCCGATCGCAGAAGCCCAGCTCCTCGAGCTGGGTAAGCACGAAGGGCGTGAAGTGATCGTAGATCACGGCGCACTGAACGTCGGCCGGCTCAAGACCCGAGTGCTGCCACAGCTGATGACCCACCAGACCCATCTCCGGCAGCCCGGTGATGTCGCTGCGGTAGTAGCTGGTCATCACCTCCTGGTCCAAGCTCGAGCCTTGTGCGCTGGCGCGGATCAGGGCCGGAGGCTGCGCCAGATCCCGGGCGCGCTCGCTACGCGTCACGACCAGAGCCACCGCACCATCGCTCTCCTGACAGCAGTCCAGCAGATGGAGCGGCTCGACGATCCAGCGGGAGCTCTGATGCTCCTCGAGCGTGATCGAATGCTCGTAGAACCAGGCCTTGGGGTTGGTCGCGGCGTGCTTGCGGGCCGCCACGGCGACACGGCCGAAGTCCTCACTGGTGGCGCCGTACTCGTGCATGTACCGACGAGCGAACATGGCGACCCAGGCCGCCGGCGTTACCAGGCCGAAGGGCGCGTACCAATGGGTCGGGATCTGAGCGCCGGGCGGCGGGGGCGGCGGCTGCTGGCCCGATCCGAAGCGACGCCCGGAGCGCTCGTTCAAGGCTCGGTAGCACACCACGGCGTCGGCCGAGCCGGTTGCCACGGCCATGGCCGCCTGATGGATCGTCGCGCAGCCGGCACCGCCACCGTAGTGAACGCGGCTGAAGTGGGTCAGGCTGGGAATGCCGAGACCGCGAGCCACATCGATCTCAAGATTCGAGTCCTGCGCGAAGGTGACCATGCCATCGATATCGGCCGGCGAGAGGCCCGCGTCGGCGATGGCGGCCCGGACGGCTTCGACGGCCAGCTGGAGCTCGCTGCGACCCGATTTCTTCGAGAACTCGGTCGCCCCAATCCCAACGATCGCCGCCTCATCCTTGAGCGTGGACCTCGGCATCCCCGGGCTCAACTCGCGCGTGGCCGCCACAGCGGCAGCGTCCACTCGTCATGCACGCGAACGAAGCACACCTCCACGGGCATGCCGATGCAGACGTTAGCCGGATCGATCTCGATCACATTGCCAACGACGCGTGTCCCCTCCTCGAGCTCCACCAGCGCAACCGCGAAGGGAGGATCGAACCCCGGCACGGGAGGATGGTGATGAACCACGAAGCTGTAGACCTCTCCGCGACCGCTGGCCGTGACGTGGTTCCACCCCAGCGACTGACACGACGAGCACATGGGACGGGGCGGGTGGCGCAGCGTCCCGCACGACTGACAGCGCTGGATGCGAAGCTCGTCCTTCTCGACCCCTTCCCAGAAGAACGCCGAGTCCGCGTTCATGGTGGGCTGAGGCCGCCGGGCCGTCAATTTTCCGGCACGCCGTAACGAAGCAGGGTGAACATGTTGGTGCCCACGATCTCATCACGTTGGTTGTAGTAGGTGTTCAGGTTCTTCTGGAAGTATCCCAGTCCGAGGCGTGTGCGCTTCAGGGGAGAGCAGTCGAGCAGCTCCACGGTAGAGGACACTCGGTCGCCCGGGCGCAAAGGCCGACCATAGGCTTGAACCGAGACCGTCGCAATCGTATCAGTCGCGCCCGGCGGCGTGAACATCGCGCTGCGTCCGGCCCCGTCTCCTGTGCGAGGCGGCCATGGCTTGCGCTCGAGGCAGTCGACGTCCGGTGCATTCGCATCTACGCCACTATGACCCGCACGCCCCATCGACCAGGTGATCAGCGCCATGGGCGGTGCGATCACCCCCCCGTGCCGGCTCTTTCTCGCGTATTCAGCATCGATGTAGAGGGGGTTACCGTCTTCGACCATGTCACACCAGTACATGATCTGGACCTCGCTCACGGGATAGCCTCCCCGCATGAGCGGACTGACCTTTCCGAGCCGCTCGCGGGCAAAGTCGGGAATCTGCGGGTCCACTTCCAGTTCGGGCTTCTTCAGCTCGAGCGACGGCCGAACCGCTCCAGAATCGCGCGAGGGCATTACGAGCGTAGCGCTTGCACGTGCCGCCACCCCCAGCTCGTTCGACGCCTCCAGCCCGACCTCGACCCGGCACTCGTCGCCTTCCCGAAACTTCCGCTTGACGCTGCCCTTTACGAGGGCGACATCGCCCGGCACAAGCTGCCCAAGCATCTGCAGACTGGTCTCTCGAAAGTCGCTCTCGGGTCCGCACCAATCCGTCACGAAGCGTCCGAAGAGCGCCTGCTCGAACATGGTGTTGACGAACATGTCGCGGTTGCCGATCGATTTCGAGTAGCCCGGATTGTGATGGTACGGCATCAGGTCGCGCGTGCCGCACACACCGAGCACGAGCGTCTTGAGCGTAATCGGGAAGCGCAGGACCGGAAGCTTCTCCCCCTCGCACACATCCTCCCAGTACTTGAAGTCCATCAGCTCGGATCAGTCCAGCAGCGAAGGATCGCGCGCGAGCTCGCGACGCGCGTAGGCTTCGAAGAGCATCTCACCGTACTCCAGCGCATAGCGTGACAGGGCTTCGGCGGTCTCCGAGTCAAGCTCCTCGCGCTGCTTGCCCATGCACGCCACCTCGTAGGCCTTGCGGCAGCGCCACTCGAAGCTCAGTGCTCGCACCAGCACCTCGCCGACGGTCGTGGCCGTAACCAGCGTCCCGTGCTGCGCCAGGATGGCCATGTCGGCCGAGCCATAGGCCGCCGCCAGCCGGGCCGCCACCGCAGGCGTGAGGACCGCCCCCTCGTACTCAGTGTAGAGCACGGCCTTCCCGCCTCCGTTGGCACCTGACTGATCGAGCAGCGGCGGGAGCTCGCCGGCTGCGGCCCAGATGGTTCCGTAGGGAGGGTGGTTGTGCAGCGCCACGCGGATGTCCGGTCGCGCTCGATGCAGCTCGCCATGAAAGACAATGGTGGGATTCGCTCGGCCCTCGCCCTGCAACACCTGGCCAGCGTAGTCCACGCGCAGGATGTGACTGGCACGAACCTCCTCCCAGAAGAGGCCAACGGGGGTCACGAGCAGCGTCTCGTCGTCCCGGTCTCGGATGCTTACATGCCCGGCCAGCTTGTCGTCATAGCCCTGGGAGCCCAGGATGCGGACCAGCAGCGCGAGCTGCTGGCGAGGGGAAAACTTAACAGCCGGGTCACTCACAGTGAGCCTTTGTACCAGAAATCACGCTCGGCGGGGCTGAGGGCTAGTTTCCTGACCCTGCTTCGGAGGCGAGGTGGACACGCAGCAGCGGGATGAAGGCGCGGGTGGCCTGGCCCCGGTGACTGATCGCGTCCTTCTGCTCCGGCTTCAGCTCCGCCATGGTCCGCTCGCCCTTCGTATGCTGCGCGACGAAGTAGGGATCGTAGCCAAAGCCTCCGCTTCCGCGCGGCGCCTCGATCAGTCGGCCCTCACAGGTGCCCCGCGTTGTCGCTACGATCTCGCCGTTGGGCTGGGCCAGTGCCATCACGCACACGTAGCGTGCGCTCCGGTCCTTCACACCCTCGAGCTCACGCATGAGCTTGGCGTTGTTGGCAGAGTCATCACCATGGATCCCGGCGTAGCGCGCCGAGCACACCCCAGGAGCACCGTTCAGCGCGTCCACCTCGAGTCCGGAGTCCTCTCCCACCGCCCAAAGTCCCGTAGAGCGTGCAGCGGATGCCGCCTTCAGGCGCGCATTCTCATCGAATGTCTTACCGCTCTCCTCGACCTCGCCCGCCTCCGGGTGCGCAGCCAGGGTCTCGGTGCGGATGGGCTCTTTCTCGAGCAGCGCCATCAGCTCACGCAGCTTGCCCTCATTCCGGGTCGCCAGCAGCAGCGTCTTCACTGCTCGAGTGCGAGCTTCTGCAGCGCGGTGAGCTCGACGATCCCCTTCTCGGCCAGATCCAGCATCTGCCCGAGCTCCTCGCGATCGAACGTCCCGGACTCCCCGGTCCCCTGAACCTCCACCAGCCGTCCACGTCCTGTCTGCACGATGTTCATGTCGACCTCGGCGCGCGCGTCTTCCTCGTAGCTCAGGTCGAGGAGCACGTCGCCACCGATCACTCCGACCGAGATTCCGGCCACGGAGTCTCGGAGCGGGCTGCGTTTGAAGTAGTTGCGCTCCACCAGTCGATTGCACGCCGCGGCAAGCGCCACGTAGGCGCCGGTAATGGCCGCGGTTCGGGTGCCGCCATCGGCCTGAAGCACATCGCAGTCCACGTACAAGCAGCGTTCCCCGAGTTGCTCCATGTCGGTCACAGCGCGGAGCGAACGGCCGATCAGCCGTTGAATCTCCTGAGTACGTCCCGAGGGCCTGCCGCGTGTGGCCTCGCGCTCGGTGCGCGTGTCGGTAGAGCCTGGAAGCAGGGAGTACTCGGCCGTGACCCATCCCCGGCCCGTTCCGCGCAAGAAGGCCGGGACCTGCTCGGCCACGTGCACCGTACACAGTACCAGCGTGCGGCCCGCCCGTATCAACGCCGACCCCGCCGGGTTCTGCACAAAACCCATCTGGATCTCCACGGGCCGAAGCGCGTCGGGGCTACGACCATCCGCTCTCATCAGCGCGAGTCCTCCTGTTTCAGACGGGCGTGCCGGGCATCGCGGTAGCTGCGTACCGCACGCGCAACGGCATTGGCGATCGCGTCCTGATACTGCTGTGTGCGAAGCCGTCTCGCCTCGTTGGGGTTGGTGAGAAATCCGATCTCGATCAGCGCCGCCGGCATATTCACCCCCATGAGCACTACGAACGGCGCCTGCTTCACGCCACGGCTATCCCCGTTCAGGCGCGCAAGGTTACGCTGGATCGCGCCTGCGATCTCGCTCGAGGAACGCATGTGGTCCGAGATGATCAGATCGCCGAGGATCCCCGCCACGATGTCAGCGCTGTCGAGAACGGCCCCCTCCTGGCCGAAGATGTCGTTCTCCATCATGGCTACACGCATGGCCGCCTCGTCACTGGCATCGACCGACAGGAAGTACGTCTCGGGTCCGCGCGCCCTGCCGCTCTTGGCAGAGTTGGCGTGAATGGAGAGATAGAGGTCCCCATGCGCGCGGTTGGCAATCGCCGAGCGCTCGGACAGCGCAACGAACCGGTCGTCTTTTCTAGTGAACACCACATCGATCTTGGCAGCTATGAGCGAAGCCCCGATCCGGCGCGCCACCTGCAGAACCACGTCCTTCTCCCGGATCCCTGACGCGCCACGCGCACCGTAGTCCGCGCCCCCGTGTCCCGGATCGATGACAACCAAATCGAAGCGGTCATAGGGCGCCACGTCCGACGCAAAGGTAGTCGTCACCGTCCCGAGGGTGAAGAGTGCGATCCATACGAGGTTCATGCGAATTCGCCGATCCATCAGCTGCTGGCGCAGGCTATCGGATCACGCTTCAGACGTCGACCATGCGAGCCCGTTGCCCGCGCGGATGCGAGTGGCCAACTCCCGCGATCTTCTGCAGGGCTTCGAGCGTATGGACCCCATGCAAGCGTCCGCGCTGGAGGAGCTCGTCCCAGAGGTGAGCGGTCATCTCCGCGTCGCCCAGCGCGCGGTGGCGGCCATGTTTTGGGATGCCGAGCTGATCGGCCAGCACGTCCAGCCCGTAGCGGGGGGCGCGCACCCACTTGCGGGCCAGCCGTAACGAGCACAGAAAGGACGGCAAAGGCAGCGATCCAGTGTGATTCTTCCATGCCCGCTCGAGGAAGCCGCGGTCGAAGGGCGCGTTATGGGCCACCAGCACCTCGACCCGATGCCGACGCAAAACACGTCCGAACACCCTCAGCGCCTCCGCTTCGCTCGGGGCATCGATGGTCTCTCCCGCGTCGATTCCGGTGAGGCCCGTGATGAAGGCGGGGATGGGAATCTCCACATCGATCAGGGTCGAGTAACGCTCGAGCGTACGACCGGCGCATCGCACCACCAGGCCGATCTCAAGGATCCGATCCCGATCTGCCGCGAGACCCGTGGTCTCGAGGTCGACCATGCCAAACACCACGTTGTCGAGCCGTCTACCCGCGCGCGCTTCCAGCTCGGCAAGTACCCCAGGTGCGAGGCGTTTCCGGGCCCAGCGAGGAAGCGGTAATCCGGCGGGAACACGCAGCCAGTTGCGAAGTTTGGCGCCGTCGAGATGCTCGACGGTCCCTATGTGTCGCGACGCATCCATCCCTGTCCCCCCGATTGGCAGCGTAGCAGCCACCTCGTGAATCCTCTAGCCTCTTGATTGCGCTACCATCATCCCTGGGGTTCCTGAACTCGTGGCACAGGCAGAAAAGAAAGTCCGGATCCTCAGGGTCATGATCCGGGACGAGCCAGGGTATCTTGGCAAGCTCTCGCAAGCGATCGGCGAGTGTGGCGCGAACATCGGCGACATCGTCAAGCTGCGCACGACTGGCAACTACAACGTGAGGGAACTCGAGCTCTACCTGGACAGCGAGTCGCAGCTGCAGGCCATAATGGTTGAGCTCGATCGCCTCGAGGGCATCAATGTCGCGGTCGTTTACGATCCGGTGTTGGAGCTACACCGAGGCGGGAAGATTCGGATGCGGAGCACGGTTGCAATCGAGCGGTTGGGTGACGTGCGCAAGCTCTACACGCCGGGCGTTGCGACGGTCTGTCAGGAGATCCACGCTCACCCCGACCGCGTCTACGACTACACCGCGCTGGGGCAGACGGTGGCAATCATCACCAACGGCACCGCGGTTCTGGGGCTCGGGAACATCGGAGTGCACGCGAGCCTTCCCGTGATGGAGGGCAAGGCTGCGCTGCTGGACCGCCTGATTGGGCTGAGCGGGATCCCGATCCTCATCCCCACGCGAGACGTCCAGACTTTCGTGGATACCGTGATCCAGATTGCGCCCTCTTTTGGAGCCATCCAGCTCGAGGACGTGGCGGCTCCCGAGTGTTTCGAGATCGAGGATCGCCTGACAAAGGAGCTCCCCATCCCGGTCATGCACGACGATCAGCACGGCACCGCGGTGGTGGTCGTGGCCGCGCTCCACAATGCAACCGCAGCATCGGACGAGCCGATCGATCGTCGCACCATTGGGTTGCTGGGACTGGGGGCAGCGGGAATCGGCATCGCCAAGCTCCTACGTGCCTGCGGCGTGAAGCAACTGCTGGGCTGCGACGTCAAGCAGGAGGCCCTGCGCCGATTCGAGGGCATCGGCGGCCGCGCCAGTGATCTCGATACGGTCATGCGGGAGGCCTCCATCGTGATCGGAACCACGGGCCAGCCGGGGCTGGTCTCGCCGAATCAGGTACAGCCGGGGCAGGTGATTCTGGCGCTCTCCAACCCCTATCCCGAGATTCAGCCTCGGGACGCGCTCTCAGCCGGCGCCGCGCTCGCGGCCGACGGCCGGTCCGTCAACAACGCACTCGGTTTTCCCGGAATCTTCCGTGGCGCACTCAACGCGCGGGCGCGCCGCATCAACGACGTAATGAAGCTGGCCGCGGCAGAGACCATCGCACAGTACGCGGAACCCGGGGAGCTGGTTCCGAGCCTGCTTCACCCGGATGCCCATCATGCCGTCGCAGAGGCCGTGGAGCAGGCCGCCCGCGCTAGCGGGGCAGGCCAGGTGGTCCCAGACTCCCAGACATGACCCGGAGACTGTTGCGCTACGGCTTGCTCTGGCTGCTCTGCCTGGCCGGACCGACCCAGCCCGCGGACACGTCGCGCCTCCATCTCACGATCGACTCGCCCGAGGCCGGTGCTGTGATCGGGGATCCCGGCGGGATGGCGTTCCTCTCGGGGAAGGCGATGGCGCTCTACGGCGATTTCCAGCCCTTCGACATCATGTTCGTGATCGACGCATCCGAGAGCACCGACGCCCCCTCCGGCGCAGACATCGATGGAGACGGGGAGATCGGCCACCGACGGGGAGAAGGTTTTCTGGGCATCTTCGGAAGGATCCCGCTGCTCCCCAATACCGACCGCGGGGACAGCGTCCTGGCCGCTGAGGTGGCCGCGGTGAGGGTCCTCTTGGATCAGCTCGACCCGCGCACGACGCGCGTGGGCGTCGTGGTGTTCTCCGGCGATCGCAACAGCCTGACTCCTGATGCCTTCACCCAGGTTCCACTGACCACCGATCACGAGAAGGTGCACCGAGGTCTGGATGAGATCCTCGATATCGGGCCCAACGGTATGACCAATATGGTGAGCGCCGTCGATCTCGCGACCGTGGAGCTACTCGGCCTTCGCAGCGCCTACAGCGAACGGCGACCAGGGGCGCGCCGCATCATGCTATTCCTGACCGATGGGCGGCCGACGCTCCCGATGCTCAACTCGACCATCCAAAACGCCCGCATGGCGATCGCCAAGGCGGTGCGCGCCGCAAAGCTGGGCATCCGGATCGACACCTACGCCATTGGTAAGGACGCGCTCAAGGAGCCCCTCGTGGTGGTGGAGATGGCGCGGGTCACGCCGGGCGGGGTGTTCACCCCCATCCGGAATCCCCGGAACCTGCGAAGCGTCTTCGAGGAGGTGAGCTTCGCCGAGATCGAGAAGCTCGAGATCGAGAACCGAACCACGAAATCCCCCGCGGAACATCTGATCCAGAACCCCGACGGCAGCTTCTCGGCGCTGATTCCCGTGCGCGAGGGCAAGAACACCCTGGAGGTCTTCGCCCGCGCTACAGACGGGACCGAGGCTCGGCAGCAGGTCACTGTGACCTTTCTAAAAAATGGACGCGTGCCTGAGCTCACACCCCGCCAGCTGGCCCAGCGCAACCGCCTACTCGAGAACCGCTTGCTCCAGCTCCAGAAGCGCAGGTTGGAGATCCAAACGGAACGGGACGAGGCCATGCGCCGCCGGCTCGAGATCGAGATGGACCGAGAGAAAGCCAAGCGTCGCTCCGATGAGCTACGGAAGGAGCTCGATCTGGAGCTACTCGAGCAGTAGCCAGAACGTTAAGCCGGGGACGAGCTCTGCGAGGGCTGGTCGCCCTTGCCTTCGTTCGCAATTGCGGAGCGACGCGTCTCCCCCCCCCGCACTCGCAGCCGCCGCTGCTTGACCTTTTCGTGCTGCTTGAGGTAGCGCTCGAAAGAGCGGGGGCGCTTCTCGCGATGCCACTCGTTGTACTGCTCCGGTGTGTCGAAGTGGTACTTCCACGCCGACTCCCCGCTGTTCTTCTCGCACTCCTCCCAGGAGAAGTCCGAGCAGAGCTGCGGACGATCCTCGTAGACCCCACAGGTCATCTGCTCGGTCAGGTTCTCGCAGACAGTTTTGAACTCGATGAACCAGTCGCCCTCCCAGTCTACGTAGACGGAGACATCGCGATGGGACAGGTACCAGTAGAGGTGATCGTGGTCGGCGTAGGACGTGGGGTTGTCGATCTCGATCGCGATGTAGCGGCAGCAGTCCCCACACCCGTGGCAGGGATGCGAGCCGGGAAGCTGGATCAGCGGAAGCTCGAGCTTACCGCCCCCCGTTGGGATCGCAGCGTTTGACTGCTCGTGGTCTTCTCCATTCGGCTTCGACATAGCCCCCCCTTCGGGAACTCCGGATCAGTGCGCCGGAACACTAGCCGGTTTTTTCCAGGTCCACTCGTGGACGTCCCCAGAACTGGTCGGGGAGATCGAGATCCACGAATGCCTCGACACGCCGCAGGCGAGAAGCGACCCGATTGGCCCAGTAGTCGGAGCTATCGTGCACGGATTGAATCCGCTCCGGGACGGTCAGGTAGGCCACGTCGGTAGGCGACTTGAGTACACCTCGGGCAATCAAGCGCCGGCCGAGCTCGGTCGCGTGGCGCTGCTCCAGCGCGATGCCCGCGCGCAGGCGCGGATCGGGTCGCTCGGACCCCCCCTCGGCCAGGCGCCGCCCGAGCCAGGGCAGCAGGATCTCGGTCCAGCTGGGGTCGTCCAGAGGCCCACGCGCCAGCTCCGCGACATCCATCTCGCTCGGGTTGCGCGCCGCCGCGCGGCTCAGGGCGCGTGCCGCGAGCTCCTCAGCCCGGCGTATGCGCTTCCGCAGCTGACGCCGGCGGAGCGCGACGCGCAGACGCTCCCAGAGCTCGGGAAAGCCCTCGAGGCCGCCGGCCCGGGGCTCCACGAGCGCCGGATCCGGCTCCACGCCGCCGAAATATGCCCGCAGCCGCTCCCAGCCATGCGCATTCACCGCGATCCGACCGTAGTGCAGGGTCACCCAGCGCTCGGGCCGGGCGCGACGCAGCAGCCCCAGCTTACCCCAGACCTCGTCAAGCGCCCGTTCCAGCGGCGCCTCCAGCCGCGACCACATCGCTGGCGTGGCGATCCCGCCTAGCTGTGGGCCCAGCCCGCTCAGCGTCTGACAGGGATAGACGGGGTCCGGTGCGGAGACGGTCGGATAGGCCGAGTCCGACGTCGCTTCGGGCTCAAGCGCAGCCTCCGCGCGTGTCATCCCCCGATTGTAGGGTTCTCCGCGGCGTTCGCTAGCGTCCGGCGACGGCGGTGCCGCTCGGAGTCGTCTCTACGCGAAAGTGGTCTTGCTCATCGAAGAGCTGTATGGGCTCCCACCCGTCGACCTCAGATAGTCGAACCATTCCGCGGCTAATCACGCCGGTCGGGTCGAGCAGGAACGGGTCCATCCGTCCTGCCTCGTCGAACCAGAGCGTGACCATGTGGTGCTGCCCACTCTTCGCCTCCACCAAGATTGAGCGGTAGATCTCGCTGGTCTTGAAGCCCAGGCGGCGCAGCAGCACAAAGGTCAAGAGGTCGAGGCCGTCGCAGTCATCAGCGCCGCTCTTGACCACCTCGCCCAGCGTTGCCCAGTGGTCGTAGTTCTCATCGGCCCGGTAGTACTTGCGACTTCGCTCCTGCACCCACTCCACCGTATCGAAGACCAGGCGCTGTCTCAGCTCGCGCGAGAACTGCTCGTACTCGCGACCCAGCTCGGAGTCGTTGGGACCGACCTCACCCTGGCGGGCGGGATCCTGCTCGTGGCGCGCCTGCCAATCCTCGATCTTGTGTGTCCAGGGGTCATCGGGAGGCGCAGGAACGAAAAGGTCGAGGGCGACCGTAGGCAACCCTTGCGTGCCCACGCAGGACAGCAAGAAAAGGCTGACGCACACGATCACGAGGCTGCGCAAGTCAATGCTCCCAACCATCCCTGAATGCCGGGATGAGGCAGCCCCTCCAGGGATTTCGCATCGGCGGGGATCAATCGCATCTTGAGAGGCAATGCGGACGAAGCGCTCGCCACAAGCGTTCGCATCCAAACGACAATGGCGACCAGACACAGCCATGCCCGCCGGCAGGCCGATGCTTGCGCCGCCAGGCCGATCCGTCCGAAAGACCGACAAACCGCCCGGAAAAGGCCCCTTCCTTCACCTTGCTGAAGGGCGCCTCTCCGGCCTTGACTCGCAAGACCGGTCGCCGTTAGATACCTGCTTGAGGAGGCCCATCCTGATCTCCCAGCAGCTGCACCACGCATCCTTCACGGTCTGCGACCTCGAGGCGGCACGGCGTTTCTACGGCGGCGTCCTGGGCCTGGAGGAGATCGAGCGGCCCGCGATGGGCATCGACGGGGCCTGGTACCGGGTCGGCGACTCCCAGGTCCATCTCATCGTCACCCCGGCGGGGGTCGATGTAGGCACGCGTCCGCCCCAGCTCAATCCGCTCGCCTGTCATACCGCCTTCGCCATCGACGACTACGTGAAGGTGCGCGATGCTCTGCGGGCGAAGGGCGTCGAGGTGTTGGAGACGAACCCCAAGGTCGGGCAGATGTGGGTTCGCGATCCGGACGGGAACATCCTCGAGTTCATCGTCCCCCGAAGGACCTGAGCGCGCCACGCCATCCGATTGTGCGTGTGCATCGGGGTCGATAGGATCTCCGCTGCGCTCCAGGAGGCAACGGATGAGCGAAGCGAAGCCGCGCAAGCCCTATCCCGACGTGGACCCGCAGCCGGCCTTTCCGGAGATCGAGCGTGAGGTGCTCGACTTCTGGAGGCGAGAGAAGATCTTCCGCAGCTCGGTTGAGAAGCGGCCAGCCGGAGAGAACGGCGCGAACGAGTACGTCTTCTACGACGGTCCGCCATTCGCAAACGGACTCCCTCACTATGGGCACCTGCTCACCGGTTACATCAAAGACATCGTCCCGCGCTATCAGACGATGCGCGGCCACCGAGTGGAGCGGCGCTTCGGCTGGGATTGCCATGGCCTGCCGGCCGAGCTGGAGGCGGAGAAGGAGCTCGGGATTTCGGGGCGCTCCAAGATCATCGAGTACGGCATTGAGGCTTTCAACGCTCAGTGCCGGCGTTCCGTCCTGCGTTACACGGAAGCATGGCAAGAGTACGTGACCCGCCAGGCGCGTTGGGTCGACTTCCAGAACGACTACAAGACCATGGACCTCTCCTACATGGAGAGCGTGCTGTGGGCATTCAAGCAGCTATGGGACAAGGGGCTCGTCTACGAGGGGTACAAAGTCATGCCCTACTCCTGGGCTGCGGAGACTCCACTCTCCAACTTCGAGACGCGCCTCGACAACTCCTATCGCGAGCGGCAGGACCCTGCCATCACGCTGCGATTCGAGCTCGAGCGCGCCTCCGGGGAGGAACTGCCGACCGACGCGCTCGTCTGGACCACGACCCCATGGACGCTCGTGTCGAACCTGGCCCTGGCCGTAGGGCCCGAAATCGAGTACGCGCTTTTCGAGCTGGACGGGCGGCGCTTGATTCTGGGCGAGGCGACGGCCACCAAGTACGAGTCCCTGCTGACGGCTGCTCGACGGGTGGGCAGCCTGCGAGGCGAAGCGCTCGTGGGGCGCCGCTACCGGCCGCTCTTTCCTTTCTTCGAGGACGCGCGCAACAGCTTCCGTGTGTTGGCCGCCGGCTTCGTGGACACCGAGGAGGGAACCGGCATCGTCCACCTGGCGCCCGGCTTCGGGGAGGACGACATGGAGGTCTGCCAGGCGGCCGGACTGCCCGTGGTCTGCCCCGTGGATGAGTCGGGTCGCTTCACGGCGGAGGTTGCGGCTTACGAGGGCCAGCACGTCTTCGACACCAACGCAGCGATCATCCGCGAGCTCAAGCAGCGCGGCCTGCTCTTCAAGCACGAGACGTACGTGCACAACTACCCGCACTGCTGGCGCACGGATACGCCGCTGATTTACAAAGCGATGAGCTGCTGGTTCCTGCGCGTGAGCGGGATCCGAGATCGGATGGTGGAGCTGAACCAGCAGATCCGCTGGATCCCCGAACATATTCGGGACGGCCTATTCGGAAATTGGCTCGAGGGCGCGCGCGACTGGTGCATCAGCCGCAACCGGTTCTGGGGCTCTCCCCTCCCCGTCTGGAAGAGCGACGACCCCAAGTACTCGCGAATCGACGTCTACGGCAGCCTGGACGAGCTGGAGCGCGACTTCGGCGTGCGGCTCCGGGATCTGCACAGACCTGGAATCGACGAGCTCGTGCGCCCCAACCCGGACGATCCCAGCGGCCAGAGTCGAATGCGGCGTGTGCCGGACGTGCTCGATTGCTGGTTCGAGTCTGGGTCGATGCCCTTCGCTCAGGTGCACTACCCGTTCGAGAACCGCGAGTGGTTCGAGAAGCACTTTCCAGCCGACTTCATTACCGAGTACCTCGCCCAGACGCGCGGCTGGTTCTACACGCTGACAGTGCTGGGGACGGCGCTCTTCGATCGGCCGCCGTTCCGGACCTGTATCTGCCACGGCGTCGTCCTCGACGAGAACGGCCAGAAGCTAAGCAAGCGTCTCAGCAACTACCCGAGCCCCGACGAGATCTTCTCCAGCTACGGCGCCGACGCGCTGCGCTGGTTTCTCGTCTCGTCGCCGATCCTCAGGGGCAACGATCTACAGATCGATCGCGAGGGGCACGCGATCCGCGATGTGGTGCGGCTGGTAATAAAACCGATCTGGAACGCCTACTACTTCTTCTGTCTGTACGCGAACTCGGAGGGAATCGAGGCGAAGCCGCGCACGGACGCCCAGCCGGTTCTGGACCGCTACATCCTGGCCAAGACGCGCACCCTCGTAAGCGACGTGACCGAGCTCATGGATGCGTACGATCTCCCCGCAGCCTGCGCGCGTATCACCGCCTTCATCGATGCGTTGAATAACTGGTACATCCGACGCAGCCGCGACCGCTTCTGGAAACACGAAGAGGATCAAGACCAGCGGGATGCCTACGACACGCTGTACAGCGTGCTGGTCACGCTCCTGCGCGTGGTAAGCCCGCTGCTGCCTCTGCTCAGCGAAAAGATCTACCGCGGCCTCACGGGGGAAAAGAGCGTACACCTCACGAACTGGCCGAGCGCAGAGCCCCTGCCCGCGGACCCCGAGCTGGTGGCCAGAATGGATCGTGTGCGGGATGTCTGCTCGAGCGGGCTGGGCCTGCGCCGCTCGGAGAAGATCCGCGTTCGCCAGCCCCTGCGGAGCCTGACCGTGGCGGGTGCAGGCGTCGAAGACCTGCGCCCCTTTCTGGGCTTGATCCAGGACGAAGTGAACGTGAAGGAGGTCGAGCTCACGTCAGAGATTGAGCGCTACGCCACGTTCCGGCTGCAGGTGAACGCACGCGTTTTGGGTAAGCGTCTCGGATCGAAGATGCAGCAGGTGATCCGAGCTGCCAAACAAGGTCTGTGGCAAAAGGGCCCCGGCGGTATCGAGGTCGCGGGAGAGGTCCTTGGAGCAGGGGATTTCGAGCTTTTGCTACAAGCGAAGGAGGGGGTGTCGTGTCAGGCCCTGTCCAGCAACGACGCTGTCGTGATTCTCGACCTCGAGCTGAACGAGGAGCTCGAGCAGGAGGGACGGGCCAGAGATTTGGTGCGCGTCGTCCAGCAGGCGCGTAAGGAGGCCGACCTCCACGTCTCGGATCGGATCCATCTCGTGCTCAAGCTCCCACCCGAGTGGGCGGAGGCCGCCGAGCGTTTCCGGGACTACGTCGCAGAGCAGACCCTGGCCCGCAGACTGGAGCTCGGCAGCGCCGCGCCTCCCGACGGGTTCTCCCTGCACGAGGCCAAGCTCGGAGGGACGTCGATCCAGATCGGCCTCTCCAAGCTGAACTAGCCCGCTTCAGAAGAAATCGCGACGCTTGCTCGATGACTGAGAGCCGTTCTGACGACCGACGGACCTCCATCGGCTTGCGGGCTTGCTCGTGCTGGCGCTCGTCGGCTGCCAGGGCCCCGTGGGGAAACAGCTGGCGCCCCGGCTGCCCGGCGCGCGCACGGCCGTGGAAGTCACCAGCGTCAAGGCTCGCGGAGCCTATCTGGATGCGATCCTTCTCGCAGAGACCTTCCAGCTGCGCTTCTTCTTCCCCGCCAACAAGGTGAGTGAGCGCGTCCTGCGCACCGTAGGCATGGCCGAGGACCCAAGGTGAACGAGCTGGTAAGTGACGCGGGCCGCTGCCCCGTCACCGGCTTCGTCCTGCCCCTGCGTGAACCCTGAGCTAGCCCTAGTCCGAGCGCAGCTCGGACTCGATCACATCGCTCACCCGGCCCACGAGCACATTCAAGGCGCGGCCGATAGCGCGCGAGACCGAGACTGGATCGTCACCGGGGATGGGCTCCACCGTGGTGAAGGTGCGCTCCAGGCGAGCGATCCCCTTGCGATCGAAGAGCAGAACGCGCAGCTCGAGACGCGCCTGGTGCCGAGGTGTGAGCACCTCCTCGAAGGCCAAAAGCTCCACCTCGAGCAGGGGCGCCCGACCGGCCGTCGCGCGCCGCAGTCCGCGCACCTCGAAGAGCTGGCGCGAGAGCCGCTGCTCGACGTAGTGGGCCGGCAGCTCGGTCCAGCGTCGGGTGTCGTAGAAGCCGAACTCCACGTCCGAGGTGCGCCAGACGATGCGTTCCTTCAGATGTGCCGCGGAAGTCACCCGGTGCAGCCGCAGTGCGGGCGCGGTTGATCCTGCCCCAGGCGCCCCGTCCAGGGCGGATTCCACGCGCGCCGGCGGCTCGGGCCGGAAGTAACGGGGGGCCTCGGGACGACCGCCCAGCAGACACGCACAGAGCAGACCCATTGCGCCCAGGACCACAGCCAGGCGTATCTGAATGCCTGCTTCACCGAACGCGCTCATGGCCTCCCCCGTGGACCCAGATCGCTGCTGCGCCCCCGGAGCACGGCGCTCGGGTCGCGCTCGAGCGTATCGGCCAGCGCGCGAACCGACTGCAGTGCCTCACGCAGCGGAACCAGCTCGCCTCGCAGCTCGCCGCTGAGTCCGGTGGCCTCATCGGCAGCCTCGGCCACGGAGTCCGCAGCCTGCCGGATGGACGCCATGGTCCTGCCCACGTCGGCCATCTGAATCGCGGAGTCGAGGCTCGAGGCCGCCCGCTCGAGGCTCGTGGCGGCCGCCTCGAGCCGCGCCACCAGCAGCGCCATACCCTCACCGCCCTCTTTGGGCTCGATGAACAAGCGCACGGCCCTGAACGTCTCCGACGCCTCCGCCAGCGCGATCGACGCGTCCAGCTCGATCTCCGGGAAGCGGTTGAGGACCTCCATTACGGCGTCGCCTGCGCTCTTGAGTGTTGACGGCGTGGAAGGGAAATAATTCCAGGGCGGCTTAAAGGACAGCTCCTGTGACTCCAGTTCTTCGGGGTCGAAGACATTGACCTGCAGAAACATGAGACCGGTAATGCCGAGCGGGACGAGCTGGATGCGCATGTCCAGGGGCACGATCCCGCCTCCGGACTCGGGGGGGGCCCCCTCCCGCACGCCCAGCCGAGCCAGCGCCTTGAGATCCACGTCGCTGACCACCTCCACGTGGCGCCGGTCCGGTGCGATGCCGATGTAGGCCACGCGGCCGATCCGGACGCCGCGGAACTTGACGGGGGAGCCGACGTCCAGCCCCTGGACGGACTCATCAAAGTAGGACACGACCTGGGTCTTGTTGCGGCTGAGCCCGACCGTCCCGAGCCAGACGAGGGTCACAAAGCCGAGAATCGAGGTCAGAACCACGAAGAGCCCGAGCTTCCAGCGCTGGCTAGGGTTCAGGGCCACTTCGTTATGCTCCCGGGGAGGTACGGTTGAAAAAGTGCAAGACCCGCTGATCGCTGGCGTGCTCGCGCAGCTCACGCGGATCTCCCTGGGCGATGATACCCTTCGCTTCTCGATCCAGCATGATGCAGCTCCTGGTGATCTTGAAAATGCTCTCGAGCTCGTGCGTCACGATCACCATCGTCATGCCAAGGCTGGAATTCAGCGTCAAGATGAGCTCATCCAGCTCCACTGCGGTCACCGGGTCGAGCCCCGCGGACGGCTCGTCCAGGAAGAGCAACGGGGATTCGAGGGCCAACGCCCGAGCGATGCCCGCACGCTTCTTCATGCCGCCCGAGAGCTCCGCCGGCAGGTAGGCCTCGAAGCCTTCCAACCCGACCAGACGCAGCTTGCTGCGCGCGATCGCGTCTGTTGCCGCGTCGTCCAGATCGGTCCATTTCTCGAGCGGTAGGCGCACGTTGTCCAGCACGCTCAGCGAACTGAAGAGCGCCCCCGATTGGAACAACACGCCGTAGGACGGAGGCTCACCATTGAGGCCCGGGCGGGTCGCGCCTTCAATCCGAACGCTGCCGCGCAGGGGTTGAAGCAGCCCGACCAGACACTTGAGCAGGGTCGTCTTCCCACTTCCCGAGCCGCCCAGGATCACGAAGACCTCGCCGCGCTGCACGCTAAAGTTCAGGTTCTCGAGGATGACCGTCTCACCGAAACCCAGTGCCAGATTCTCGACGTCGATCATGTCAGAAGTCGAACACGTGGCCGAGGATTGTAAAGCCGGCGTCCACCAGGATCAGCACGAACAGGGTGGTAACGACCGCCGACGTGGTCGCGCGGCCGACGCCCGCTGCACCGCCCTGTGTGGCCAGACCGCGCTGGCAGGCGATCAGCGCGATCGCGGCCCCGAAGAACACGCTCTTGACCAAACCGCCCGCAACATGGTGGCCGCTTCCCAGATCCACCAGCGCGAAGTGGGCCTCGTTCAAGTAAGCAGCCACCGTCAGGTCCATCGCGAAGACGGCCACCACCAGACCTCCCAGCGCGCCCACCACATCGGCGACCAGCGTGAGCATGGGCACCATGACCACGAGCGCGATCAGGCGCGGCAGCACCAGAAAGCGATAGGCATCGAGTCGCAACGTCTCGAGGGCGTCGATCTCCTCCGAAACCTTCATCGTGCCCAGCTCCGCGGCATAGGCTGCGCCCGAGCGACCCGCGACAACGATTGCGGTCATCAGCGGAGCGAGCTCGCGCACGACCGAAAGCACGACCAGGTCCGCAATGAGAATGTCCGCGCCCACCTGCTCGAGCTGGACCGCGGCCTGAAAGCCGACCACGAGCCCTACCAGGAAGTTGATGAGGATGATGATCGGGAGACCATCCACCCCGGCCCGCACCATCAAGTCGCCGAGGTCTCGCCAGTGAACCGACCTCGGCGCGCGCAGCGCGCTGATCGCGTAAGCCAGTACGTCACCTATGAACGCCATCATCGCGCGCAGATCCTCCAGCCACTCCAGCGTCAGGCGGCCTACGCGGTCGAAGAAGCCGGCGTCCTCCGGGTGCGGAGGGGCGAGGCGAGCGGGATGAGCCCGATACAGATCCAGCATCGCACGCACCCTCCCCTGCGCGCCCACGATCTCGGCCTGCGTGCCTCGCTCCGAGAGCTCGGACTGCAGCTTCAGCAGGAGCGCCGTGCTCCCTCCGTCGAGACCTTCGACAGCCGATAGGTCGAAGCGCACCGAGCGTGCGGGGCGCTCGAGGAGTTCGCGTACGTCCCGCCAGAGCCGTGACGTGTCTCGGAAGTTCAGCTCACCCGAGAAGCGCAGCTCAGCGCGATCGGCCTCGGGATCCACGCGGTTGACTTCGAACGTTCGGTCCGTCACGGCGGTGTGATGCGCTCCCTGGCTGGGAATACGTCAGGATAGCGAAGCAACCGGAGAGGTGAAGTTTCGCAACGAACCCGATAGGATGCAGCCAGAGCACAGGGCCAAGCGAAGAACAGAGACAATAGAGACATTACACAGACAAGACTGAACAGGAAGGGATTCATGTCGCAGCGCATCTCCGTCTCTTTCGAGGAGGGCGTGGCCGATGTGCGTCTCAGCCGGCCCGAGAAGCTGAACGCACTCGATCAGGCCATGTTCGAGGGTCTGCTCCAGACGGGCACCGAGCTGGCATCCAACCGCGCGTTGCGCGCGGTCGTTCTTTCCGGGGAAGGGCGCGCGTTCTGTGCGGGTCTCGACTTCTCGGGCTTCGCCGGCATGGCGAGCAAGGAGCGCGGGCCGGAGGAGATCGGCAGCAGGCTGTTGCGCCGAGGCCCCAACAGTCCTGCTAACTGGGCCCAACGGGCGGCTTACGTCTGGACGGAGCTGCCCGTTCCCGTGATCGCAGCCGTGCACGGTGTGGCGTTTGGCGGCGGCTTCCAGATCGCGATGGGGACCGACATCCGCTACGTCGCGCCCGACGCGCAGCTCTCGGTGATGGAGATCAAGTGGGGTTTGATCCCGGACATGACTGGCTCCCAGACCTTACGGCGGCTCGTGCGGTTGGACGTGGCCAAGGAGCTCACATTCACGGGCCGAATCGTGTCGGGCCGCGAGGCCCTGGAGCTCGGCCTGGCGACTTACGTGAGCGAGACGCCCAGGGAGGACGCGCTGGCACTCGCCCGCGAGATCGCGAGCCGGTCGCCCGACGCAATTCGTGCGGGGAAGCGGCTGCTCAACGCATCGGGCCTGCTGAGTCTGGAGGAAGGCCTGCTGCTGGAGGAGAAGCTGCAGACTGGCCTGATCGGCACGCCCAACCAGATGGAGGCGGTCCGGGCCACCATCGAGAAGCGCGAGCCGAACTTCAAAGACCCGGAATAGGGTTCAGCGCAGAAGCTGGCTGAGAAGGTCGCGCACGACCTTGGGGTTGGCCTTGCCCTGGGTGCGGCGCATGACCTGGCCAACGAAGAAGTTAAAGAGCTTCTGGTCGCCTCCGCGGTACTTCTCGAGCTGGCTCGGGTTCGCTTCCAGCACCTCCCGCAGCAGCGCCTCGATCTCGCCCGAGTCGGAGACCGCCTCGAGCCCCCGCTCGCGCATGATGTCGGCCGGCTGAAGGCCCGACCCAGCCATCTCCTGAAAAATCTCGCGCGCGCTCGCCGCGGTGACCTTCCCTTGCTCCAGAAGCTCCAGCAGCGCCGCCAGGTGGGAAGGCGTGAGCGGCAGCTGGCGTAGCTCCTGCCCGCTCTCCGAGATGAACCCGAGCAGGCTGCGCATGACCCAGTTGGAAACGGTCTTCGGGTGTGGATAGAGGCGCACCGTCTCCTCGAAGAACTCGGCGACATCGCGATCCTCGAT
Source organism: Deltaproteobacteria bacterium (assembly GCA_004356455.1). GTDB lineage: Bacteria > Myxococcota_A > UBA9160 > SZUA-336 > SZUA-336 > SMWZ01. Next base: position 29,427 of record SMWZ01000028.1, read on the forward strand.
CAGAACCTGTGCATCGTAGTCGGGCAGTCCCAGCTCCTGCTCATAGCGTTGGCGCTTCTCGAGGGGCAGCTCCGGCAGCGTTGCCTGAACCTCTTTGATCCACTCCGGGTCGATCCGCAGCGGTGCCAGATCGGGGTCCGGGAAGTAGCGGTAATCGTGCGCGGACTCTTTGATGCGCATCGGCCGCGTCTCTCCGGCCTTGTCATCCCACAGGCGTGTCTCCTGCACGAGCGCGCCCCCGTCCTCGAGCACGTCGATCTGACGCTTGATCTCATAGCTGATGGCGTGCTCAACGAACTTGAACGAATTGAGATTCTTGAGCTCCACCTTCGTGCCCAACGCATCCGCACCCTTGCGTCGTACGGAGATATTGGCATCGCAGCGAAAGTGGCCTTTCTCCATGTCTGCATCCGACACGTCGAGATAACGCAGGATCGAACGCAGGCTGCGCAGATAGGCCCCGGCCTCCTCCGCCGAACGGATCTCGGGCTCGGAAACGATCTCCACCAGCGGCACCCCGGCGCGATTGAGATCCACGTGGCTGACCCCGCCGCCGGTGATCGCATCGTCGTGGATGAGCTTGCCCGCATCCTCCTCCATGTGGATACGGGTCAGCCTGATCGTACGCAGCTCGCCGTTCGCCTGGATGGGCACCTTCCCTCCGCTGGCGTAAGGCTCATCGTATTGGGAAATCTGGTAGCCCTTGGGAAGGTCCGGGTAGAAATAATGCTTACGCGCGAAGGTCGAGAGCGGCTGGATCTCGCAGCCCAACGCCAGCGCCGCCCGCAGCGCGAGCTCCACCGCTCGCCGGTTGATCACGGGCAGTACACCCGGCATCCCCAGGTCCACCTCGGTGGTCTGGGTGTTGGGGTCCGCACCGAAGCTATTCGCCGCGCTGCTGAACAGCTTAGAATCGGTGCGAAGCTGTGCGTGGACTTCGAGCCCGATCACGGGCTCCCAGCCTTCAGGCATTACTTCTCCTAGCCGCGCCAAAAGCTACCACTTCAGGACGAAGCAGGCCCTGAAAGAAGCTCGGTGTAGGCGCGTACGGCCGCATCCAGGCGGAAGCGCGCGGGTAGCACGGGGCGCGGGGACGAGCCGGGGCTGGGCAGGCGCGCCATAGCGTCGGCCAGCGCCGCCAGATTGCCATCGGGTACCAGCGTCGTGCCCTCCACCCCCTCTAGGATCTCGCGCGTACCCCCGGGACAGTCGAAGGCCGCCACACGCGTGCCGCACGCCAGCGCCTCCAGCACCGCCACCGGGAGGCCTTCGCGGCGTGAGCTTTGGACGAAAACAGCGGCGTGCCTCATCCAGGGATAGGGGTTGAGCTCGTAGCCCACGAAGTGCACGCGTGCAGCCAGACCCGCTTGCCCGGCCCTCTGCTCCAGTGCCTCCCGCTCGGGACCGTCGCCCAGAAGCCAGAGCTGGGCGTCGGGCTGCCGCCCGGCGAGGAGCGTAAATGCGTCGATCAAGCGGTCATAGCCTTTTTCGCGCGCCAATCTCCCCACCCCCAGTACGTGGGGGCCAGCTCCCGGGTAGGGAGAGGCGCTGCCCGCAATAACGCGCTCGATCGCGTCCTCGTCGACCGGGTTGGGCACACAGCGCAGCCGCTGGCGGGGAAGCCCGAATCGCCGCACCAGGTCCTCGAGCATGGCCTCGGAACAACACACGACCGCATCCGCGCGCGCATAGAGCAGGCGATAGGCGAGCGCATGCAGTCCCGGCCGCGAGCCTTCCGCGAGCTGCTCTGAGAGCGTCGTGGTCTCCTGCAGCAGCACCCGCGTGCTGCGCGGCAGGAAGGGCCGTATTAGCATCACGGCCAGATTGAGGTAGCTGAGATGAGAGAGCAGGACGTCGGGCTTCAGCCGACGCACCAGACGCAGCAGCTTTGGGAGGCCGTAGCGAACGCGCGTTGCTCCCAAATCGTGAACCGGAACATCCGCGGGTACATGCTCGAGAAAAGGCCCGGAATCCTGCACCAGGGCCAGCTCGGGCTCGAATCGCTCCCGCGGTAGATGCCTCAGCAGGAGCGTCAGCACGCGCTCGGCGCCCCCAACATTCAGAGACGGGATCGCGAATAAAACCTTGCGCTTCACCCGGCGCTAGAGAACCAGGTTGAGCAAGCGCCCCGGCACGTAGATCACGCGGCGAGGCTCTCGATCCCCGACATGACGCCGCACGTTGGCGTCATTGAGCGCCACCTCGCGCACCAGAGCTTCATCCGCCTCGGCGGGAACGTGGATACGCGCGCGCAGCTTGCCCTGCACCTGAACCGCGATCTCGATCTCCTCGTCGACCAGAAGCGCAGGGTCCGCCTCGGGCCAGGACGCGTAGGCGAGCGACTCTGCATGCCCGAGCCGCTCCCACAGCTCCTCAGCTAGATGGGGAGCGAAGGGAGCCAGCAGGCGCGCAAATGCCGCGGCGACGCCCTGCGGCACTGGGCCGTCCTTCTCGATGTCGCGCACGAAAACCATCAGCGCCGAGATGGCCGTATTCAGATCGAGCTTCCCGAGGTCGCTCGTGACCTTGTCGATCGTGCGGGCGAGCAGCCTCTGCTGGGCGACTGTGCCCTCCCCCGGCGGGAGCTCGCGTGCGCGGTCCTCCGCATCGACCTCCTCGACGATCAGGCGATAGGCACGCTGGAGGAAGCGAAAGACCCCGGGAATCCCATCGGTGGACCAGGGAGCGGCCTTGCGCAGAGGACCGATGAACATCTCGTAGAGACGCATGGCGTCGGCCCCATACTCCGCCACCACGTCGTCCGGGTTGACGACGTTGCCGCGGCTCTTGGACATCTTCTCCGTGACCTCCTCGAGCACGGTCTCCTCATCGGGGGCCAGGGGCTGGCCGTCCTTCCAGCGCACCTCATCCGGCGGGACCCAGCACTCCCGAAGCCCCTCGCCGGTTGCGCGGTGTACCGGTGTCTCGCCGTCGTAACGCACCTGGTCGGAGGCATAGAAACGCCCGTTCGTAGTGGAGCCATCACCCCCATCGGCAACAAAGTAGCGATAGCTCCTGGCCTGGATCATGCCGGGATTGAGAAGCTTCTGAAAGGGCTCCTTGGTGGAGACCAGACCGAGGTCGTAGAGCACCTTGTGCCAGAAGCGTGCGTAGAGCAGATGCAGCACGGCGTGCTCAGCTCCACCCACATACAGGTCCACCGGCATCCAGTAGCGCTCCGCCTCCGGGGACCAGGCGGCCTCGGTGTTCCTCGGATCGCAGAATCGCAGGTAGTACCAGCAGCTCCCGGCCCACTGGGGCATGGTGTTGGGATCGCGCCGCGCGCTCTGCCCCGTGTCGGGATCGCGCGTCTCGATCCAGCTCGCGACCCGTGCCAGCGGGGGCTGGAAGTCGGAGCCCGGCTTGTAATCCGCGAGCTCCGGCAGCTCGACGGGTAGATCCGACTCGGGCACCAGCTTGGTCGTGCCGTCCTCGAGATGCAGGACCGGAAACGGCTCACCCCAGTAGCGTTGGCGACTGAAGAGCCAATCGCGCAGCTTGTAGCTGACCGCCCCGCCGCCGCTACCGTCGGCCTCGAGCTGCTCGATCATGCGGCGCTTGGCAGCCGGCATGCTCAGCCCGTTGAGGTATTCCGAGTTCACGTTGACGCCTTCCCCGGTGAAGGCTTCGCGTGAGATATCGCCGCCCGCGACGACCTCGACAATGGGTAGCCCGAAGGTCTTGGCGAACTCGTAGTCGCGCTGATCATGCCCCGGCACCGCCATGATCGCACCCGTGCCGTAGGAGATCAGCACGTAGTCCGCGATCCAGATCGGAATCTCCGCATCGTTAACCGGGTTGGTCGCGTAGGCACCCGTGAATACCCCCGTCTTGGCGGAGGCCTCGACGATGCGAACCCGCTCACTTTTGCGCGACGTCTGCTCCAGGTAGGCCTTAACTGCGTCGCGTCGGGCAGGGGTGGTGACCTTGTCCACGAGCGGATGTTCAGGGGCCAGCACCATGTAGGTTGCGCCAAAGAGCGTGTCCGGGCGCGTGGTAAAGACCTCGATCGACTCGTCGGCATGATCGATCACGGGAAAGAGCACCCGAGCCCCCTCCGAGCGTCCGATCCAGTCGCGCTGCATTTTCTTGATGTGCTCGGGCCAGTCGAGCTCGTCCAAGTCTTCGAGCAGGCGCTCCGCGTAGGCCGTGATCCGCAGCATCCACTGCTTGAGCGGGAGGCGCACGACCGGATGGCCACCAATGTCGCTCTTCCCGTCCCGGACCTCCTCGTTCGCAAGCACGGTCCCCAGCTCGGGGCACCAGTTCACCGGGACCTCGGCTTCGTAGGCCAGACCCTGCTCGTGTAGCTTGCAGAAGATCCACTGCGTCCAGCGCACATAGCCCGGGTCGGTCGTGTCGAGCTCGCGGTCCCAGTCGTAGCTGAGCCCGAGCGCACGAAGCTGCCGCTTAAACTGGGCCACGTTCCGCTGAGTGGTGTCCCGGGGATGCTGGCCGGTCCGCATCGCATGCTGCTCGGCGGGCAGTCCGAACGCGTCCCAGCCCATGGGGTGCAGCACGTTGACGCCGCACATCCGCTTGTAGCGAGCGATCGCATCGGTGGCGACGTAGCCCTTGGGATGCCCCACATGCAGCCCGTCGCTCGATGGATAGGGGAACATATCGAGCACGTAGAACTTGGGCTTGCTGGTATCGACCTCGGCCCGGAAGGTCTTCCGCGTGCTCCAGTACTCTTGCCACTTGGCCTCGATCGCGTGCGGAGCGTACGGCATGGGCGCATGGTAATGCGAAAGCCCCAGGGAGTCAGGTGCGAGCGGGCCGCTCACAGCTCGGCTGAAGCGGCAGCTTGGATGCACCCGCTGCCAAAGCGGGTGCCGCCGGCTGGGTGCGGATCAGGGGCCCGCCTCAGCGGAACAGCGTTGCGAGGAGCAGCAGCAGGGCCCAGCCGGCAAGCACGCGCAGGATGAGATCCTTCTCCAGCCGTCGTACCGCGTCGGCCGGCAGTCGGAACTCAAAGGGTCCGTCGAGGCGGATCCGCGCCATATCGTGGAGTGGCAGGGAGGCCCACAAAGGTGTCGTGGGACCACGGATGACGCTTGCGGGCCTATCAGATCCAACTAGACTGCAAACGATGAGCAGGCGCGAGCGCGAACAGGATCTTGGCTTCTCCTGGATCTACCCCGAGCTGAATCCGGAGCAGAAACAGCGCAAGGCCGACCTGATGCAGCAGCAGGTGCAGCCCCTGGTCCCCTCCAAAACCCACACCGTGGTAGAGCTGGTCCAGGCCATGGCCGGCATGAGCATCCAGGCGCGCAACGTCGGCCACTGCTACGACGTGCTGCGCCAAATGCTGGAGGACCCCGACCGCCCCACGATCCTGCTGGGGCTGGCGGGGCCGCTCGTGGCGGGAGGGCTGCGCGAGGTCCTGCGTGAGATGGTGGAGCACGGGCTGGTGGACGTCGTCGTTTCCACCGGCGCGATCCTGTATCAGGACATCTATCAGGCCCGGGGATACCAGCACTACCGGGGCAGCCCCGATGCGAACGATCCGGAGCTGCGTGACCTCTTCATCGACCGCATTTACGACACCTACGTTGACGAGGTCGGTTTCGGCAAGACCGACACCTGGCTGGGCCTGCTGGCCGATGAGCTCGAGCCCGGGCCCTACTCGAGCCGTCAGTTCATGGACCACATCGCGGATCAGCTCGACGACCCCTCCTCGATCGTGGCGACCTGTCGCAGGCGGGGCGTGCCCATGTTCGTGCCCGCGCTCAACGACAGCTCAATCGGGATCGGCCTCACCGAGCACCACCACAGAATGCTGCGCCGCAAGCGGCGCGGCATTCAGATCGACTCGATCCAGGACAACTATGAGCTGACGCAGATCGTCGTAAAGTCGCCGGCCACCGCCGCCATCTACATCGCCGGTGGGGTGCCCAAGAACTACATCAACGACTCGATCGTGATGTCCTATATCTTCGAGCAGAAAGACCGCGGGCATCGCTACGCCATCCAGATGACCACCGCGGTGACAGCCGATGGCGGCCTGTCGAGCTCCACGCTGGACGAGGCTCGGAGCTGGGGCAAGATCGGCAAGACCGCAGCGAGCGGCATGGCCTGGGTCGAACCCACGGTGGCGCTACCGTTGCTCGCAACCGCAGCCATCCAAAGCGGTCTAGCGCGCGGACGCCCGCGTCTGCACTTCTCCTGGAACGGGGAGATCCTCGAGAGCCTGTCGCACGTGCGCGCTTGAGGCCACCCTGGAGCTGCTGGTTCAGCCCGACTGGCTCCAGGCACGGATCGGCGAGCCCGACCTACGCATCATCGACGCCACCTGGTACCTGCCCTCCGAGGGGCGAGACGCCAGAGCGGAGTACGAGGCCGGACACCTGCCGGGCGCGGTTCATCTCGATCTCTCCACCGACCTGGCGGACGCTGACGCGAGTGTACGCAATACCGTGGCCTCCCCCGCGGCGCTGGCGCAAAGCTTCGCCGCGGCGGGCGTGGGAACGGACCAGCGTGTGATCATCTACGATCGGCGCGGCGGCTACTCGGCCGGCAGGGTCTGGTGGACGCTGCAGTACGCGGGCCACCCGCGCGCCGGCCTGCTGGACGGCGGGTTTACCCGCTGGCAGGCCGAGGGCCGGACGGTCACGCAGGAGATTCCCGAGCTTCCGCCGGCCCGCTTCGACGCGCGAGCACAGTCCCGCTGGCTGACACACAAGTGCGACGTGCTACGGATTCTGCGGGAGGGAGGCGCACGCATCATCGATGCGCGCTCAAGCGAGCGCTTTCACGGACGCGCACCAGAGCCCGCACGTCGCAAAGGACACATCCCGGGAGCGGTCAACGTCCCGTACGGCCAGAATCTATCGCCGCAGACGGAATCGTTCCTCGAGCTGGCGAGTCTGCGCCGAATTTACGAGGAGGCGGGCGTGCGCTTTGACGAGCCGGTCGTCACCACCTGCGGCTCGGGTGTGACCGCGTCCCTGGCCGCCTTCGCCCTCACCCTGCTGGGGCATCGTGATGTAGCCGTCTACGATGGCTCCTGGGCCGAGTGGGGAAACACCGACGACCTACCCGTCGAGTCCTAGCGGGATGATGTGAACGATCGTGACTAGCCCCGGGGCCAGTAACGCGTGTTCACAACTGGCTCACGACGTCGGAACACACCGATCGCCGCAAGGTCGATCGGCTCCTTCAGAGCACCCCTCTTAGATGCCGCTGATCGGCCCTTTCGATCGGCCTCACAGCTCCCTGGGCTACCGACCCCCAGCACCCGAGGCGATCGAATGGCGGCCTCCAGCTTCCGATTCGCTCCATCTGGAGGCCGCGTTTGGTCAAACATAGGAACTGGTAGTGAAACCGGGGGCGGGTCAGGGGCGCTCGGTCTGGTTGCCTCTGGCCCGGCGCCTTTTCCCTTTACATCGACGCGTGCCGCCGACTAGGCTCTCGGTTACAGAGGTGATCTGGCCTATGAGCGGCGAGGGATGGCTGTTCCTCGGACTTGGCGTAGGAGTCATTGGAGTATCAGTCTTCCAGTACTTCAGACGCCGCTGCGAGGAGTGCGGGCAGTCGTGGTCACTACGCCCGACCGAGGAGAAGCTTCGATTCGAGGGGTACGTCGAATGGAAGTGCCGATACTGCGGACACACCGAGTGGAAGCGTGACTCGGGTGACCAGGGTGGTGCCTCGGGTAATATCTGGGGCCCAGGTGATGACTGAGGTAACGGAGGTGAGGCCCAGCGCCTTTCCCCTATATACCGGGCCGATGCCGAACACTACCAGCGTCGTCATTCCTAGTACCGCCTTCATCGGGTGTACCCCTTCGTCTCCATGCAGGAGGTGAAGATTCTGTAGAGGTTGACGTCTCTACCCCTATGCCACGGGTCGATACGGTACCAATAGCTTCTGTAAACCGTCAATTACATCACTTCAATCTCTTCCGCTGTGACAATACAAAGTACGATAACCGCAATGAGCAAGATAACTACAATCGACAGCCAGCGCCCGATGGAATCAACCTAATCTCTGATGCTTCTCAGAAGTTGTTTCATTTCTTCGTCGCTCATTGCACGCGCGAGCCCTTTAGGCATTCATAAGCATGGAGCGGAACGCACGTGCTAATAAAAAATTCGTACACGTAGAGTTGCTCTTTTTCGAATGCGGTAGGTCTCTGTTTATTTTTCAGCTTTTCTATTTGATCGCGGATCGGCCAAATCCCCATATCGATAGATTCAGCATTAGCTGGCTCCGCAACCCACAGACAGTAGTCGTCGGCCGCTCTCCGGCATGACTCGTAACGGCTCTCAGTCTGAGTGCATGCAAGCGCGACGACGGCCATGGCTATGGTTATGCTGCTGTAAAGCCGCATTTACATCTACTGTGTTGGGACAATGAGCGGCGGTTCTCAGACCGCCTCTCACGCCGCAAACGGGAGCCCGACCCGCAGCCAGCCGAGTCTCTCGAGCGTGTCGAATCCTGTCCCGGGTAAGGCACGCCGGAGGCGTGTCGCGCGCGCAGGCCGGCTTTGCCGGCCGATAACGCACTAGTAAGGGCAGCCCGCATCGCTTCGCGCACTGCTACGCAGCCCGCCCTACGTTCGGCTTCGCCTCACTGCCAGCCCTGCGCAGGGCTTGCGAACCAGCAAACCGACTTAGCTTTCGGTATAGGTGGTGTGGCGTGGTGGGCCCCGTAGGATCTGGGCGGAGCCCCAATCGGTGACTTTCTTGAACTGGTCCGAGGCAATGAAGCCCCGGAAAGCCTCCTCACTACTCCAGCGCGAGACGATCAGGTACTCCGGGGAGTCTGCACCAACTTGCCGATACAGACGCGAGTCAGCGTGACCCTCCAGCTGGCTCATCACCTGCAGCACTCGCGCGAAGGCCTTTTCGAAGATCTGCTCCTTGCCTTCGCGTACGTCGTAGTTCATCCCGATCGTGACCATCTAGCGCCCTCCGCACGGCTGAGGATAGCCTCTGTCCCACGCTCGACACCCCCCCGCCTGCGGAATACAGTTTCGCATCAGTCGACCACCGCACGAGGCGGGGCCCGTTGATTCCAATCCGAGACCTGAATCCGACTCAGCGCTTCCCCATTGTCAATTACACTCTCATCGCGCTCTGCAGCGCAGCCTTCTTCCTGGAGCTGCGCGCGGGAGCCGGCCTGGAAGATCTGTTTCAGCTGCACGGCCTGATCCCTTCACAGTTCTACGCGCTCCTGGATCAAGGGGCCATCGGCGAGCCGGGTCTCTATGGCCCCTTTCTCAGCTCGATCTTTCTGCACGCGGGCGTGATGCACTTCCTGGGGAACATGCTCTTCCTCTGGATCTTCGGTGACAACATCGAGGATCGGCTCGGCCACCTGAACTATGCGCTCTTCTATCTCGCGGGTGGCATCGCCGCAGGACTCGCGCATGTGGTGATGAATCCCACCTCGACGGTGCCGACCATCGGCGCCAGCGGAGCCATCTCCGCCGTCATGGGCGCTTACATGCTGCTCTACCCCAGGGCCAGGATCGTCTCCCTGGTGATCATCTTCTTCTTCATCCGGACCGTCACCTTGCCCGCCGTGATCTACCTGCTGCTCTGGTTCGGGCTTCAGGTCCTGTACGGAACCATCGCGGCCGCCGATCCGGACCAGGGCGGCGTCGCCTGGTGGGCGCACGCGGGCGGCTTCGCCTTCGGCGTAGGGACCGTGGTGTGGCTCGGGCTCTGGGCTCGCCTCGCCAAGCAGCGCGGTTGACTCCTACATGAATAGAGCCGCGCTGCTGCTGCTACTGCTGGGGTGCTCGCAGATGGCGGGCGACCTGCTCGGGTTGCCGCGCCTGCGCGGCCTGGCCGCGGCCACGGCCGCCTCCCCCGCTCCGCGGGTGTTCGCCTCGGCGCAAGGTCTGGAGACCGACTCAACCCGTTTCTTCCTCGAGTGGACGAACAGGCACGGGACGACCCACACGCTGCGCCTGAGCCCTGAGATCTACAGCCGTCTCGAAGGCCCGTACAACCGGCGCAACGTGTACGCTGCCGCCCTGGCCTACGGACCGGTGCTCGCGAGCGAGCCCGCAACGAAGCCGCTGTTCGAGGCGGTGTTCCGCTACGGGCTATGCGGGAACGCGCCGCTGCTGCGCGAGCTCGGGGTGGACCCCGCATCCGTGCGCGGACCTCGGCGCGTGCGGCTCGAGCCGCGCGCGGGAAGCGACACGGGCGACCTGCCGCTGCTGCTGGAGGTGAACTGTCCGTGAGCAACGGTTGGACCGGCGGGCAGTACAGCGTCTACCGCGCAATCTTCGGCCTCTACCTCCTGCTGCACTTCGCGGCGCTGCTTCCATGGGGTACCGAGCTCTTCTCCAATCAGGGGCTGCTGCCCGAAGCTTCGCTGAGTCCGCTCACGCGCGCGTTTCCCAACCTGCTCGCTTGCTTCGACAGCCCGCCGGTCGTGACCGCATTGCTGACGCTAGCCATGGTGTCGAGTCTCTGCTTCTTGCTCGGCGCGTACGACCGCTGGGCGGCACTCATCATCTGGTACGTGTGGGCCTGCCTCTATGGCCGCAACCCGCTGATCTCGGATCCATCGCTCCCATTCGTGGGCTGGCTGCTGCTGGCGCACGCACTGCTTCCGGTCCGCCCCTACGGGTCCTGGTCCCGACGGGGAGATCCCGATCCCGGTGTAGGCTGGAGGATGCCAGACGCGGTGTTCGCGGCCGCCTGGATCCTGATGGCCCTGGCCTATAGCTACAGCGGCTACACCAAGCTCAGCAGCCCCTCCTGGCTGGACGGCAGCGCACTGGCGCGCATAGTCGAGAACCCGCTGGCGCGTCCCAGCGGGCTGCGCGAGCTCGTGCTGGCACTGCCCGACCCCCTGCTGCGGCTGGGCAGCTGGACCGCTCTCGGGCTCGAGCTCACGTTCGCCCCGCTCGCGCTCCTGCGTCGCATGCGACCCTGGCTGTGGAGCGCGCTGCTCGGGATGCACCTGGGACTCGCCACGCTCGTCGACTTCGCGGATCTGAGCCTGGGCATGGGGGTCCTGTACCTGTTCACCTTCAACCCCGCCTGGGTGCGGCCCACGCGAGCGGAATCAACCGACCTCATGTTCTACGACGGCGCGTGCGCTCTGTGCCACGGTGTGGTGCGCTTCGTGCTGGCGGAGGACCGCAGCGGGCACAGCTTCCGCTTCGCCCCGCTCGACAGCGACGCGTTTCGTGCGCGCGTGCCCGCGTCTGCGCGCGCGTCCCTGGCCGACAGCGTCATCGTGGGAACTGCGGAGGGGGAGCTGCTGGAGCGCTCGGCTGCGGTCCTGTACATGCTGGGTCGCCTGGGAGGAGTTTGGCGGGTGCTGGCAGTGCTCGGCCGTCTGGTCCCCCCTCGCCTGCGGGACGCGCTCTACAACGCTGTCGCGGCCACGCGTTACCGCGTGTTTGGCACGAAGACGGAGGCCTGCCCCCTACTCCCACCCGCGCTCCGGCAGCGCTTCGATACTTGACGCCGCCTGCGATTCCATTCGCCTTGCTGGACACCGTTTTTCTCGACGCGGGGAACACGCTGTTCTCGATGGACTTTGAGCTCATGAGCGAGCAGCTTGCCCTGCTGGGGCCTCACTGCGCACCCGACAGGCTGGCCCGAGCCGAGGCCGCGGCCCGACCGGCGGTCTCGGCCCGCATCGCGGCCGGCGGCTCCACCGAGTCGCGCGACACCTTTCGTTTCTACCTGCGAAAGCTGCTGGCGGGTGCGCTCGAGACCGACGAGGCGGAGCTCGACCGGCTGGCGCAAGGCTGGGCCGGCGCTCTGAGCCAGTCGTCGCTGCGTGTGCGTCTCTGGGTGCGAATCCTGCCCGGCGTGCCGGAGACGCTGGCCGCGCTGCGCAAGGCGGGTCTCCGGCTCGTCGTCGTGAGCAACTCGGATGGCACGATAGAGTCAACGCTCACTCGCGCCAAGCTGCGGCCCCTGCTCGACGCAGTCGTGGACTCGGCCCAGGTGGGCTTCGAAAAGCCTCATCCCGCTATCTTCCGGCATGCACTCGAGCTCGTGCGCGCGCGTGCGGAGCACACGCTCCACGTCGGCGATCTCTACGCGGCCGATGTGGAGGGCGCACGTTCGGTCGGGATCCACGCGCTCTTGCTGGATCCCTTCGGCGATTGGCCGGACGTGGATTGCCCGACCCAACCCGACCTCCCGAGCGTCGGACGCCAGCTGCTGGCGGCGCGCAGCTAGCCACCGGGTGAGATATCCGGGCTAGACGCGCTGACTCAGGCCAGCGCCAGGCGCACGGCCTCCTCAGCCGAGCTCGCCTTGAGCACTGCCGGATCTACGTCCCAGGTTCCCAGGCCGACTACGCGCTTGCCTCGCTTGAGTGCGAAGGCGATCTCGGAGAGCGTTCCGTATGCGCCGCCCACCGCGATGAAGGCCTCCGCGGTGTTGGCCAGCACGGCGTTTCTGGCGTCACCCAGACCGGTGGCTACGGCCACGCTCACATAGGGGTTGGCCTCGGCGGGGAAGCTGCCCGGCAGCACACCGATCACCAGCCCTCCGGCCTCGTGCGCCCCCCGCGATGCGGCCACCATCACCCCCTCGAGCCCGCCGGTGATCAGCACGCATCCGGCCTGAGCCAGCAGGCGTCCAACCTCGCACGCAATCGCATCCGTGGCGGCATCCGAACTGCCTGCACCGATGACCGCGAGGACGCGGGACCGCGTAGGGGAGGGATTCACGGCCAAGAGAAGTTACCTTGTCCGCGAACGGGGGGCGAGGCTCGGCCGCGCAGGCGGTGGAGCCTGAAGCGGGGGAGAGGAGCGATGGTCCGGCGTCTAGCCATGGCGTACTTCGCGGGCGCCGTCGGGGCCCTGATCGCTTCGTTCGCGCTGTGGCTGCTCGCAGGAGCCAAGGTGTCTGAGGAGGCCGTGGCGTTGGTTCCGGGCCTGAGCTGGAGCTGGCTCGAGCGACGCCTGCTCTGGGGCAGCTTCTTCGCCATGGGATACCCCCTGGTGCGTCGACGCGGCTTCACACCCGTACGCAGCGGCCTGGTTCTATCCCTGCTTCCGAGCAGCATTCAGCTCGTTCTGCTCTTGCCGTTAGACAATCAGGGATTCCTCGGACTCTCCCTGGGGGGACTGACACCGCTCCTGGTGCTGGGCACGAACGCGCTCTGGGGTTGGGCTCTGGCCCGAATCATGATCTCGGCGGGTCACTCCTGAGCGTCGCGGACGCTAACCTCGCCGTCGTGGCCAGCGGACACCCCGCCGTGAGTGCAGCGGGGGCCGCGATCCTGCGCGCCGGCGGCAACGCATTCGACGCCAGCGTAGCAGCCGGCTTCGCCAGCACGGTCGCGGAGCCGGCCCTCACCAGCCTCGGCGGGGGTGGCTTTCTGCTGGCTTACGAGGCTGCGAGTGGCAAGGCCACGGCCTTCGACTTCTTCGTCGACACGCCGGGCCGGGGACGCACGAGCGTCGCGCTCGAGCCGCACTTCATTCCGATCACCGTCCACTTCACCGAATCGGATCAGGTCTTCAACGCCGGGCGGGGCTCCGTCGCCGTGCCGGGCACCCTCAAGGGCCTGCTGCACGTACACGAGCGGCTGGGTCGTTTGCCGCTAGAGGATGTGCTCGAGCCCGCCGTTTCACTGGCTCGCGAGGGGATTCGGCTGAACCAGCATCAGGCGCATTTCCTCGAGATCCTGCACCCGATCATGTGCCTCACGCCGGACAGTCGGGGGCTTTACACTCGAGACGGCCGGCCCTTCGCAGTCGGAGATCGCTGGCGTAATCCAGAGCTCGCGCGCTTCCTCGAGACGCTGGCAGGCGACCGGGGCGCAAGCTTCTACGAGGGGGCGCTCGCGCAGCGGATCGATCGCGAGATGCGGGAGGACGGATTGCTCAGCGCCGAGGATCTCGCCGGCTATCGGGTGATCGAACGAACGCCGCTCGGGGTCGAGTATCGCGGGCACCGCGTGCTGACCAATCCCCCGCCCTCGTTCGGCGGCTCCCTGGTGACATTCTCGCTCAAGCTGCTCGAGACCCAGCCCCTGGCCGAGCTCGGATGGGGCTCGGAGGATCACCTGGCGCTGCTGGTCACACTTCAGATGGAGGTCGACCGCCTGCGGGAGACGGGCTGCCTCTCGCCCGCCGACCCCGTTCCGGAGGCTCCGGCCCAAAGCGTCCAGCGTCTGCGCCAGGCCGTTCGAGGTACAACCCATATCTGTGTAGCAGACGCGGAGGGGAACGTAGCCAGCATGACCAACTCGAATGGCGAGGGATCGGGCTTCGTGGCGCCGGAGAGCGGCATCATGCTCAACAACATGATGGGGGAGGACGACCTTCACCCCGAAGGTGTCCACGCGAGCCCAGCCGGGGAGCGGGTGGCGTCGATGATGTCGCCCTCGCTCGTCCTGCGCGATGCCCGACCCCGGCTGGCACTCGGAAGCGGCGGCAGCAAACGCATTCGCTGCGCGATTCTGCAGACGATCACCCAGGTCATCGATTTCGAGCGGGAGCTCGAAACCGCAGTGGCCGCCCCCCGGATTCACTGGGACGGCAACACGCTACAGATCGAGCCTGGCTTCCCGCGCGAGACCGTTGACGGCCTGGCGCGGCGCTGGCCGATCAATCTATGGCAAGCGTGTGACGTCTACTTCGGGGGCGTGCACGCGCTCGTGCCGGGCCAGTGCGGAGCCGCTGACTTCCGACGCGGCGGCGCGGTAGAGATCGTAGGCTAGAGTCTCAGTTTTCTCGCCGGCGCGCGAGCTCCCGACCATAAGCGCGCATCATGTCCCGATAGTCCAGCATGCCGATGATGCACGGCGGGTTCCCGCCCACCCCCTCCTCCATGACTGGAATCTGAGGACAACCCGAAGCGCGGAAGAGCTCGTGTGCTCGATAGAGGTCGTCGTCACGCTGCAGGCTGAAGGGAGGCGCGCAGATATCGCCGGCCACTACGAACCTGTCGAGCTGGTGCTCGTCCATCACCGGGCGTAGCTGTTCTGCGGTCAGCAATCCCACCAGGCGGCCGTTGGGATCCACGACCGGGACGGTGGCCTCCCGGCTCGTGAGGATCAGGCCGCGCAGCGCCTCAAAGCCCGTGGCGGGCGTCACCGTGGGCACATCGGACGTGGGCTGGAATACGTCGGCGACCTTCATCTCCTCGAGCACGTTGATCGTAAGGTCCGCGATGTGGGCGGGAGAATGGAAGCGATCCTGGACCTGGTTCTCGTAGATCGAGAAGCGTCGCATGAGCAGGATCGAGACCACCGAGACCAGCATCAGCGGCGGCAGCAGGGTGTAGCCCCCGGTCATCTCGGTCACCATCAGCATGGCCCCGATCGGCGCGCTGGCGACGCCCGCAAAGAAGCTGGCCATGCCCACCAGCACGTAAGCGCTGGGATGCGGGAAGAGCGCCGGCGCGATCAGCTCGCCGCCGTAGCCGATCACCCCGCCCAGCATGCCCCCGATGAAGAGTGTGGGGCCAAAGACGCCTCCGCTGCCGCCAGAGCCGATCGTGAGCGAGGTGGCCACGATCTTGGCAAGCACCACCCAGGCCATGGTCTGAATCAGGAGCTGCCCGTCCAGAGCCTGCTGAATGTAGCCCCAGCCCGCCCCGTAAGCCTGGGGGAATTGGAGACCGATCAGACCCACGCCCAGCCCCCCCAGCATCGGGCGCAGCGGCCGCGGCAACGGCAGCTTGCGGAAGATCCGGTCGCGGGTGGCGTAGAAGAGACGGATGTAGCCCCAGCCAACCGGAACCGCGACCCCCGCGAGCAGCAGGTAGCCCGGCACCTCGAGCGGCGTCAGCAAGGGGAGCTGTGGGACCGCAAAGATCCGCTGGCCCCCCACCAGCAGGATAAAGAGCACGTAGGCCGTCACCGAGGAGATCACGCAGGGGATGAGCGCGTCGGACTCGAAGTCCTCCCGATACAGCACCTCGATGGCCGTGAGCGCACTGCCAAGCGGCGCGCGGAAGATGGCGCCCAGGCCTCCGGCAGCGCCGGCCAGCAGCAGGATCCGTCGGTCGCGCGCGCTCAGCCCCAGGCGCGTCGCCAGGAAGGAGCCGATGCCAGCCCCGATCTGCATGATGGGCCCCTCTTTGCCCGCGCTGCCGCCCCCCGCCAGCGTGAAAATGGTGGCGATGCCCTTCACCAGGGGCACGCGGGCGCGAATCACCCCGCGGCGCTGGTGGAAGGCTCGCAGCACCTCGTCTGTGCCGTGACCCTCGGCCTCGGGCGCGAAGCGGTAGACCACGAGCCCCGAGAGCAGCCCGCCCACGACCGGCAGCAGGAAGAAGAGCCAGCGCCGCGGCTCGCCCTCCCCCACGCCTTCCAGGTGGACGATGGCGTCTCCGGGGGGGCTCGGCTGTGGCAGCTGGGCCAACAGGCCGAAGGTCAGCTGGCCCGCCAGCTCCAGTGCGAACAAGAAGAGCACCGCCACCAGGCCGGAGGCCAGGCCCGTGATGATGCCATACACGATCCAGCGGGTGGGGCTGTCCTGCAGACGTGCCAGGAAGCCGATATTGCCAGTCTGCGGAGCGACCACCACGACCCCACCCAAAAGGGTCGCGCAGTGTACGTAACTAGCGGGTTATCGGCGAGCACTACTAGCGGGGTATCGGCGAGCGAAGCTCGCCTGCCCGCACTACGCTCGGCTACGCCTCGCTGCGCGCCAGGGGCTTGCCTTACAGGCACCCGCGCTAAGCCTGAGCCCTTCGCTAGGGCGACCCGAGGCACCGACGAAGTCCGGTGCCGTGCGCGCAGGCGAGCCCTGCTCGCCGCTAACGCGCTAGTAGGGCGCTAGTTGCGGGTGAGGAGGGCGTCGAGGCGGTCGAGGTCGTTGATGACCTGCCAGGTGCCCGCGCCCGACTCCAC
Source organism: Deltaproteobacteria bacterium (assembly GCA_004356455.1). Lineage (GTDB taxonomy): Bacteria > Myxococcota_A > UBA9160 > SZUA-336 > SZUA-336 > SMWZ01. Next base: position 46,230 of record SMWZ01000028.1, read on the forward strand.
GCGCGCCTGCCACCGGCCCAGACGATCCATGTACTTGCGTGGGTCCAC